>NZ_JBDJMI010000016.1:0-95800 GCF_039673825.1 Luteimonas sp. TWI662 | reverse complement strand
CGGTTTTGGCATTCGTCAACACCTTTCGGTGAATCTTCTTGCCTTCCCTTCGTGCCCCGAACCGAAGTTCGTTTCCGCCGAAGGAGCCGCCCATCTTAGCGCAGCTTCCCGATCTGTCAACTCCCTGTGAAACCCCAGAAGTCCGACCGGTCCCCGCTTCCCTGGCCGACCTCAGCGTCGACGCAGCGTTGCGGGGCGCGCATTGTGCACAAGACCGTCACATTTGCATAGCGTTATTTTCACCGCCGCCACCTTGACCGCCGTCGGCGCTTGTCCAAAGGTGTGGGCTTCTCCTTCGAGGCGACTTGGCCATGCGTGCGATCCGTGTCCTGATGCTGTGTCTGTTCGCGGCGCTGCTGCCTGCATGTGCGAGCGGTACGCCCTGGGTCGAGCTGGCGGGCCACCGGTATCAGGTGGAAATCGCCAGTACCGACGAGGCCCGCGCCCGTGGCCTGATGTTCCGCGATACGCTCGCCGACGGCCACGGCATGCTGTTCGTGCACGAGACCGAGGCGCCGCAGGCCTATTGGATGAAGAACACCCGCATCGCGCTCGACATCCTGTACTTCGATGGCGAGCGCCGCCTGGTCTCCCAGCAACGCGACGTGCCGCCGTGCTCGGCCGGCAACCGCTGCCCTTCGTATCCCAGCAAGGCGCCGGCGCGCTACGTGCTCGAACTCAATGCCGGCGAGGCGCAGCGCATCGGCCTGCGCGATGGCGCAGTGCTGACGCTGTCGCCGGCGATCCATGTGCCTTGAACGATCCGCGGGGCGCAGCCAGACGCCGGAGCAGCCGCCGCTGACCTGGGCGCAGGTCGGCGGGATGGCGCCCGCCGCGTTGCCGCTATTCGAGGCGGCCTTGCTGGTCGCGCGCGACGAGTACCCGGACCTCGACGCGCGCCCGTTCGTGGCCCGGATGCAGGCGCATGCGGCGCATCTGCGGATCGAGGTCGATGCGATCGAGGCCGGCCCCTTGAAGATGCAGGCGATCAACCGGCACCTGTTCGAAGAGGTGGGCTACACCGGCGACCAGGCGACCTACTACGATCCCCGCAACAGCTACCTGAGCGATGTGATCGCGCGTCGGCTCGGCAATCCGATCTCGCTGGCGATCGTGCAGTGCGAGGTCGCGCGCCGGCTCGGCGTCCCGCTGACGGGCATCTCGTTTCCCGGCCACTTCCTGGTCCGGCTACCGGTCGGCGACGGCATGCTGATCATGGACCCGTTCAACGGCGGGCGGCCGCTCGACATCGACGAGTTGCGCATGCGTGCGGCGGCGCACCTGGGCGGGGCGGCGCCCGACGACGACGCACTTGCCGCGCTGCTGCGCCCGGCCACGGCACGCGCGACGGTGATGCGGATCCTGCGCAATCTGCATGCGGGCTATCGTGAGGCGGGCGACTGGGCGCGCGCGGCGCGCTGCGCCGACCGCCTGCTGACCCTGCATCCGGGCGTATGCGATGCACTGCGCGACCGCGGGCTCGCCTACCTGGCGCTGGGGCACATGGCGGGCGCGCGCGACGACCTGGCCCGCTACCTGCAGGCGGCGCCCGAGGCCGAGGATGCCGATGCGATCCGTGAGCGGTTGGTCGAGGCCGGCCTGCATCGCCATCGCGCGCACTGACCCGCCGCGAGCGCGCGCCCGGCCGAGCGACGTGGACTCAGAGCACCATCATCTCGAAGTCGTCCTTGGTCACGCCGCAGTCGGGACAGGTCCAGGTCTCGGGCACATCTTCCCAGCGCGTGCCCGGCGCGATGCCCTCCTCGGGCAGGCCCGCCGCCTCGTCGTAGAGGAAACCGCAGACCACACACATCCACGTGCGGTAGGCGGTCTGCGTCGAAGTGTCGTTCATCGGATAATGGCGGCTGCAGCGGTGTCGGTCCGGAGCCGCATTGTCCCATCGCGTCCCGTGGACCGGAACCCATGCCGATGAACGCTTCCCCGATCGAGCCGCCGCGCGGGCTGTACCTCCTTACACCTGATGAGATCGACACCGCACGGCTGCTGGCGCGGGTCGCCAGCGTGCTGCCGCATGCGACCTGGCTGCAGTACCGCAACAAGCGCGCCGACGCAGCGCTGCGACGGGCGCAGGCCAGCGCATTGCTGGGGCTGTGCCGGGCCACCGGCGTGCCGTTGCTGGTGAACGACGACTGGCGGCTGGCGGCCGAACTCGGCGCCGACGGCGCACATCTGGGCGAGGACGATGGCGCGCTCGTCGAGGCGCGGGCGGCGCTGGGTGCGCAGGCGATCCTCGGCGCGTCCTGCTACGACGACGGCGCACTCGCTGTGCGCGCGGTCGAGTCCGGCGCCAGCTACGTCGCCTTCGGCAGCTTCTATCCCTCGCCCACCAAGCCGGCGGCGCGGCGCGCACGTCCCGCACTGCTGCGCGAGGCGGCCGCGCTGGGTGTGCCGCGGGTGGCGATCGGCGGCATCACCCCGGACAATGCACGCACGCTCGTCGCGGCCGGCGCGGATCTGGTCGCCGTCGTCAGCGGCGTCTTCGATGCGCCGCACCCCGCCGGCGCCGCGCGCGCCTACCGCGCCTGCTTCGGGCTCTGAGCCCGCCCCTCTTTTCTGGAGTCGTCATGGATACCGCCCGTTCGCAAGCTCTGTTCGCCCGCGCCCGCACGCTGCTGCCCGGCGGCGTCAATTCGCCGGTGCGCGCGTTCAAGTCGGTCGGCGGCGAACCGTTCTTCGTGCAGCGCGCCGACGGCCCGTACCTGTTCGACGTCGACGACAATCGCTACATCGACTACGTCGGCTCCTGGGGCCCGATGATCGTCGGCCACAACCACCCCGAGGTGCGGCAGGCAGTCAAGCGCGCGATCGGCGATGGACTGTCGTTCGGCGCGCCGTGCCCCGCCGAGGTGACGATGGCCGAGCGCATCACCGCGCTGGTGCCCTCGTGCGAGATGGTGCGCATGGTCAATTCGGGCACCGAGGCCACGCTGTCGGCGATCCGCCTGGCGCGCGGCGCGACCGGTCGCAGCTGCATCGTGAAGTTCGAAGGCTGCTACCACGGCCACGGCGATTCGTTCCTGGTCAAGGCCGGCAGTGGCGCGCTGACCTTCGGCGTGCCGACCTCGCCGGGCGTGCCCAAGGCGCTGGCCGATCTCACGCTGACCCTGCCCTACAACGACTTCGACGCCGCCACCGAGTTGTTCGCGCGCGCCGGCGACCAGATCGCCGGGCTGATCATCGAACCGGTGGTCGGCAACGCCAACTGCCTGCCGCCGCGCGAGGGCTACCTGCAGCATCTGCGCGCGTTGTGCACGCAGCACGGTGCGCTGCTGATCTTCGACGAGGTGATGACCGGCTTCCGCGTCGCGCTCGGCGGCGCGCAGGCGCGCTACGGGGTGACGCCGGACCTGAGCACGTTCGGCAAGATCATCGGCGGCGGCATGCCGGTGGGTGCCTATGGCGGCCGGCGCGCATTGATGGAACAGATCGCACCGGCCGGCCCGATCTATCAGGCCGGCACCCTGAGCGGCAATCCGGTGGCGATGGCGGCCGGGTTGGCGATGCTCGACCTGATTTCCGAGCCGGGCTTCCACGATGCGCTCGAGGCCGCGACGCACACGCTCTGCGACGGCCTGGAAGCGGCGGCGCGCGAAGCCGGCGTGCCGTTCACGACCACCCGCGTCGGCGCGATGTTCGGGCTGTTCTTCACCGACCAGCCGAGTGTGGACACCTATGCGCAGGCCGTCGCCTGCGACACGGCGGCCTTCAACCGGTTCTTCCAAGCGATGCTCGAACGCGGCGTGTTCCTCGCGCCGTCGGCGTTCGAGGCCGGGTTCCTGTCCTCGGCGCACAATGCCGATGTGATCGGCGCGACCCTCGAAGCCGCTCGCAGCGCATTCCCGATCGTCGGGGCGTCATGAAGCCGGCGGGCGGCCCGGCGCAGACGTCCGATCCGCAGGCCAGCGTGTTCGAACGCGACTTCCTGCCCGGCAGCCCGACGGGGGTTCGCAACCTCTGCTATCGGTTGCTGTTCCACCACGACACGCCCGCCGAACGCAACTTCGATCTCGCCCTGATCGCGACGATCGTGACCAGCGTCGTCGTCGTTCTGCTCGACAGCGAACCGTCGATCAAGGCGCGCTGGCACCAGGCGTTGCTGGTCGCGGAATGGGTGTTCACCGTCCTGTTCACGATCGAGTACTGCCTCCGCCTGTGGGCCGTCCGGCGTCCGTTGCGTTACGCCACGAGCTTTTTCGGCGTCATCGACCTGCTGGCGATCCTGCCCAGCTATCTGTCGCTGCTGGTCGCCGGCAGCCAGTACCTGCTGGTGATTCGGGTCCTGCGGCTGTTGCGCATCTTCCGCGTCCTCAAACTGGTGCAGTACTCGTCCGAGGCTGGGGTGCTGATCGGCGCCCTGGTGCGCAGTCGGCGCAAGATCGCGGTCTTCGTGTGCACGGTGGTGACGATCGTGGTCATCTTCGGCGCGCTGATGTACGTCATCGAAGGCCCGGCGCACGGCTTCACGTCGATCCCGACCGGCATGTACTGGGCGGTCGTGACGATGGGCACCGTCGGCTTCGGCGACATCTCCCCGGGCACGCCGTTCGGCCGTTTCATCACTTCGATCCTGATCCTGATCGGCTACAGCATCATCGCCGTGCCGACCGGCATCTACACCGCCGAACTCGCCAGCACCCTGCGTCCGAAGCGGCGCCACGTCCGCTGCGACGGGTGTGCGCTGACCGACCACGAACAGGGTGCGCTGTATTGCCGGCATTGCGGCCACAGCCTGCCCGCGGACGACGCTTCGCATTGAGCGCGCGGCCCCGACCGGCGCTGGTGCTGTTCGACTTCGACGGCGTGCTTGCGCACTACACGCATGCGACACGCTTGGCCGCGCTGGCACGCGCCGCAGGCTGCTCGGCAGCCCGGGTCGACGCGGCGCTGTTGGATTCGGGTCTGGAGCGGGCCTACGACAGTGGCGCGATCGACACCGCGACCTATCTGCAGCGGCTGGGCGCGGCACTGGGCGGCAGCATCGACGCCAAGACGTGGATCGACGCACGCGTGAGCGCCAGCCGCGTGGATCCCGCGGTCCTGGCGCTTGTGACGTTGGTCGCACAGCGCGTGCCGATCGGCGTGCTCAGCAACAACGGCGCGCTGATGGCCGAGGCGATGCGCCGCATCGTCGCGCCACTGTTCCCGGCGCTCGACGGCCGTGTGCTGTGCAGCGGCGCGCTACAGGCGCGCAAGCCCGAGCGCGCGATCTTCGAGCGGGCGCTCGCGCACTTCGGCGTCGAGGCCCGGCACGCGCTGTTCGTCGACGATCTGTTCGCCAACGTGCGCGGTGCACGCGCCGCCGGGCTGCAGGCCGACACCGTGCACGACGCGCGCTCGCTGCGGCGGGTGCTGCGGCGGCATGGGCTGCCCTAGACAGCCCATACGATGCGATCGGCGCAGCATGCGCCGCCACCCATCACCCCGCCGCGAGATGATCGGCCAGCGCGGCGCGCAGGCGCGCCAGGCCTTCGGCGATGTCGGCGTCGGTGATATTGAGCGCCGGCACGAAGCGCAGCACGTCGGGCCCGGCCTGCAGCAGCAGCAGGCCGTGGTGCGCGGCGCGGTCGAGGATCGCGGCGGCCTGTCCGGCGTGCTCGGGGCGCAGCACGGCGCCGAGCATCAAGCCGCGGCCACGGACCTCGGAGAACAGACCGAACTCGGCATCGAGCGCGGCCAGACCATCGCGCAGCGCGCGCGACTGGCGCGCCACGTTCTCGGCGATCTGCTTGGATGCGAGCTTGCGCAGCGCGACGCGCGCGACTGCGGCGGCCAGTGGGTTGCCACCGAACGTGGTGCCGTGGTCGCCGAACTGCATGGCATCGCTGACCTTCGGCCCGGCCAACAGCGCGCCGATCGGAAAGCCGCCGCCGAGCGCCTTGGCCAGGGTGACGATGTCGGGCGTCGCGCCGTCCTGCTGGAATGCGAACAGCGTGCCGGTGCGTCCCATGCCGCACTGGATCTCGTCGAGCACCAGCAAGGCGTCGTGGCGATCGCACAGCGCGCGCACGGCCGCCAGGTAACCATCGGCAGCGGGCATCACCCCGCCCTCGCCCTGCACCGGCTCGAGCATCACCGCGGCGACGTCGCCACCGGCCATGGCCGCTTCGAGCTGTGCGATGTCGTTGAAGTCCACGTAGCGGAAGCCGCCGGGCAGCGGCTCGTAGCCGGCCTGGTACTTGGGCTGCGCGGTCGCGGTGACCGTGGCCAGGGTGCGACCGTGGAAGCTGCCGCGGCAGGTGACGATCACGCGGCGATCGGGGCTGCGGCCCTGCGCCGCAGCCCACTTGCGCACCAGCTTGATCGCCGCCTCGTTGGCCTCGGCCCCGGAGTTGCACAGGAATGTGCGCGTGGCGAAGCCGCTGGCCTCGACCAGTTCGGCCGCCAGCTGCAGCGGCGGTGCGCTGTAGAACACGTTGCTGGTGTGCCACAGCTTGCCGGCCTGCTCGACCAGTGCTTTGAGGAGGTCGGGATCGTTGTGACCGAGGCCGCACACGGCGATCCCCGCCGACAGGTCCACGTACTCGCGACCGGCGTCGTCCCACAGGCGTGCGCCCTGGCCGCGTTCGAGCACGAGCGCGCGCGGCCGGTACACCGGCAGGACATAACGGGCCAGGGACAGCGGGGCGTCGGTCGCGGTGCTCATGCCGGGGAAATCGCTCGGGGAGTGGAATCGCGCATTCTCGCGCATTCGGGCGCCGACCGGACCGCCGATTCGCGGAATCCACGGGCCGAAGGCGCGTGGACGCGCTTACAGGAACAGGTCGGGCAGCAAGGGCTGGCTCGGATCGAGCGCGTAGTGCGAAAAGTCCTCGACCCCCGCCTCGCGCAGCACCTCGTCGTCGATCAGGAATTGGCCGTGGAAGCCGGCAGCGCGCCGTACCAGGATCGCGTGCGCCGCATCGCCCATGATCGCCGGGCTGCGGCCGTTGCCGCGCTCGACGCCGGGAATCATGTTCAAGGCATCGGTGCCGATCAGAGTGCGCGGCCACAACGCATTGACCGCGACCCCCTGCGGGCCGAACTCGGCCGCCAGGCCCAGCGTGACGAAGCTCATGCCCATCTTGGCCAGCGTGTAGCCGGTGTGCGGCGCCCACCACTTGGGATCGAGCGACGGCGGCGGGCACAGGGTCAGGATGTGCGGTTCGGGGGCGGCAAGCAGATGCGGCAGGCAGGCCTGCGCGCACAGGAAGCTGCCGCGGGCGTTGACCTGCTGCATCAGGTCGAAGCGCTTCATCGGCGTGTCGAGGGTGCCGCGCAGCCAGATCGCGCTGGCGTTGTTGACCAAGATGTCGATCCCGCCGAAGGCGTCGACGGTGGCGGCGACTGCGGCCCGCACTTGGTCCTCGTCGCGAATGTCGCACTTGAGTGCCAGGGCCTGGCCGCCCGCCGCGTTCACCGCGTCGGCCGCGCTGTGGATGGTACCCGGCAGCCTGGGGTTGGGCACCGACGACTTCGCGGCGATCGCGACGTTGGCGCCATCGCGCGCAGCGCGCAGGGCGATCGCCAGACCGATGCCGCGCGAGGCACCGGTGATGAAGAGCGTCTTGCCGGCCAGTGTGGACATGCCAAGTCCCGTCGATGGAGTGGTCGGACGCATTATGCGCGCGCGGCGCTGGCCGCGTTCAGGCGGCGGCGCGATACTGACCGGCCCTTCCGACCCGGGTCCTGTCGATGCGCCGTGCCGCTCTCGCCCTGTTCGCCCTGTCGCTGGCCGCCTGCGGCGGCGCGACGCCTGATGCCGCCGACGGCCCTGCATCGGCCGCACGCCCTGCTGCGCAGCCGGCCTCGGAGGCCGCATCGATGCAGGCGCCCACGGAGCCGGACACGGTCGCAGACGGCGACGATCTGGTGGTGGGGCCGGCGTCGGTCTGGCAGGGCGACCTGTCGGCCTGCCGCACCGGTACGGCAACGATCGACGACTGCATGCTGTCGACCATGCGCGCCGGCGGAGCCTCGCCCGAGGCGCTGGCCGCGACCACCCGCCTGATCGCACTCGGCGACCCTGGCCATGTCAGCGGCTGGCGCTCGATCGACGGTGTGGGCCATGCACAGATCACCTATCCGTTCCGCGCCAACACCAACGAGGGTTTGTGGCTGGTCGATGCCGACGGCCACGCGGTGGATGTGGACGAGGATGTGCTGCCGGACGGCGCGGGGCGCTCGCATCCCGACCTCGGTGCATTCTTCGAGGCGCATCCCGATGCGGTGCCGTTCGCGCCGGCCAAGGCCGCAGGCAGCCAAGCCCTGGCCGACGGCGGCCTGCGCCTGCGTTTCGAGATCCCGATGCGCAGCTGCCATGCCTGCGAGGACCTCGGCACGCTGGCGCTGGGCTACGACTTCGACGCCGACCGCCGGTACATCGGACGTCACCTCTTGGCATTGCGCGGGGCCGACTGACGGTTCTGACGGCCCACGCTCAGCTGTAGGCGCGCACCTGGCGCTGGAGCAGGTGCGGCACGATCAGCCGATGGATCGGTGCGACGGGCTGCATGTACAGATGCCCGAACGCATTGTGGACGTGCACGACCGTGGCCACTTCGAGCATGGCCTCGTCATGCCATTGCACCGCCAACTGGACGCGTAGATGCCGGTCGTCGTCTTCGAGCACGATCGCCGCGTCGCACAGCGCCTGCAGGGTGAAGATGCCGAGGCGCTCGCCCGGCCGCGGCGTGTCGCTCGCCTGCACCGCGCGCAGCGCGCCCAGGTCCTTCATGCCCAACAGCCGCAGGCTGCGATTGCGCACCGCCATCAGGCCATCGAACCAGCCCGGAACGGCGGCGGCGAGGTCGCGATAGGCCTGCAATGCCGTACGGCCGCCACGCATGGTCTGGACCCGGCTGGCATGGCGGAAATCGGCGCCGGGCAACTGCGCGTACAGCGCACTGCGCGCGTCGGGCACACCGGACACCACGCACGGCGTCAAGGCTTGGGGCCTTGGCCTTCGTTGTCTTCCCACTTCAACAGCTTGCGGGTGACCACGCGATAGACCGGCTTGCCGGTGCGGAACCACAGATCGCGCACCCAGGAGCGCCGCCGCAGCAGGCGCTGCTCGACCGGGGTGAGCGCGGCGCGGCAATAGGTGCGCTTGTGTTTGAGCAGGTGACGCAGGTCCTCGCGCGCGAGCAGCCGCATCCAGCGCGAACGCGGCGCGCCGACGACGGCGAGCTGGAAGTCGATGATCGCCGGCCGGCCATCGTCGAGCACCAGCCAGTTCGCCTCCTTGGCCAGGTCGTTGTGCGCCAGGCCGCGCCGATGCAGCGCCTGCAACTGGCGCCGCGCGTGGCGGAAATAGGCCAGATCGCCGTGCGGCGGACGCTGGTACATCGCCGCACCGGCCATGTAGCTGCGGTCGAGCCGCCGCCCGTCCCAGCGCAGCAGCTGGGGCACGTCGGCCATGCCGCGCACGCGGGCCAGCCCGCGCGCCTCGCGGCGCGCCAGCCACCAGGCCGGCAGCCGCAGCCACAGCGGCACGTGGCGCAGGTCCCGGCGCACGAACAGGCCGCCGTCGGCACCGCGCATCAGCGCGATGCGGCCGAAGCTGTCGGACTTGAGCGCGCGTACCTCGGTGGCGGAGTCGACGGGCGATGACATGGCCGCATTGTACGGATCGGGCCGGGGGTTAACGTCGGCCGACGCAGGGGTGGGGACAAGGCGGGCCGAGCGCGATGCCCTGCCATAATGGCGCGATGCTCAGCGACTTCTTCAACAGCCTCATCGGGTGGGTCGGCGACCACCCGGTCGCGGCCGGCATCGTGATCTTCCTGATCGCCTTCTGCGACTCGGTCATCGTGCTCGGCGCCATCGTGCCGGCGCTGCCCCTGCTGTTCGCGATCGGCGTGCTGATCGGCCTGGGCGAGATCTCCGGCCCGTATGCGGTCGCCTGCGCCGCGCTCGGCGCACTGGCCGGCGACGGGCTGAGCTACTGGGTCGGCCGCCGCTGGGGCCACGGGCTGCGGACGGTGTGGCCGTTCCACAAGTTTCCGCAGCTGCTCGATCGCGGCGAGACCCTGTTCCGCCGCAACGCCATCAAGAGCATCCTGATCGCGCGCTACGTCGGCGCCATCCGGCCGTTCGTGCCCGCGATCGCCGGCATCGCGAAGATGCCGTTGCGGCGCTACCTGCCGGTCAGCGGCGTGGCCTGCCTGTCGTGGGGCGCGCTGTTCCTGGCGCCGGGCTGGCTGTTCGGCGCATCCTATGATGCGGTCGCCGCGGTCGCCGACCGGCTGGCGATCGTGCTCGGTGCGCTGGTCGCGGTGCTGGCGCTGGCCTGGGCGATCGTGCTCTACACCTATCGCTGGTTCGACGCGCACGCCAACAGCCTGCTCGCGCGCTTGCTCGGCTGGACGCGTCACCATCCACGGCTGGGTCGCTACGCAGCGGCGCTGGTCGATCCGCGGCGCCCGGAATCGGCTTCGCTGGCGATCCTGGCGGTCTGCCTGCTGGCGATCGGCTGGGCCTGGTTCGCCTTGCTCGCAACGGTGATCATGCGCGGCGAGCCGCTGCTGCTCGACCAGACCGTGTTCCAGTTCATGTACGAACTGCGCAACCCGCTGGCGGACCGGCTGATGGCCGGCCTGGCCTCGATCGGCGATGTGCATGTGCTCGGTCCGGCGGTCGCATTGACGCTCGGCTGGTTGATCTGGCGGCGCCGCTGGCTGGGCGCGGCGCATTGGCTGGCGGCGCTGGCCTTCGGCATGGCGCTGACCGCGCTGCTGGGCGCGGTGATCGACATGCCCAGGCCGCCGACCGCGCACGGTGGCTTCGGCTTCCCGGCGGTCGAGATCACGATGGCGACGATCGTCTTCGGCTTCTTTGCGGTGCTGATCGCACGCGAGCTGCCCGGTCGCTCGCGGGTCTGGCCGTACCTGGTGTCGGGCGCGGTGGTCGCGGTGCTGGGCTTTGCGCGGCTGTACCTGGGCGCGCACTGGCTCAGCGACATCGTCGGCGGCATGTTGCTGGGCATCGTCTGGCTGCTGGTGCTGGGCATCGCCTATCGCCGCCATGTGGACCGCTCGTTCTGGATGCGGCCGGTGGCGACGATCTTCTATGTCACCTTCGCGCTGGCCGCGCTGTGGCATGCGCCGCGCGCGGTCGATCCGTTGCTGGCGCGTTTCGTCGCATCCCCCCCGGCGTGGACCATGACGGTCGGGGACTGGTGGGCACGCGACTGGGCGCAGTTGCCCGGCCAGTTGCGCGAGCGCGACCCGGCCCATCGCTGGCCGCTGGACCTGCAGGTCGCCGGCCCGCTGTCGCCGCTGCAGGCCCGGCTCCAGGCGCAGGGCTGGGAGGTTCAGCCGCAGGCCGACTGGATGCAGGTGCTCAATCTGCTCGACGACGATGTGCCATCTGCCAACAAGCCGGTGCTGCCGGCCACGCTCGATACCAATGCCGAATCGCTGTTGATGCGTCGGGTGACCGACGAATCCCGGATCGAGGTCCTGCGGCTGTGGCGCGCCCCGGTGCAGCTCGACGATGCGCAGCCGCTGTGGCTGGGCACCAGCCAGTCGATGCTGCTGACCCGACCGCTCGGCCTATTCAGCCTATGGCAGCCGCAGCCCGATGCGCACGGCGTGCATCTGGGCTTGCGCGACGTGCTGACGGGGTTCGAATGGCGCGAGGACGTGCATCCGCAATCGGGCGTACCGACCTTGCGGCTGCGCATCGCCGGCGACGGCTCAGTCGTCGACCAGCCGCAGTAGGCTCTCCAGGCGCACGTCCGGATCGTCCTGCTGCAGCAGCTGCTGGCGCTGGGAGGCGGCCAGCGGCAGCAGTTCGGCCAACCGCCAACCGACCCACGCCGCATCGTCGAACCTGGGTTCGGGGAACGCGCGGTCGGCGCCGTCGATGCGTTCGAGGATCTTGCGCAGCACCACGCCCAGCAGGGCGTGCTCGGGCTGCAGGTCGATCGCCGGATCGGGTGCGCACCAGTCGACATCGGCAACCACCAGCCCGTTGTCGCGGACGCGGGTACGCTCGACGCGAAAGCGTCGTGCGCCGCGCACACGCAGCCGCAGCAAGCCATCGGCGCCGGTGTCGAAATCCTCGATCAACGCTTCGGTGCCGACGCCGGCCGGCGTTGCCGGCCCGCCGACCTCGCCGCCCTCGAGGATCAGGCAGATCCCGAAGCTGCTGCCCCGACGACCGCATTCGCGGAGCATGTCGAGATAGCGCGACTCGAACACGCGCAGCGCCAGCGACGCGCCGGGCAGCAGCACGGCGTCGAGCGGAAACAGCGGCAGCGAAGCGGATGTCGTCATACCGGCCATCGTAGTGGCTGCACGCCGGGATCGTCATCCCACACACACCGACCCCGGATGCGAAGCGCCACACGCCGACACGTTTTGGCGCCGGCGTGCGGGCAGCCTCGCTCGCCGATCAGAAGCTGTACTTGATGTGCGTGTGCACGCGCTGCAGATCGCCTTCCAGGCCGTTCTCCAGACGACGATCGGCCCAGCTCAATTCGCCGCCGACGTCGAGGTTGCGCGCAGGCGAATAGATCATGTTCACGCGCAACGACTGCGCACGCTCGGTGACGCTGCCGCCGGTCAACAGCGGGTCGTTGTCGAGCGAGGCGAGCGAGTAGATGACATTGCCGCGCAACTTGGGCGAGAACGCGTGCCGCCACGCGGCAAAACCGCCGTAGCCGCGTTGGCTGTGCAGGCGGCCGTCGGCGTCGAGCACGGTGTCGCTGCCAAGCGCGAAGCCGAGATACCGGCCGATGCCGTCGCCGCCGCTGACCATGTAGCGGAGATCGTCGTTGGCGCCGAGGTTGAACCGGCCCGAGACGCTGAGCGCCGCGCCCGACGCGCTGGCATCGCCGCTGCGGAAGCGACGCGCCAGGCCGGCGACGGTGAAGTGGCCCCAGTCGCCGCGGGTGATCCAGCGCGCGGTGACGTCGGGCAGCCGGTCGTCACCGCTGTTGAAGCGCGCGGCACGCGACAGGTACGGGGTCACCGTGGTCTGCGGATTCTCCACCGAGACCGACCACGGGCCGCGCGTGTAGCGCAGCTGCGCCTGGCGGTTGAAGACGGTGCCTTCGGACGGCCCGGTGAAGTCGACCGCATCGGGCAGCGCCGCGACATCCTGGAAATTCGACCATGTCTGGCCGGCGAGCCAGCCGTTGTAGCTGACGTAGGCCTGGCGCAGGGTCAGCGCATAGGTGTTGGTGATCACCTCGTTGCCGGCCAGCGCGTTGCTGCCGCCGCCATACATGTCGGCCTCGATGTAGGCCTTGATCGTCTTGCCGGTGTCGGTGACGGTGTCGGCGCCCAGCCAGAAGCGCGAGAACTGTGCGTGCACATCGCTGTAGGTGCTGCTCTGGCCCTGGCCGTCGGCCGCGACGGGGGTCGCGCCGGGGAAGTAGAACAGCCGACCGGGCGAGCCGTCGGCGATCTGCCCGTCGCTGGTGCGCGTGGTCATCGCATCGAACTTGATGAAGCCGCCGAACGAGAACGTGGTGCCGGGCGCTGCGCCGGGCATCATCGGGTTGCGGGCGGGCGCCGCGCTGCCCGCAGCTGCCGCCGCCGGAGCGGTGGCCGCGGTCGCAGTCGTCGGCACCGCCGCGGTCGTGGCCGTCGGCGTCGCGGTGCCGCGATGACTGTCGAGCAGCGCGCGCAGTTCGCGCATCTCGCGCTCCATCTGGCCCAGTCGCGCCTCGACCGCGGCGACGTCGACGTCCTGCGCCGATACCGGCGCAATGCAGGCGGCCGCGACGGCCAGGGCGATCGGCGACAGCCATCGCTTCGCGTTGGATCTGGACATGTGGTTCCCCTCTCCCAAGCAGCGGCCCGCCCCGGGCTGGAGCGGCGACCGAAAGCAGCGGCGCCGGCGCGGCGGCCGGCCCGGCGGCTCAGACGAAGCGCAGGCCCGTCGAGCCGAGTCCGTCGACGCGGACCTGGACGTTGTCGCCCGCCTCGACGGCAACGGCGGCGGTGATCGCACCCGAGAGCACGACACTGCCGGCCGGCAGCGACTGGCCACGGGCGTGCAGCATGTCGACCAGCATCGCGACCGCGAGCGCGGGATTGCCCAGCACCGCGGCGCCAGCGCCGACCTCGACGACCTGGCCGTTCTTCTCCAGCACCACACCCGTGGTCTCCAGGTCGATGCCCTGCGGCGCGGTCGGACGCGAGCCGATCACGTAGCGCGCGGCCGAGGTGTTGTCGGCGATCACGCTGGGCAGGTCGAAGCGGAAGTTCTCGTAGCGCGAGTCGATGACCTCGATCGCCGGCAGCAGGCACAGCGTCGCCGCCATGACCTGTTCGGGCGTGCAGCCCGGCCCCTGCAATGCATCGCGCATCACGAAGGCGATCTCGGCCTCGACCTTGGGATGGATCAGCTTTGCGGCCTCGATCTCGGCGCCGTCGTCGACCGCGTTGTCGCTGCCCAGAAAACCGTAGATCGGCGTCTCGACGCCCATCTGCTGCATCTTGGCGTACGAGGTCAGTCCCATCTTCATGCCGACGCAGCGCACACCGCGCGCCTGCTTGTGCGCGCGCAGCGCATCCTGGATGCGGTAGGCGTCCTCGATCGACAGCTCGGGATGCGCATCGGTGATCTTGACCGTGTCGCGCACGTCGCGCTCGGCGTCGTGCAGCAGGGTCGCCAATTGGGCGACCGTCTCCGGTGACAGGCTCATGCCGTGGCCTCCTCGCGGGCGCCGGCACGGTCGCGCACGCGCACCATGTCGAGCGCGACGTCGACGATCATGTCTTCCTGGCCGCCGACCATGCGCCGCTTGCCCAGCTCGACCAGGATGTCGACCGCGCTGAGGCCGAAGCGCTCGGCCGCGGCTTCCGCGTGGCGCAGGAAGCTCGAATACACGCCGGCATAGCCCAGCGCCAGGGTTTCGCGATCGACGCGCACCGGACGCTCCTGCAGCGGGCGCACGATGTCGTCGGCGGCGTCCATCAGCCTGCGCAGGTCGCAACCGTGCTGCCAGCCCAGCCGCGAGGCCGCGGCGATGAACACTTCGAGCGGGGCATTGCCGGCGCCTGCGCCCATGCCCGCCAGACTGGCGTCGATGCGGTCGCAGCCTTCCTCGACCGCGACGATCGAGTTGGCCACACCGAGCGACAGGTTGTGGTGGGCGTGGATGCCGGTCTGGGTGCGCGCATCGAGCACGTCCTTGAACGCGCGGAAGCGCGCGCGCACATCCTGCATGCCCAGCGCCCCGCCCGAGTCGACGACGTACACGCACGAGGCGCCGTAGCTTTCCATCTTCTTCGCCTCGCCGGCGAGCGCGGCCGGTTCGGCCATGTGGCTCATCATCAAGAAGCCCACCGCATCCATGCCCAGCGCATTGGCCGCCTCGATGTGCTGGCGCGAGACGTCGGCCTCGGTGCAATGGGTGGCCACGCGGACCACGCGGGCGCCGGCGGCGTGGGCGTTCTTCAGGTCGTGGACCGTGCCGATGCCCGGCAGCAGCAGGGTCGCGACCTTCGCGTGCTGCACCGTCTCGGCGACCGCCGCGATCCATTCGACGTCGCTGTGCGCGCCGAAGCCGTAGTTGAACGACGCCCCCTGCAAGCCGTCGCCGTGCGCGACCTCGATCGAATCCACGCCCGCGGCATCGAGCGCGCCGGCGATCCGGCGCACCTGATCCAGCGTGTACTGGTGGCGCACCGCATGCGAGCCGTCGCGCAGGGTGACGTCGGAAATGGTGAGCTTGCGGTCGTTCATCGGGTCGGCTCCGGCTGCGCGGCTGCCAGGCGCGCGGCGATGCGCTCGCCGGTGGCCAGGGCCGCGGAGGTCATGATGTCGAGATTGCCGGCGTAGGCCGGCAGGTAATGCGCGGCGCCCTCGACCTCGAGGAACACTGAGGTCTTCAGGCCCGTCGTCGGGCCGATCCCGGGCACATTGCAGGGCCGCTCGATACGTTCGAACTGCACGGCCTGCTTGAGCCGATAGCCGGGCACGTGGCGCGCCACGTCGGCGACCATCGCCTCGATCGCTGCGGCGATGGTCGCCGTGTCGGCCTCGTCGGACAGCACGTAGACCGTATCGCGCATCAGCAACGGCGGCTCGGCCGGATTGAGCACGATGATCGCCTTGCCCTTGCGCGCCCCGCCCACCGCCTCGATCGCACGCGACGTGGTCTCGGTGAACTCGTCGATGTTGGCGCGCGTGCCCGGCCCTGCGGAGCGGCTGGAGATCGAGGCGACGATCTCGGCGTAGTGCACCGGTGCGACGCTGGCGACGGCCGCAACGATCGGAATCGTCGCCTGTCCCCCGCAGGTGACCATGTTGACGTTCGGCGCGTCGATATGCGCCTCGAGGTTGACGGTCGGCACGCAGTAGGGACCGATCGCGGCGGGCGTGAGGTCGACCACGCGGATGTCCGGGCGCGCCTGGCGCAGCACGGCGTCATTGCGCACATGCGCGCCGGCGGACGTGGCGTCGAACACCACCTGCACGTCGTCGAACAACGGCGAGGCGACCAGCCCCTCGACGCCCGCATCGCAGGTCTGCACGCCCATCGCACGCGCGCGCGCCAGCCCGTCGGAGGCCGGATCGATGCCGACCAGCGGGCCCATGGCCAGGTGCTGGCCGTGGCGCAGGATCTTGATCATCAGATCGGTGCCGATGTTGCCGGGACCGATCACGGCTGCCTTGACGGGCATGGGGACTCCTCGAAACGTGGAAGCGGGCGTGGGGAAGTGCGGACGCGGCGTGCGTCGGTCAGTCGAAATGCAGGTCGAGGGCGCCAAGGCCGCCGACCCGCAGGCGCAGGTGATCGCCGCGCACGACCGGGGTCAGCGGGACCAGGGCGCCGGAGAGCACGGTGTCGCCGGCACGCAGGCCATCGCCCAGGCGCCCGAGCTGGTTGGCCAGCCAGACCACGCAATTGAGCGGTGAACCCAGCGCTGCGGCGCCGGCGCCGGTGGACAGCAGTGCGCCGTTCTTCTCGAGCACCATGCCGCAGGTGCCCAGGTCCAGGGCCTGCGGCGAGACCCGCGTGCGCGAGGTGACGAACGCGGCCGCGGACGCGTTGTCGGCGACCGTATCGAGGATGCCGATCTTCCAGTCGCGGATGCGCGAGTCGACGATCTCGAAGCATGCCGATACCGATTCGGTCGCCAGCAGCACGTCGTGCAGGCCGATCCCGGGCCCGGCCAGGTCGCGCTTGAGATGGAACGCGATCTCGCCCTCGGCACGCGGCGCGATCATCCCGGCCACCGCGACCGCACCACGGTCGGAATGCTCCATGCGATCGGTCAGCACGCCGAAATCGGGCTGGTCGACACCGAGCATGCGCTGCACGGCGACGCTGGTCAGGCCGATCTTGCGACCGACCACGCGTTCGCCCTCGGCGACGCGCCGGGCGATGCCGGCCTGTGCGATCGCGTAAGCGCCGGCCAGGTCCAGGCCATCGACGCGTCCGGTCAGCGGCGCGATCGGCGCGGCGTCGCGCAACGCGGCGTGCAGGGCATCGGCGTGCACGGTCGAATCGACGCTCATGCCGCGCCCCCGGCGGGCGTCGGCGGATCGCTCTTGAGCGTGGTGCCGACAGCGAAGCGGTTGGCCGGCACTTCGGTGACCATCACGCGGATCGAGGCGAGCGGCGCGTCCAGCGTCTCGCTGGCCACGCGCGCGACCTCGCGGATGCAGCGCTCCACGCGGGCGGTGTCCCGGCCTTCGACCAGGGTGATCTGGATGATGGGCATGGTGTCTCCTTGGGGGATGGATCAGGCGAGCTCGCGGCCCTTGGTCTCGGGCAGGAACAGCCAGACGATCAGACCGGCCAGCGCGAAGAACGCCGCGGTCGTCACCAGGCCGCTGCCGACGCCGTAGCGCGTGGAGATGAAGCCGATCAGGAACGGTGCGATCGCCGCGATCGCGCGGCCGCCGTTGTAGACGAAGCCCTGCGCGGTGGCGCGGATCGAGGTCGGGAACAGTTCGGCGAACGTCGGCGCAAAGCCGCTGTAGAAACCGGTGCCGAAGTACGCGACCACGATGCCGAACACCATCAGCATGTCGGGCGAGCGGATCGTCGCGAACACCGGCACCACGACTGCCGAGGCCAGGAAGAACAGCAGGAAGGCCTTCTTGCGGCCAATGCGGTCGGCGAAGTAACCGAAGGTGATGAAGCCGGCGGCCGCACCGACCTGCATGATCACGATCCAGATCGTCGACTTCACCAGGTCCAGCCCCGGGCCGCCGTCGGCCACCGGGGTCGCGAGGTAGGTCGGGATCCAGGTGAACAGGCCCCAGTAGCCGCACATCGCCGCGGTGGTGAAGGCCAGGCCGATCCAGGTGTTGCGGGCGAACGGCCCGCCGAACAACTCGCGCACGGTCTCGCCGAAGCCCAGCCGCCGGGTCTGGTTGCGCCAGATCTCCGGCTCCTCGACATGGCGACGCACATAGAACGCCAGCAGCGCGGGCAGCAGGCCGACCGCGAACACCCAGCGCCAGCCACCGACCGGGATCACCAGCGCGGCGACCACCGCGGCGGCGGCGTAGCCGGCCGCGAACGCGCTCTGCACCCAGGCCATGACCTTGCCGCGATGCTTCGCAGGCCAGGTCTCGCTGACCAGCGCCGAGCCCGCCGACCATTCGCCGCCGACCCCGAGGCCGACGATGATCCGGAACAGCATCAGTTGCCCGAGGGTGTCGGCCAGACCGCACAGGGCGGTGCCGATCGAGTAGCAGATGATGCTGAGCATCATCGAACGTGCCCGGCCCAGCCGGTCGGCGAGGAAGCCGAAGACCAGGCCGCCGGCGGCGGTGGCCATCAACGTCGCCGACATCACCAGGCCGGCCGACGACTTGTCCATGCCCAGGTCGACGATCACGTACTTGATGACCATCGCGAACAGCATGAGATCCATGATGTCGAGCATCCAGCCCAGATAGGCCGAGTTGAACGCGCGCCATTGCTGCTTGCTCGCGCCCTTCCACCAGCGCTCGCCGGTCCCCTGCCCCGCACCTGCTGTGTTCTGCGCCATTGCACGCCCTCCCGAGGCGATTCTTGAGGGGGGTGTGCCCCCGGCCGTTTGTATCGTTGCTCGATACCCAGGTATCACTATACGATAAGTCTCGACTGAAGAGTCAAGACCGTATTTTTGTATCGATCACCGAAACAAGGAACTGCCATGTCCAGCCTGATGCTGCGCCTGTTCGAAGACGAACTGCCTGCCCACTGCCCGCCGGTTTATCTGCCGTCCGCCCCGCGCGCGCTGTACCTGGCGCAGGGCGAGGCCACGGTGGAGGACGCCGTGTCGGGCACGTTGCTTTTGCAGGGGGCGGCGTGGGTCGGCGACGACGCGCTGACGCTCAACACCGGTGCCGCGCCGGTCCGCATCTGGCGCTGGGAACTGTCGACCGCCTCGGTCGCGCCGGGCCTGCCCTCGGCGCCGGCCACCCGCACGGTGCTCAAGCTCGAAGCGCCTGTTGAACTCGACCCCGGGTTCGACTGGCTGATGCGCTGCGACGAGGTGGGCTTCCCGCCTGGCGGGGTCGCGCTGACCCATGTGCACCAGGGCCCGGGCATCCGGATCTGCGCCGAGGGCGAAATCGGGATCGAGACTCAGGGCCGGGCGCAGCGCCACGGCCCTGGCCAGGCGTGGTTCGAGCTGGGCCCCGCCCCGGTGCTGGCACCGACCACCGAGCGCGAACCCACGCGCTTCGTGCGCTGCTTCCTGCTGCCGCGCCAGCTCAAGGGCCGCAGCTCGATCCGCTACGTACGCCAGGAAGACGCCGACGCACCCAAGGTGCAGACCTATCGGGTTTTCGCGGAGCGATACATCCGTCTACCTCAGTGACATCGCCTCGGGGTACCCTGATGGGCGCGGCCTTGCCGCGTTCATCGGCTTCACCGCACAGGACGATCCCCATGGCCCAGGCCGGCCCCGCCTCCGACGACGCCGCGGACGCGTCGCTTCCCACCGCCATCGTGTCGCTGCAGGTCATCGACGCGCTGTCCAACGCGCCCCAGGGGCTGGGGGTCACCCAGCTGTCGCAACAGTTGGGCATGCCCAAGGCGCGCGCGCACCGCCACCTGCGTGCGCTGCGCGATCACGGCTATCTGCTCCAGGATCCGGTCACCAACCAGTACCGGGTCGGCTGGAAGCTCTACCTGCTGGGCAAAGCCTGCGTCGGCCGCTTCGACCTGACCACGCTGGCGCGGCCGGCGCTTGAGCGCCTGCGCGACGCCGTCGGCCAGACGATCGTCATCGCCTCCTATGCCGAGCAGGAGGTGGCGGTCATCGACGTGGTGCGCGGCACCTCGCCGCTGGAGATCAGCCTGCGGCCGGGCAGCCGTTTTCCGCACCACGCCAGCGCGCAGGGCAAACTGGTGCTGGCCTACGGGCCGGCCGCGCTGCGCGAGCAGTATCTGGCGCAGCCGCTCGAACCTGAGACGCCGCGCACGATCACCACGCATGCGCGCCTGCGCGGCGAACTCGACCGGGTCCGCGACTGCGGCTGGGCCGACGCGCCCGAGGAGCTGTTCACCGGCATCAATGCGCTCGCCGCGCCGCTGCTGCAGGCCGGCGGTGCGCTGTTTGGCACCTTGGCGATCGTCGGCTCGATCCATTACCTGCCGGCCACGGCCGACCCGGCGCACGTCGAGGCCTTGCGCCGGACGGCGGCCGAGCTATCGACGATGATGGGTTACGTCGGCGACTGATCGGCCTGGAGCCCGGCGAGAAAACGCCGCGGCGCGCCGTCGAAACCGCCGTTGGACATGAACACCACGTGGTCGCCCTCGCGCGCCAGCGCCGCGAGCGCGTCCAGCAGCGCGTCGGCATCGGGCACCGTGCGCGCCTGCCCACGCACCGCCTCGACCACGCGCTGCGCGTCCCAGGCCAGTTCCGGCCGATGCAGGAACACCACCGCATCGGCGGCCTCGAGTGACGGCGCCAGGGCCTGCGAATGCGCGCCCAGGCGCATCGAATTGCTGCGCGGCTCCATCGCCACGACGATCCGCGCCTCCCCGACCTTCGCCCGCAGCCCGGCCAGGGTGGTGGAGATCGCGGTGGGATGGTGCGCGAAGTCGTCGTAGACAGTGATGCCGCGCGCGCGACCGAGCAGCTCGAGCCGGCGCTTGACGCTGCGAAAGCGCGCGAGCGCCGGCATCACATCCGCCGGATCGACGCCGACCGCCGCGCAGGCCGCCAGTGCGGCCAGCGCATTGAGCACGTTGTGGTCGCCGAGCAGCGGCCAGTCGACCGTGCCCACGTCCATGCCGCGGCGGCGGACCCGGAACGCGCTGCCGTCGGCAGCGATGCGTTCGGCGCTCCAGTCGAACGCGGGGTCGAAGCCGAAGCGCTCGACCGGCGTCCAGCAGCCCATCGCCAGCACCTCGCCCAGGCGCGCGTCATGGCCATTGACGATCAGCCGTCCGCGGCCGGGCACGGTGCGCACCAGGTGGTGGAATTGACGCTGGATCGCGGCGACATCGGGGAAGATGTCGGCGTGATCGAACTCGAGGTTGTTGAGGATCGCCACCGTCGGGCGGTAGTGCACGAACTTGCTGCGCTTGTCGAAGAACGCGGTGTCGTACTCGTCGGCCTCCACGACGAACAGCGGTCGCGCGGGGGCAGCCGACGGCGCCGCGTCGTCCCCTGCCTGTGAGGACGGTGGGTGCGCCGCGCCGGACGGGGCATCGGCAGGTCCGCCCAACCGCGCGGAGACGCCGAAGTCCTCGGCGACGCCGCCGATCAGAAAGCCGGGCGCGCGGCCGGCCGCCTCGAGCAGAAAGGCCAGGATCGTCGTCGTCGTGGTCTTGCCGTGCGTGCCGGCGACCGCCAGCACCTCGCGCCCGGGCAGCACTTGCTCGCTGAGCCACTGCGCGCCCGAGGTGTAGGCGCGGCCGGCGTCGAGCACCGCCTCGACCGCGGGGTTGCCGCGCGAGAGCGCGTTGCCGATCACCACCTGGTCGACGTCGGCGCCGATGTGCGCGGGGTCGTAGCCCTGGCGCAGCGCGATGCCCAGTTGTTCGAGCTGGGTCGACATCGGCGGATAGACCGCCTGGTCGCTGCCCTCGACCGCGTGGCCGAGTTCGCGCGCGAGCGCGGCGACGCCGCCCATGAAGGTGCCGGCGATGCCGAGGATGTGGAGTTTCACGGGCTGGAAGTCCTGGACGGGGCCCTGCGCCGGGCGGCTGCGGCGCGCGCGGACGACCGACGGCCGCGCCGGGAGGAAGACGGGCACCGCATTCGCGCCGCCACCGGACCCGGCGGCGCGACGGGCGCGGCTCAGGCTGCGGCGTCAGCCTTGCCGATCGCCGCGACGATGCGCCCGAACACCTCATCGAGCGGACCGACGCCATCGACCACCGTCAGCTGGCCGTGGTCGCGGTAGAAGCCGATCACCGGCGCGGTCTGCTGGTCGTAGACGTTCAGGCGGTGGCGAACCGACTCGGGGCTGTCATCGGCACGCCCTTCCGCCTTCGCCCGTCCGGCGAGCCGCTCGACGATCTGCTCGTTGTCGACCTCCAGCTGCACCGCGGCATCGAAGGTCTGGCCCAGCTTGGCCAGCAGCGTATCGAGCGCGGCGGCCTGGGCAAGGTTGCGCGGATAGCCATCGAGGATGAAGCCGGCACGGGTGTCTTCGCGCGACAGGCGATCTTCGAGCATGCCCAGCAGGATCTCGTCGGAGACCAGGTCGCCGCGGTCCATTACCGCCTTGGCCTGGCGGCCCAGCGGCGTGCCGGCGGCGACTTCGGCGCGCAGCAGATCGCCGGTGGAGATGTGCGGCACCTGCAGGTGTTCCTTCAGTCGTGCGGCCTGCGTGCCTTTGCCCGAACCGGGCGCTCCGAGAAGAACCAAACGCATCGAACGCTCCTGCAAGTGTGGGGAGCCCTCCGGTCCTGCAGCTACACTCGGGCAGGGCGGCGAACGGCCGCACCAGCTTAACGTATCCCGCCACGACCCGAATCGACGAGGCCCCGCGATGCCCTCCGGAACCCTGCTCTACGCCCAGTCGGGCGGCGTGACCGCCGTCATCAACGCCACCGCCTCGGCGGTCCTGCAGGAGGCGCGTGCGCAAGGCATCCGCGTGCTGGCCGCGCGCAACGGCATCCTCGGCGCGCTGCGCGAGGACCTGGTCGACGCCTCGCGGCTGCCGATCGCCGCGGTCCGCGCGCTGGCGCACACCCCCGGCGGCGCCTTCGGCTCGTGCCGCCACAAGCTCGGCACGCTCGAGGCCGATCGCGCGCGCTACGAGCGCCTGCTCGATGTGCTGCGCGCCCACGATGTGCGCTGGTTCCTCTACAACGGCGGCAACGACTCGGCCGACACCGCGCTCAAGGTCTCCAAGCTGGCCCGGGCGTTCGATTACCCGCTGACCTGCATCGGCGTGCCCAAGACGGTCGACAACGACCTGGCGGTCACCGACTGCTGCCCGGGCTTCGGCTCGGCGGCCAAGTACACCGCGGTGTCGGTGCGCGAGGCCGCCCTCGACGTCGCCGCGATGGCCGATACCTCGACCAAGGTCTTCGTCTACGAGGCCATGGGCCGCCATGCCGGCTGGCTCGCCGCGGCCGCGGGCCTGGCCGGCCAGGACCGGGACGAGGCGCCGCAGCTGATCCTGTTCCCCGAACGCGCGTTCGACGAGGCCGACTTCCTGGCCAACGTGCGCCGCGTGGTCGAGCGCGTGGGCTGGTGCGTCGTGGTCGCCAGCGAAGGCATCCGCACCGCAGACGGCCGCTTCGTCAGCGACGCCGGCGGCGGTCGCGACGCGTTCGGCCATGCCCAACTCGGCGGCGTCGCCGCGCACCTGGCCGGCCGGGTCAAGGACGCGCTGGGCCTGAAGGTGCACTGGGCGCTGCCCGACTACCTGCAGCGCTCGGCCCGGCACCTGGCCTCCAGGACCGACGTCGAGCACGCGATGGCGGTCGGTCGCGAGGCGGTGCGCTTCGCCCTCGCCGGTCGCAACGCGACCATGCCGGTGATCCGACGCACCTCCGACGCGCCGTACCGCTGGAAAATCGAGGCCGCGCCGCTGGAGAAGGTCGCCAACCATGAGAAGACCATGCCCGCCGGCTTCATCCGCCGCGACGGCTACGGCATCACCGCCGCCGCCCGCCGCTATCTCGAGCCCCTGGTGCGCGGCGAGGCACCGCCGCCCTACGGGCGCGATGGCCTGCCGAAGTACGTGACGCCGCCACTGACCGCCGTGCCCCGCACGCTGGCCGACTGGGACGGCTGAACGGCACGACCGAACCATCGCCGGCTTCACCATAAGGCCTTCGAGGGCAGCGCTATATTGAGTGCCGCCCGATCGCCCGTGTAGGCCCCCCGATGACGTCCGATGCCGGTGTCCGACGCGATCTCCAGCATCTGCGCGAACTGCTCGACCACAACTCGGACTGGGCCTGGGAGGTCGATGCGCAGGGCCGCTACACCTACTGCTCGCGCATGGTCACCGCCCTGCTCGGCCATCCGCCCGAGGCGATGCTCGGGCGCACCCCGTTCGACTTCATGCCGCCAGCCGAGGCCGTCCGCGTGGGCGAGACGTTCGCGGCCATTGTCGCCGAGCGCCGCGCGTTCTCGGGGCTGGTCAATCGCAACCTGCATGCCGACGGCCGCATCGTGGTGCTGGAGACCAGCGGCGTGCCGCTGTTCGACAGCGCCGGCGCACTGCGCGGCTACCGCGGCATCGACCGCGACATCTCCGAACTCGGCGAGCGGGTGCTGCAGCTCGAGGCGGTCTACGACCATGCCGCCGTGCCGATGAGCACGGTGGATGCCACCGGCACTCTGGTCATGGGCAACCGGGCGATGGCCGCGCTGTGCGGCCACGACGGCCCGGTCGCGGGCCTGCGTCTGGTCGACCTGCTGCCCGACGCGGCGCAGTGGCTCGACGCCGACCTGGCCCGGGCGCGCGACGGCCAGCCGCTGCCGACCCACGAATTCGCCTGGCGCTCTCGCTGGCTGTACGCCGCGCCGCACGCGCTGCACGATGCACTCGGCCGCGTAGCGGGGTTGTCGATCGCCTGGATGGACATCACCGCCCGCCGCCAGGCCGAGCAGTTGCTCACCCAGGCCAACCGCCGGCTCGAGGGCTATGCACGCCAGGACTACGTCACCGGCCTGTACAACCGCCGCGACCTCGACGAGCGGCTGGCGCTGGAGATCGGCCGGGCGCGGCGCGATGGCAGCGCGCTGTCGCTGTGCATGGCGGATGTGGACTACTTCAAGGCCTACAACGACGGAGTGGGCCACCTGGCCGGAGACGACTGTCTGCGCATGATCGCCGGCGCGCTGCGCCGGGCCGTGTCGCGGCCCGGGGATGCGGTAAGCCGCTACGGCGGCGAGGAGTTTGTCGTGGTGCTGGCCGGCACCGACGAGGCCGGCGCGGCGCATGTGGCCGAACGCGTGCGCTCGCGCGTGGAAGCGCTGGATCTGGCGCATCCCGCCAGCCCACTGGGCCGGGTGACGGTCAGCATCGGCGTGGTCACCTGCCGCCCGCAGCGCGAGCCGCTCGCCGAAGACGACGCCGCTGCGGTCGCCGCGCTGCTGCGCCTGGCCGACCACGCGCTGTATGCCGCCAAGCATGCCGGCCGCAACCGCGTGGCCACCGAACCCCTGCCGACCACGCTGCCGGTGTAGGCGGCGCTGCGCGGGCGCCAGGGCACGCATTCACGCCCCGGCCATTGAATCGCGGCATCGACCCCCGATCTTGATCCGCTCCGCCTTCATCGGCACCGCCCGGCCCCGCGCTCGATGCCCGAACTGCCCGAAGTCGAAACCACTCGCGCCGGCCTGGCGCCGCATGTCGAAGGCCGTCGGATCGTGACGGTCCACATGCGCCGGCAGGACCTGCGCTGGCCGATCCCGCCGGAGGTCGCCGCGCAGTTGCCGGGCCAGCGCATCGACGGCATCCGCCGCCGCGCCAAGTACCTGCTGCTCGACACCGCGGCCGGCAGTGCATTGCTGCACCTGGGCATGTCGGGCAGCCTGCGCGTGCTCACGCCCGATGTGCCGCTGCTTGCGCACGACCATGTCGACATCGCACTGGATTCCGGGCGCGTGCTGCGTTTGCACGATCCTCGTCGATTCGGCTGCCTGCTGTGGCAGCCGCCGGGCCAGACCCACGCGCTACTGCAGGGCCTGGGACCCGAACCACTTGGCGAGGCCTTCGACGGCGACCATCTGTTCCATGCCAGCCGCGGCCGGCGCGCGCCGGTCAAGGCGCTGCTGATGGACCAGCGCATCGTCGTGGGAGTCGGCAACATCTACGCCGCCGAGGCGCTGTTCGCGGCCGGCATTTCGCCGCTGCGCGAGGCCGGCAAGATCTCGCGCGCCCGCTATGCACGCCTGGCCGACGAGATCCGCCGCATCCTCGCTTACGCGATCCAGCGCGGCGGCACCACGCTGCGCGATTTCGTCACGCCAGGCGGCGCACCGGGGTACTTCGAACAGGAGCTGTTGGCGTATGGCCGAGGCGGCGAGCCCTGTCCGCGCTGCGGCGCCGCGATGCGCCAGGCATTGATCGCCCAACGTACGACCGTATGGTGCCCGCGCTGCCAGCGCTGAGCCGCTACAACGGCAACTCGGGCTGGGCCGGTTCGATCCGGCCTTCGCCGCGCGCGATGCGCTTGAACTCGGCGCGGCTCACCGACACGTAGCGCTCGTTGCCGCCGATCTCGACCTGCGGGCCGTCGTGCACCGCGTAGCCGCGCTCGTCCACGCGCACGGTCATCGTCGCCTTCTTGCCGGTGTGGCAGATGGTCTTGATCTCGCTCAGTTCGTCGGCCCAGGCCAGCAGGGCCTGGCTGCCCTCGAACAGTTCGCCGCGAAAATCGGTGCGCAGGCCATAACACAGCACCGGAATGCGCAGCGCGTCGACGACCTCCGACAACTGCCAGACCTGGGCGCGGGTCAGGAACTGGGCCTCGTCGACCAGCACACAGTCGATCCTGGGCACGTCCTCGCCGGCGCCCAGCGCGCGCACGCAGGCCAGCAGGTCGTCGTCGCGATCGAACGCGATCGCCTCGGCCGACAGCCCGATCCGCGAGGCCACCCGCCCGACCCCGGCACGGTCGTCGAGCCGCGGGGTCAGGATCGCCACGCGCATGCCGCGCTCGCGGTAGTTGTGCGCGCTCTGCAGCAGCGTGGTGGTCTTCCCGGCGTTCATCGCCGAGTAGTAGAAGTAGAGCTTGGCCATTGCCAGATTCTACCGGCCAAGGGGCCAGCGCCGTCGGCCGGTACACTATGCGTCGCTAGACAGACGCCCCATCCGATGCACGGTCTGAACCCCCAACAAGCCCAGGCCCTCGGCCACGTCGAGGGCCCACTGCTCGTGCTGGCCGGCGCGGGCAGCGGCAAGACGCGCGTGATCGTGGAGAAGATCGCCCATCTGATCCAGTCCGGGCGCTACCCGGCCAAGCGCATCGCCGCGATCACGTTCACCAACAAGTCGGCCAAGGAGATGCGCGAGCGCATCGCCAAGCGCCTGCGCGGCGACGCCGCCGACGGGTTAACGATCTGCACCTTCCACGCGCTGGGTCTGAAGATGCTGCAGATCGAGCACGCCAAGCTGGGGCTGCGCCGCGGGTTTTCGATCTTCGATGCCGACGATGCCGCCGCGCAGATCAAGGACCTGCTGCCTGGCGCCAAGCCCGACGTGGTGCAGGCGATGCAGGGCCTGGTCTCGCGCGCCAAGAACGCCGGGCTGTCGCCCGAGCAGGCGCACGCGGCGGCGACCAGCGCGCGCGAGTTCGAGGCCGCCGCGCTCTACGCCCGCTACCAGGAGCGCCTGGCCGCGTTCAACGCCGTCGACTTCGACGACCTGATCCGCTTGCCGGTCCAATTGCTCGAATCCGACGAGGACGCGGTGCTGGGCTGGCGCGAGCGCATCGGCTACCTGCTGGTCGACGAGTGCCAGGACACCAACGACGCGCAGTACCGGCTGCTCAAGGCGATCGCCGGGCCCAAGGGCAATTTCACCTGCGTGGGCGACGACGATCAGAGCATCTACGCCTGGCGCGGCGCCAATCCCGAGAACCTGGCCGCGCTGGCGCACGACTACCCGACCCTGCGCATCGTCAAGCTCGAACAGAACTACCGCTGCAGCAACCGCGTGCTGCGCGCGGCCAATGCGCTGATCGCCAACAATCCGCACGAACATCCCAAGACGCTGTGGAGCGCGCAGCCCGACGGCGAGCGCATCCGCGTGTGGGAGTGCCGCGACAGTGCGCACGAGGCCGAGAAGGTCGCCGGCGAGATCCACTTTCTGCAGTCCGCGCGCAAGGCCGAGTGGAGCGAGTTCTGCATCCTGTTCCGCAGCAATCATCTCTCGCGGCCACTGGAAAAAGCGCTGCAGCTGCTGCGCGTGCCCTACCACCTGAGCGGCGGCACCGCGTTCCTGGACCGCGGCGAGGTCAAGGACGCGATGTCGTGGCTGCGCGTGCTGGCCAACCCCGACGACGACTCGGCGTTCCTGCGCGCGGTGCAGTCCCCCAGCCGCGGTGTCGGCCAGACGACGCTGGCCAAGCTGGCCGAGCTTGCGCGCAGCGCCCAGATGCCGATGTCGCGGGCGATCGAATCGATGGGGCTGCTCAAGCAGCTGACGCCGCGCGCGGCCAATGCGCTGAGCGAGTTCGCCGACATCCTGCGCGAACTGCGCGCCGACGCGCGCCACATGCCGGCAGGCGAACTGGTGCGCAAGCTCAACGAACGCTCGGGCCTGATCGCGATGCTGCAGGCGCAGTGCAAGAGCGAGGATCTGTTCCGGATCCGCCGCGGCAACCTCGACGAACTCGCCGACTGGTTCGAAGGCGCCCGCGGCGCAGGCCCGGGCGAACTGGCCTCGCAGTTGGCGCTGCTCACGCACGCCGACAAGGGCGATGCCGGCAACCAGGTGCGGCTGATGAGCATGCACGCCGCCAAGGGGCTGGAGTTCCGCTACGTGTTCATCATCGGCATGGACGACAACACCCTGCCGCACGAGTCGAGCATCGACGAGGGCCGCATCGACGAGGAACGCCGGCTGCTGTACGTGGGCATCACCCGCGCCAAGGAACAGCTGTGGCTGTCGTATCCGCGGGAGACCCAACGCTGGGGCCAGAAGCTGCGGCTGACCCCCAGCAGGTTCTTCGAGGAACTGCCGCCCGCCGAGATCCAGCGCGATGGCGCCGACCCGGTCGCCGACGCGCAGCGCAAGCGCGAGCGCGCCAACCACGGCTTCGCCTCGATCAAGGCGCTGCTCGACAGCTGAGCGACGGCCGCCGCTGCGGCCGCCATCGCCCCGGCATCAGGGTGTGCGCGTCTCACTGGGCGCGAGTGCTGCCAGCGCCTCGCGCAGCGCCGCCACCTCGGCCTCAAGCGCCTCGACGCGCGCCACCAGCGCAGCGTCGCCGCGCGCCGCCTCGCTCCGGGGCTCGGCGGTCGGCAGGGCCTCGACGTCGACCGGCCCGCACAACAGATGCGCAAACCGTTCCTCGCGGCGCCCCGCACCCGGCGGGATGCGCACCAGCAGCGCCTTGGCCGCCATCCGCTCCAGATGGTGGCGCACGTCTTCGATGTCGCCGAAGGCATGCAGCCGCTCGCTGCGCGCCTGCAATTCGTGCGCGGTCTGCACGCCGCGCAGCAGCAGCACCGCAAGCAGCGCGATCTGCGGCGGCGGCAGATCCAGCACGCTGCCGACGCCGTGTTCGTAGCGCTCGGCGCGCGAAGAGAACGACTGCCGTGCAAGCCGATGCTGCTCGAGCTGGCGCAGGGCGTGGTGCGTGTCGCCGAAGCTCAGCGCCATGACCGGCTCGCGCGCGGTCTTCTGGTTGGCCGCCGACTGCGCGGCGTTGACGGTCAGCGGGTAGACGTCAGGCGTGGTCGCCTGTTTTTCGATCAGGCACCCGAGCACCCGGGCTTCGGCGGGGCTCAGTTCCGGCCAGCGGGCGGTCTGGTGCATGTCGGCTCCTGTCGAACGGGCGGGCATGATCGCCCGAGCGCGCCTGGATGTCATGCCGGCGTGAAGACCTGCGGTTACACTCGCTGGCCGATCGATCCCCAGGTTTTCCGCGATGCGCACGACCTTTCCCGCCCTGACCCTGCTCGCCTGCGCGCTGCTGATCGCAGCCTGCAAGCCGGTGGCCGCACCCGCCGACACCCCCGTGGCCGCGCCGCAAGCCGCTGCGGCGCCCGCCCCCGATAGCAGCGCGCCCGCCGACAACCTCAATGCGGTGCTGTGGATGCAGCGGTCGGAGGAGTACCGCGCCAATAGCCTGTCGCTGTTCCGCGCCGCCGCCGACCACCTCGATGCGGCCCTCGCCGAGCCGAACTGGGACGCGCTGGTGCCGGCCGAGCGCGAGTTGGCGGGCGACGCCCGCGCGCTGCCGCCGGCTGTGATCATGGACATCGACGAGACCGTGCTCGACAACTCGCCCTACCAGGCACGCCTGGTGCAGAACGGCCAAGAGTACGACGAAGTCACCTGGGCGCAGTGGGTTGCCGAGAAGAAAGCCCGCCCGGTGCCGGGCGTGCTCGAGTTCGCGAAGGCCGCCGAGGCCAAGGGCGTGACCATCCTCTACCTGTCCAACCGTGCCCAGCACCTGCAGGAGGCGACGCTGGCCAACCTGCGCGCCGAAGGCCTGCCGGTGAAGGACGACAGCGTGTTCCTGGGACTGGGCACGCACGTGGAGGGCTGCGAACAGCACGGGAGCGAAAAGACCTGCCGTCGCCGGCTGGCCGGGCGCGAGTACCGCGTGCTGATGCAGTTCGGCGATCAACTCGGCGACTTCGTCGAGGTGCTGGCCAACACCGGCGAGGCCCGTACGCAGCTGCTCGATGAATACGGTGACTGGTTTGGCGAACGCTGGTGGATGCTGGCCAATCCGACCTACGGCGGCTGGGAGCCGGCGCAGTTCAACAATGCTTGGGACCAGCCTGCGCCGGCCCGCCGCGCCGCCAAACGCGCGGCGCTCGACTTGGCGCAGTGATTCAGGGCAGGCAACTTCCACAGCCTCAGCCACTTAGGGGACAAACCTGATGCGTTGCATCAGCTTGATGAACACGCTAGGCTGAACGCGTCAACACCGAGTCCTCCGGCATCGTCCGGTTCAGGGAGACCCAAGGGTCTCCCTTTTTTTGCCTGGCCCGCGCAGGTGTCGGCATTGCGCCCCGCAAGGCCGCCAAGATGCAGCGCACCCGGCCCGACAGGCGTTCGCACCCTGGGGTTGCCCCCAGGGTGTGAGCGGAACAGCGTTCGACTACCTTCGGGAGGTCCGGCTCCGCTTCGTGGACCGGGTCACGCCGCCCGAGGCCTCGTCGTGTCGCTGATCAGTGAAATCCACAAGCACGCCTCAGCCGACCTGGGCAGGCTGCTCGGCAACGGGCCGGGCGGCAATGGATTCGGTATCGGCCCGCAGCTCGGCAACGCGCTTTCGAACACCATGAAGGGGCTGACGTCGCAGCTCTTCCATCAGCAGTTTCCGGGTGTGAACTTCGGGAACGGCCCACGGCCCGGGCAGGGCGGCGCGCCGGTGGCGGACGCGCGCCCGACCCTGCCCACACCGCCAGGCGGCCCGACCCCGCCGGCGCCGCCAATTGGCCCGCCGCTGCCTGCGCCGCCCGGCGGCCACCCTGCCCACAATGCGTGGACCGGCGGTCACGCGCATGGCGGCCATCCGGCCGGCCCCAACATTCCCACGCCCGGCGGCATCCCCGCCGGCCCTGGACTCGGTGGCGGCCTACCGGGACCGGCGGGACCGGCCCGCCCCGATGGCGGCCACGTCCCGCACCTGCCGACCCCCGGCGCCCCCGCACCCACGCCGGGCCAGACCGGCCTGTTGCCGGCGCTTGGCAACCTGCTGGGCAACGCCGCGAATGCGCTCCGCCAACTTCTGTCCCCAGGTACGGTGACGCCGCCAGCGCTCCAACCGGGGCAGCCCGGCGGCGCACCGGTCGCGACACCGCAGACGTTGCCGACGCAACTCGCCTCGGCGGCCAACCAGGTTGCACGCGCACTCACCAACGCCGTGCCACAGGCCCCTGCCACCGGGCCAGCACCCGGCACCTTGGCGAACACGGTGACGAACACAGCGGCGCTTCCGGCCGCAGTGCCGGGACAATCGGCCGCCACGCAAGCAGCGCTGGCGCAGCAGGCAACCGCCCCAACCTCCCAGCAGGCACTCGCCCAGCAAACATCGATGCCGCAGACGTCGCCCCTGCCACCGTCCACGGCCCCAGCTGCGACGGCGTCGACACCAGCCGCATCCACACCGTTCCCTGTGCCATCCCAGGCACCGCCTGCGCAGCCGCAGCGGGCAGAGGCCGCATTCACCCCCCCGAGCAATCCGGCCGCCGACCGCAGTGCCGTACCGCAGCAGGCCGCGCCGCCGACGCAGCCCGCGATCGCCAACGCGCCGGCCGGGACGACCCTGGCCGCCGTGCCAGCCGCGGTCATGGCGGCCCAAGCGCCAGCCACGCAACAGGTCGCCGGCAATACACAGATAGCAGGCAATCCACAGGCCACGGCACCGGCCGTAGGCGAGCGCGGCAGCCCGTCGCGCGTCGACCTGGTGGCCACCGGCGTCTACACCGCCGACGGCCCGGGCCTGCGCCGACGCAACCGGCTCAAGGTCGGCCAAGCCGAGATCGGCCAGTGGATGGTCGCGCTGGCCCAGGGTCGGCGGCTACTGATCCGCCCCCAGGATGATCTGCCGGCCGAGGTCGCACGTGCGATGCAGTGGTTGTTCTGGACGCTGGCTCTGGTCGCCTACGGCTGCCTGGGCCTGGTGCTGGTCAGCGTGCTGCTGAGCATGGGCGAGATGCCCGCCGCCCCCGCGATGCGGCGCTGGAGCAGCGAACTCGCGTTCGCGGGTCTGGCGGCCGCCTGCGGCGCGTGGTGGTTGGCCCGCCGGCTCAATGCCCCGGCCCGCGGCTCGATCGGCGCACCTCGGCGATAGACCCGCCGCGAGGTCGGCGGGCCGCGCTCAGCGCGCGACCAGACCGTCGTCGGTCAACTCGACGCGCTGCAGATCGACGCCATTGCTCTGAAGACCCTTGCGTACACCCGAGGCCAAGGACGCCAACGCCTGGCGATTGCCCTGGCGCTTCATCGTCTGATACGACAACGCCGAGACCATCGTCAGATACGCCGTGCGCTCGGCCTGTGCTTGCTTGGCGGCATCACTCATGCCAGCGATCTGCGGCACCGCGGCCAAGGGGCCGATCAACTGGCGACGCACCGCACGTTGCCCCTCCGGTACTCGCGCTGAGTCACGGTCATTGGCCACCTCCCAGGAGATCAGCAGATGCGCGGCCAGCACATCGCCGAGGTTGGTCGGGTCGTAGCCATAACGCCGCAAGATGCCATCGAACTGGCGCAGCAACTCGCCCGAGCCGATCACCTGTTCCAGATCAGCGACCTGCTGGGTGTTGCGACCGAACGCCTGGATCGTTTCCTGCTGTACCCGCGAGGTGATGGCGGGGTCCCGTCGGAATGACAGAGTCTGGACCGCCTGTGCGTCGACCTGAGCGGGCGCGGGTCGCGAGACTGCCTGCTGCAGTGCACGCTGGACGGCGATGTCACCGTCGGCGGCGTGCACCACTGTGGCTGCTATCAGCATGGCAATGCTCGCCAACAACAACACACTTCTCGTGATACGCAACTTCGATTCTTCAATCACTGGAAACCTCCTTCAAAGGGCGGCGCCTGGTATGCCATCGGGTGCTCGCTGACTGTTCCCATTACGGATGGCCGGCCCGCGGCTCCGTCGCCCCGAACTTCTCGGCGGAGTGCGGCGAGCGCATGCCCTTACGCGACATCGGATGACGTCACTCAAGGCGTGCACACCGGAACCTGCACCGTGCTCATCGTGTCGCCGCCGATGTTGGCGATTAAGCGCGGCTGATAGATGACATGGGGACAACTGCCTCGTTCGCCTCGCACCGTGGTGCGTACCTCGTCGTCCCGGACTTGGCGTCGCTTGAGCTCGTAGGTGAAACGAAAATTTGAAATCTCAGCGCCTGATCCCGCTGCTCGCGCGGCACCGGGCTCAATCGCGACCACAAGTGTGCCCTGGGACTCCCTCAAGTGACCGGACAGCACATAGCGATCCTGTTGCACTATGCCGCCCCCCGTAATCCGTCCCTGCGCGTCGATGTCGATACGGATGTCACCAGCCTCGGCATGCCATCCATCCGGCCCCACACGTCCTTCGGCAACGAAGCCCGCGTTGCCGGCGCCCGAAGCCTGCCCACGCACACCCTCGACTTCGCCATGGACGATCAACTGGACTCGATCGCCCGCCAGCTTTTTGAAGGCAACGCTGCCCTGGCCAGATGCCCGCACCGCGCTCCCCCCGTCTACTGGCGTAGCGCGCACTTCGAGCTTGCCCACATACGGGTCATCGTTCGCAAGAAACGCAGGTTCCGCCGCCCCGCAAGCGGGAACAGCCAACACGACAAGTGCCAGACCACACAAGCGCTGCATCAGTGCCATGAGGACCTCCGATTCAAAGTCGCATGCCGAATCCAGGGAAAGCCGGGGCCGGGATCGGCATCAAATTGTCAAAATGACGAAGGCTGGGGGATAAACCCCCAGCCTTCGCGGACCTCGTATCGCTTACTGCTTACGAGCGATCGAGGAGTTGCCCTCACCAATGCTCTTGATGATGGTCGAGATCGCATCCATCAGCATCTTCATCTGCTGACTCATCGCCTGCATCTCGGAATTGAGCTGGCTCAGATTGCTATCTTCCACAGTCTTGCCACCGTTGCGGGCCTCAGCTTCCTTGTTCATCTGCTGATCGATGAGCTTGGCCTGCTTGACGATGCCGTCACCCAGACGGTCAGCCATCTTGCCCAGCATCGTAGCCAACGCCACCAGCCAGCTGCCGGTGGCTGCCGACGAACCCTTGTTTACCGCCTCGGTGTCTTTCACCTCCGAGTTGAAGTGGTTCATCGTCAACGCATAGGAAAATTCGATTCCACTCATCTTCGTTCTCCAGTTTCACTATTGAAAAAAATCACAGCGAGGGCTGATTTCGAAGCCAAGTCCGGGCGCTTTCCTCGCCATCGTGTCTGCAGCGACGCCCGAATTCGAGCGCGCGTTGTACGTTGTCCTGCTGCAAAGGGCGCATAGCCTCGTCTAGCCGCCGGATGAGATCGTTGGTCTCGTCCTCGGATACAGCGCCAACCTTGTGCAATGCTTCAACGGCCTGTACCCACTCACCGCGAGGCGGCACCACCGGATCGCCATCCACATGCTCGGCGGCATGGTCGAGTGCCGCCTTCAATTCACTGCGCAGGCCCGCCAAGTCCTCACCTGCGCTCGCTTCTTGCGCATCGAACGATGCCATCAGCGATTCGACTAGTGCCTGACGGTCGGCGGCAGGCGCACTGGCAACCCGCGGGACCGCGACGCTGCGGTCGCGCAGCGCAAGTTGCGCGTTGTCCAGATCGTCCTGTGTGGGGTTGTTCTGCACGTTAGATCCTCGATCGCAATTGCAGCCATTCGGCCGATTGCCCATGGATTGCATCCTAACCATCGCCGCGAAGGAGGAAAGCTAGGTCGAACCCTAGGACGCCTGTCCGGCGCATTGGAAGCGTTCAGCCTCGACGCCTCGCCGGCAAGGTCTTCCTACCGCATGCGTCGTAAATCCATGTCAACGCTCTGCGCGGTTACCGGCATCGCATCAATCGCCGCGTTGCGTGCCATTGGCCTGGCGTGGACGAACGCGCCTGCAGGTGGATCGTGCTGGTGCGGGTGGAGCGAACTGATTAAACGAAGGGGCGCATGACGCTGTCGTCACGATGGCAGCCCGACAACGCCGACGGCAAATACCATACCGGGGCCTATCGGCCCCGGTATGGATCGCACATCGGAATGCATCAAGGCCCGACTTCGATGGTACTCAGCGAGTTGACCATCCGCTTGGCATCGGCGCCTTCCCGCTCGCCCATTTCGCGAGCCTGTGCTCCCAGCCAGGCGTCGGCGGCCTCCCTGCCGTCGCTCGCAGCGCGCCGCTCATACTCGGGGACGAGCGCCTTGAGCTCCTGCTGGACGACGTCGAGACGCTCGTCCATGTGCCGGATCAGCACGGTCTCGTCGTCGGCAGTGATCGCGCCCTGTTCACGCAACTGCGCGAGGCCGTCGATCCATGCCTGGCGCTGGGCCTGCTGGTCGTACTGCATGGATCAGTTGCCCACGCCGAAGTTGAAGTTGAAGCCGCCCTTGAAGCCATCGCTGACGGCATCCTGCGCCGACTGCGGCAGGCCCATCGACGAGAACAGGCTGTCGAACGCGCTGCTGAAGAGCTGGCCGATCAGATCGCCCAGCATGTTGCCCAGAATGCCGCCCAGCGGGCCGCCCAGGGCAGTCCCAATGACAGAACCGATGGCGTCGGAAATGGCACCTGACATGATGTTTCTCCTTTATCGATGATGATGATGATGACTGAGAGGTACAACGAAAACCGTGCGCGTCAGGACCTGTGGAACGGTGGGTCGATCGCGGCTGCAGGGCAAGTCTGCGCCGGCATCAAACACCGCGCATCTGGGACGTACCCCATCTAGGGTCCGCCCTAGTTCACGCCCTTGACGTGACCGTTGCCCCATTTAAGTCCGGCGCATTCGCGCTATAACGGCGACCACGATGTCCGCTCACGACCCGCATCCCGCACCCCCGCCCGAAGAGGCGCTACCGCAGTTCTCCAAGGCCGACCTGCCGGCCAATGGCCGCGATTATCCGGCCGAGGTGCAGCTGCGCAGCCGCCGGATCCAGTTGCGCGGCTTCGCCTTCCGGCACGTGCTCGAACTGCTGCAGCTCGGCCGCGAGGAGCGGGTGACGCGCCTGCTGCTCGACAACCGCCTCGACACCCTCGACGACGCGATGGGACTGGTGGTGTGGGCCAACCGCATCTACCGCGACCGACCCGGCCTCGGCCTGTGGCGCGCCGGCGACCGCGGTGACCGATTCATCGGCATGTTCTCGCTGGTGCCGTTGGGTAACACGCGTGAGGTCTCGATCGGGGTGCGATTGTTGCCGTCGGCGTGGGGACGCGGCTACGCGATCGAGGGCGGCGCGGCCTTGTGTGCGCATGCCTTCGACGGGCTGGGGCTCGAAGACCTGGTGGCGCACTGCGCGCCGGACAACCGCTCGGTGCCGCCGCTGTTGCTGCGGCTGGGATTTGAAGAGATCGATCGCGGCACGCAGTTCGGCAGGCCGGCGCGCCGCTTCCAACTGCGGCGCGAGGACTGGCGCGGCCTGCGTCCGCGCCGGGAGGGCGTGGCGCCAGACGCGCAGCGCGACGCGTCGGCGCAGCCGTCGGCGCCGTGATGCACAGCGACCCGATGGCCGACCGAAGGCGCTGGGTCAGCCGTGAAAGTGCGGATCGATGGTCAGCGTGCCGAGGTTGCGCTCGGCGAAGCGGCGGGCCAGTTGCGGCCCGGCCTCGCGGATGGCGTCGAAGCTCTCCCGCGAGCGGCTGTCTGCGCGCAGCACCCAGCCCTCGCCCTCCCGCGTGAGCAGCAGATCGGTGCCCGGGAGCGTGGCATCGGACATGCGCAGCAGAACCTGGCCGTCGCCGCCGGACTGGCGCGCATCGTGGACCGCGAGCTGGCGGACGTGCCGTTCCATCATGTCGAGCAGTTGCCCCGGATCGGCAGGCACCGGGGCCGCGGAGGGCTGCGGCGCGGCGGCGCCGTCGCGCAGCGCCATCTGCGCCTGCAGCATCGCCGCCGATTCGGCGGGCATGGGCTGCGACATCCCGGATTCGTGCTGTTGCCGGAACGTACGTCCATCGAGGACCTCGGCCACCGACTGGCCGGTCTTCGCCGCCTCCTGGCGGCTCGCCTGCTCGGCCAGCAGCATCTCCTCGGACTGGCCCTCGCCGGTCTGCATCGGGACCTGCTCGAAGCCCGTGCTACCGCCCTTGGCCTGCTGCATCAAGGAGCGGAACTGGTCGACCTGCTCGCGCGGTGCGACGTCGCGCGGATCGGCCTTGGCCTGGCGGTCGACCTGACGGTTGCGCGCCGACTGGTCCGGGGGCCGGGGGGTCGAATCGTTGCGTTGAATCGTCATCGTCGTCTCCTACAGCTTGGCTAGCGGCGCGCCAGATGGCGTGCCTGCATCAGATCCTCGGCAGTCGCCTCTTCCTGCCGCGCCTGCAACCCGCGTTGTTCCCCGCGCCACACGTCGCGCCGCTTCTCCAGCGCATCCTCGCGCGCCTTGGCGCGGAAGAACGCATCGCGTGCAGCCTGCAAGGCCTGTTCGGCCTCGCGCACCGCGTCCTGGGCCTTGGCCAGACGCGCCTGGGCGCCGACGATCTGTTCGCCGATCAGTTCGATGTAGAGCTCGCGCTGGGTCATCGCCGCCGGCCACGGCACGCCGCTCGGCGGCGGGTCGAGCAGCCGCGCACGGTGTTGCGCGCGCGAGGCGCGCAGCGCGTCGATCTCGCCCTCGATCCGCTGGCAGGCCTCCTGGCACTGCTGCAATGCGCGCTGGCGGTCCAGCACCACGCGACGCGCCGCCTCGGTGCGATGCGCGCGCAACTGGAGCAGCGTCTGCAGCGGATAGCGTTTCATGCGAACAGCTTCCGCAATGCCGCCGACGAGGTGTCGAAGGGCACCAGCTCGTGTTCGGACTGTTGCAGCAGCGCGCGAATCGCGCCGATCTTCTCGATCGCCAGGTCGGCATCGGGATCGGTACCGCGCTTGTATTCGCCCAGTTGCACCAGCAGCTCGATGTCCTGGTGCTTGGCCAGCAGCTTGCGCAACTGCCCGGCCGCGCGCAGGTGCGGCTGCTCGACGACCCGCGGCATCGTGCGGCTGAGGCTGGTGAGCACGTCGATCGCGGGGTAATGGTAGGCGGCGGCCAGTTTGCGCGAGAGCACGATGTGGCCGTCGAGGATCGAGCGCACTTCCTCGACGATCGGATCGCCGCCGTCCTCGTCCTCGGCCAGCACGGTGTAGAACGCGGTGATCGAGCCCTTGTCGTTGTTGCCTGCGCGCTCGAACAGCTTCGGCAGCTCGCTGAACACCGAGGGCGGAAAGCCGCGCCGGGCCGGCGGTTCGCCGACCGCCAGGCCGACGTCGCGCAGCGCGCGCGCAAACCGGGTGACCGAATCGACCAGCAGCAGCACGCGCTTGCCCTGGTCGCGGAAATACTCGGCGACCGCGGTGCCGACCCACGCGGCGCGACTGCGCTCGAGCGCGGGACGGTCGGACGTGGCGACGACGATGACCGACTTGGCCAGGCCGGCCGCGCCGAGGTTGTCGTTGATGAATTCGTTGACCTCGCGGCCGCGCTCGCCGACCAGCACGACCACGTTGACGCCGGCATCGCCGCCCCGGGCGAGCATGCCCAGCAATGTGCTCTTGCCGCCGCCGGCCACGGCGAAGATGCCGATGCGCTGGCCCTCGCCTGCAGTCATGACGGTATCGATCGCACGCACGCCGGTCGAGAACGGACGCTCGATCAACGCCCGGCGCAGCGGATTGGGCGAGGCGGCATAGATCGGCGCATCGACCGTCGGACCGATCGACCCGAGGTCGTCGATCGGCGTGCCGTGGGCATCGAGGATGCGGCCGAGCAGGCCGTCGCCGACGGGCACCGACGCCTGGCGGCCGGAGGCATAGACCTCGGTCGTCGCGGCGATGCCGTCGAGCGGCCCCAGCGGGGTGAGCACGGTGTGCTGGCGCGACACGCCGACGACCTCGGCCGCCAGTTCGAACCGGTTGTCGCCGGGATTGCGCAGATGGCATAACTCGCCGATCGCCGCGCGCAGCCCGGTCGCCTTGATCAGCGTACCGTAGGCCTCGCTGACCCGCCCGACGCGCTCGATCGCCTGCACCTTGCCCAGCGCGTGCAGCAGCGGATCGTGCGCGGGCGCCGGCGCGCCGACGGCATCGAGGGCCGACAGGGCGAGATCGGCGGTCATGGCGCGGCCACGTGCACGCTCGCCTGCGCCAACGCGGCGCGGATCGCCTCGATCTGCTGGCTGACGCCGGCGCGAACTTCGCCGGCCTCCGAGACCACGATGCAGCTCAACGGGTCGAGGCTTTCGTCGTCGACCAGTTCGATCAGGCCAACGCCCGGATGCGCCTGACGCACGGCGCCCAGGCCCTCGGCGACACGCTCGCGCGCGGAGGGGTGGACGCGGATCATCAGAAACTGCTCGGCCTGCGCCGATTCGACCGCTTGCATCACCAGGGCGGGCACGACGGCGGCGGCGTCGAAACCGGGGGCGAGTCGCTGCACGATCGCGCAGGCGAGATCGCCGATCCGCCCTGCGGCATCGGCCAGCACGCGGGCGCGACGCTCGTTGAGCGAGGCGAGCTGCTCGGTCATCTGCTGCTTGGCCCGCTCCAGGCCTTCGGAAAAGCCTTCTGCATACCCCTGCTCGCGCGCCTTCTGGACCTCTGCGCCCGCCTCGTCGTAAAGCGCGTTGACACGCTCGAGCAGCGCATCGAGCTCGCCCAGCGATCGCCACTCGGCCGCCCGGACGATCGGTCCGGCAACGCCGCGCTGGAACTGGCGGCGCTCGAAGACAGCGGCGCTGCCCGCGGGTTTGTGGCGCTGAGGAGGAGCGGCGGTCGGCATAGGGGGTTCGAAACTCCGGTGGTCGGCGCCGCTCAGTCGGCGACAGCGCGGTTCTGGTGATGGGTCTGCACCACGAGCACGGGTTTTTCCGGCAGGTGCGCAGAGGGCAGTGCTTCGGGCGCGTGGAGTAACCGCGCCCATTGCGCGAGCGCCGGGTCGCGATGGCTGGCCCAGGCCTGGAGTTCGGCCCGGCCCTGGTGGGCGAAGGTGCGCAGCAGCGTCGTCTCGCCGTCGGTCACGGACAGGGCATGGCGCAGGCCTTCGACGAGCCGTGTCTGGACCTCCGGCTTGACCTTCGCGTCCCAGACGCTGCGATCGAGCGCGAGCAGATAGCTGCTGCCCAGCGCCGCCTTGAGCCGGCGTACCGGCTCGCGTCCGATCTCCGCCCGGATTGCCGGCGCATAGGCGAGCACACCCAGATCGCGATGGAGCGCATCCAGGCGGGCCCGGCTCCAGCGCGCGATCAGTGCGCCCGGACCGTCAGGCGAGGGGGCCAGCAGATGCGATGCCGGGCCCGCCGCAAGCGCGGCGGCCAGCAGCCGGCGTCCCAGTGCACTGTCGCAGGCGCGACGCAGCAGAGCGGGATCGAGCCCGCCGTCGCTGGCCTCATGCCAGGCCGGATGGACCTCGGCCAGCAGCGCCCGCAGCGACATGGTCAGCCCTGCCAGCGCTTCGGTGCCGGCTCGGCAGGCGCGGCGCTACGCCCGCGCAGGCGGCCGCCGAACGCGAGCAGCAGCGCGATGATCACGACCACGGCCGCCGCGATGCCGATCGCCAGCGGACTCACCGCCGACAGCGCCATCGCGGTGCCACCGCTCTGCCCGGCCTCCGGCGGTGCCGGCATCGCGACGAACTTGACCGAGACCTGGTTGATGTCGGTCAGGCCTTCGACGCCGTCCTTGACCACGATCTTGATGTCGGCCTCGCGGTCGCGGACGCTGGCGCCGGGCTGTTCGAAGATCCACACCGCCGCCGAGGTCTTGCCGGTCGACCCGCCCAGCGGATCGCGCTCGGGCAGCGCGATGTGCACGCGCGCGTTGGCCACGCCCGGCAGCATGCTCAAGGTGTGCGAGATCTCCTGCTGCAGGCCGTGGATGTAGCGGCCGCGCTCATCGGTGGCCGATGAGGCGAAGCCTTCCTTTTTGAAGATGTCGCCGAGGTTCTGATAGTGCTGCCGTGGCAGGCCCCGGGCTTCCAGCACCGCCATCGCCTGCGGGATGTCGCTTTCGGCCACGACGACGTCCCAACCGACCTTGGTCGCCGACGGCTTCTTCTTGGCCTGGATGCCCGAGCCGATCAACGCGCCCATCATCTCGTTGGCCTGTCGCTCCTCGAGCGCGCTGTACAACGGGCTGCCGCCGCAGCCGGCGAGCACCAGGCACGCCAGCAACACCAGCAGCCAGCCCGACCATCGATTACGGTTGGAAAGACGCATCCAGGTCACCTCGTCAGGACTGCTGGCGGAACAGCTGCTGGATGCCGTCGGACGTGCGGTTGGCGACGTTCGATGTCATTTCGCACTGGAACAGGAAGTGGTGCGACTTCATCGTCATCTCGATGACCTGGCCAGGCGTCAGCTCCCCGGTGTTCTGGGTCATGGTCTTGGCCAGCGAGTTGATGCTTTCGGCACCGCCATTGAGGTTGTCGACCGCCGACATCAGCATCCGCATGCCCTGCGATGGCTCGGACGCGCCGACGCTGGCGACGTCGGGCGTTGCATTGGCGGCCGAGGGACTGCCGCCGGCGCGGTTCATCGCCTCGGCGAACTGGTTGACTTCATAGGCATCGGCGACCGGCTGTCCACCGCCCGGTGCGCCTGCCCCCTGTGCCGCGGGCTCGATGCCGACGGCCTGGATTGCGTCCACCATGATGATCTCCTTAGAGCTATGGGCGCGTGTCGCTTACTGCTTGCGACCCAGCGTCTCGAGGGCCTGGCCGACGCTGTTCTGCGAGGTCGAGGCGTTGTTGGACAGGAACTGCATGCGCAGGCTCTCGGCGGTGAGTGCGACGACGTTCGACGGTTGGTCGCCGCCCTGGCCGATCACGTCCGACAGGTTGGTGATGCGCGTGGCCTGTGCGTCGAGGGTCTGCCCCCATGCGCGCGACATCGCCTCGTACCAGCTCGAGCTACCGCCGCCAGCGCCGCCGGTGCGGGTGCCGCGCAGGGTGTTCTGATCGTTGTGCATCGATGCGCGACCGATGAAGTTGCCGATCGCGTCGTTGGAGATGGTGGTCATGTCGTGGCTCCTGTCGTCTGCAAAAGGGGGCTTAGGGAACGAACGCGGCGCACGCGCGCCTGGGGGTTACTGGGTGGTGGCGGCCGGGCGGCCCTGGGTCGCGCCGTTGCGGGTACTCGCGACCACGCCGCGGCTACCGGCGGTGACGCCGGCGACGACCTGCACGAATCGCGGGTCGACCTGCTCGGCAGCCGGCGCCGATGCGGTCGCGGTGTCGTCGAGCGTGGCCACCGGGCCGGGGGTGATCTTGACCAGGTCGCCGCGCGCGTTGAGCACGTGGGCAGACGCACCGATGGAGATCAATCGCCCCTTGCCGGGCAGTTCGTCGCCGGGCACGAAGCGCCGGCCATCGGACGCGATCAAGTGCGGGTCCTCGCCGCGCACGATCGAGACGATGTGCGGCGGGGGCTCCTCGGGCGCCTGCCCTTGCAGCGCGGTGCGCGGCACCTGGCCATCGGGCGTCCGCGGCAGGATCCGGGCCACGCCGGAGATTTCGCTGACCGCCCGCGAGCGGGCCAGGCGCTCGATCTCGGCGCCGTCCTCGAACTCGCCGACCACTTCGACATCGCCATTGCCGGTGTAGCGGGCCTTCACCGGGATGCCGTGCCCGCGGAACATCTCGGCCACGTCGGCGGCGATGTTCTCGCCAGTGCGCAGTTGCAGCGAAGCTGCGATGCCTTCAGCCTGGAGTTGCGCGCGCAGCCGCTCGAGCGTCGCCGCGCTGTCGACCGCGCCGGTCACCGACGGCCGCCCATCGACGCCATCGGAGATCCCCGGATTCATCACACGATGCTCCTGGAGCAGTGCGTCGAGCCGATCGCGCGGATCGACCGTGGTCTGCGAACCCGGCAGCACTGCGGCGAAGATCGCCAGCGAAGCGAGCGACAGTGCGGCGATGCCGGCGATCAGCGGCAGACGGCGAACGAAGCCCGAGCGCCGCGGCGCGACCTCGTCGGGCGGCGCGAAGACGGTCACAAAGCCGTCCCAGTCCGGGTCGTCCTCGCGGCCGAACGCGATTGCGGCCTCGCCCAGCCGCACGGGCTGCACCGTGGCCAGTTCAACCGGATCGCCGGGCTCGACCTGGGTGGCGCCGACCTGGACCGGCGCGTCGAGCGCGCGGACCAGGAAGCGGCCGCCGACCAGCGTCACCAGCGCATGGTGGCTGGCCACGCCGTCGTCTGCGAGGACGATGTCGCAATCCTCGCCACTGCCCACCAGTATCATTTCCTCGGCACCGAGCACGCGGCTTGCGCCGGCATGCAGGCCGTCGACGATGCGCAGCACCTGATGCACGGGCCGCGCCGGATTGTCGTTGCGTTGCGTCATGACTGTCCTCGCTTGGCGTACGCTGCGCGCGGCACCGCGAACATCCGTGCGGCCCGGCGGCATGCGCCCCGGTTTGATACGACATGGTCACGCATTGATCTGCCCCGCCTGCACGATGCGCAGGTCCGGCGCCAGTTCCTGGTACGAGAGCACCGGCAGGTCGAAGAAATCGACCTCCATGAGCTTGCGCAGATGCCTGCGCACGTCCAGCGAACACAACAGCACCGGTCTGACGCCGGGCGCTTGCCGGCCCAGGTGCGCACGCACCTCGTTGCCGAGCCGACCGGCCAGTTCCGGAGAGATCGCAAGCTGGCTGGCACCACCCGCCACGCGGACCGATTGCCGCAGCTTGTCTTCCAGTTCGGGATGGATCAACAGTACATGCAGCGTGCGCTCGTCGTCTGAATAGCGGTCGGCGATTTCGCGTTTGAGCGCGACGCGCACGTATTCGGTCAACAGCACCACATCTTTTTCGCGACCCCCGACATCGGTGATCGCCTCGAAGGCATCGCGCAGGTTGCGGATCGGCACGCCTTCTTCCGACAGCCGCCGCAGCACATCGGCCACACGCTGCGGCGCGACCACACGCAGCATTTCCTTGACCAGATCGGGATAGTCGCGCTGCATGCGCGCGAACAGGTTCGATGTTTCCTGGATGCCCAGAAACCCCCCCATGCGCCGGCGGATCGCCGCATCGGCATGGTGGCCGAGCACGTCGATCGGCGCCTGGGCGCCGTCGGCCTGCGCCTGTGTCCACTCGCCGGCGACGATCGCCGGATAGAAACCGGGCTGTTTCGCCGCGCCGGCAGCGCTCGCCGGCTGCGGCTGCAGCCAGGCGTCGGTGCGCAGACGCCCGGTCGCGATCCGCGCGCCGAATGCGGTCAAGCGGTACTCGTCGTCGGCCAGAGTCGGCACGATGCGCATCGAGGGCACCGGCACCGGCACGCCGTATTCTTCGCGCAAGCGCTGCGCGGTCTCGGCGATGCGCACCTCGAGATTGTGCCCACCCAGTGCCTGCGCGAGCGCAGTCGAGACCTGCAGTTGCAGGGGCGCGGGCGGCGCGAGATCGTCACGCTCGGTTGCCTGCTGCGCTTCGGCGACGACCTCGTCCTCGCTGACCCGGAACGCGCGGCGCAACAGCTCGAACTGATGCCGATAGCGCCAGGCGCTCAAGGTCAGCAGGCCGACGCCCAGCACCAGGAAGACGCCCCACGGGAATCCAGGCACCAGCGTCATCAGCAAGGCCAGGATGCCGGTGATCAGCAGCACGCGCGGCTGTCCGGACACCTGGCGGGTGATCGCGTCGCCCAAGTGGCGATCGTCGATCTCGCCAGTGGTGCGGGTGACGACGAGGCCGGCGGCGATTGTGGCGAGAATCGCCGGGATCTGCGAGACCAGGCCGTCGCCGATCGTCAGGATGCTGTAGACATGCGTGGCCTCGGCCAGCGGCATGCCCTTCTGCAGTACACCGATGGCCAGGCCGCCGAGCAGGTTGATCAGGATGATGACGATGCCGGCGATCGCATCGCCCTTGACGAACTTCATCGCGCCATCGAGCGAGCCGTGCAGCTGGCTCTCGGTCTCGAGCAGGCGACGCTTGCGGCGCGCCTCGTCCTTGTCGATCAGGCCGGCGCGCAGATCGGAGTCGATCGACAGCTGCTTGCCGGGCATCGCGTCCAGCGTGAAGCGCGCCGCGACTTCGGCCACGCGCTCGGCGCCCTTGGCGATGACGATGAACTGCACGACGGTGATGATCAAGAACACCACCATGCCCACGACCAGATTGCCGCCGGCGACCAGCGTGCCGAATGTCTCGACGATGTGGCCGCCTTCGGCGTGCAGCAGGATCGACCGGGTGATCGCGATCGAGATCGCCAGCCGGAACAGGGTGGTCAGCAGCAGCACGCTGGGGAAGCTGGAGAACGCGACCGGCGTCGGGATGTAGATGCCCAGCAGCAACAGGCCGAAGCCGATCGAGATGTTCACCGCCACCAGCATGTCGATGATCACCAGCGGCAGCGGCAGGATCATCACGCTGATGATGGTGACCGCCGCGAACGCCAGGATGACGTCGCTGTAGCCGAACTTGCCGCGGGGCGCGGCGCCGGCCGGTGCGCCGGTCAGGGTGGCGAACAGGGCCTTCATGCCGCCACTCCCTGGCATTGGATCGCGGGCACGCGCCGCGACGCGGGCACCGCGCAATTCCGCACTCCGCGCAAGCTGGACTTCATTCGGCGCATCTGCCCCTGACCTCGTGCGTCACTTTTTGCCCTTGTACGATACCCTACCGATGTTAGGAAGTGGTCAACCGGATGTTGCAAGCGTGTCGCAAGGCCGGGCGCAAGCAATGTGAAGGTCGCGGCGGGCCCGGCGGACCGGGTGACGCCTGGCGTCACGCAGGCTTAACGATCGCCAGCGATATTGAAGCGCGCGTCCGTACGCGTTGTCGCCTCGTTGGCTGGTGCCAGGTCATCGGCGTCCAGATCGGTGACGAACGTCACGGATTGACCGCCGACACCGATGGCAAATGCCCGGCCGGCGCGCGACCGGACCACCACCAGCCGTTCCCGGGGGCCGACCGGCAGGATCTGCACCACCGTCAACGGCGTGTCCCCTCCCGACAATCCATAGCGGCGGCGCAGCAGCCGCAGCAGCAACAACAGGCCAGCGATGATGAAGACCAAAGGCAACACGATGGCCAGCATTTCGCCGACGAATGAATCGCTGGCCGGTGCCGCGGGCGCCGCTGGCGCAGCTGCCGCCCATCCCGGCAACCAAGCGACGGCCAGCAAGCCGGATGCCCGGCACAATGCAGAGAAACGGGACGGGCAGGCGGCACGGGTCATGGCATCTGGGCGAGTGCGCACCGGAGCGGTGCCGGCCTACGGTATCAGCGCCGTGCGGACTGCCGCCGCCGCATGACACGGGCAGCTGGCCCGGCGCGCGCCTCCCGCTCCCAATCGACCGGGCGCGGTGCGCAATCCGAAGCACTGGCCGCCGTGCTGGCGGCCGTACCGTTCGCCTGCGCCGCCTTCGACCGGCGCAGCGGCGCGCTGGTGGCCGCCAATCCGCGCTTCTCGGCCGACCTGGGCGCGCTGCCCGGCCACGGCCAGCGCGATGCGCTGCTCGCCAGCCTGTATGGCGACCTGACCGGCGAGGCGCGCGGCGAGGAAGTACGCGCGCCGCACAGCGGCCGCTGGTATGCGCTGCACTGGCGCGATCTCGACTGCGGCGACCAGGCACTGTCGTTATTGACTGCCGTCGACATCAGCGAACGCATCGAAACGCTGGATTCGCACAAGTCGCAGCAGGAAAAGCTGCTCTTCACCTCCAGGATGATGTCGGTCGGCGAGATGGCCGCCACGCTCGCACACGAACTCAACCAGCCGCTGGCGGCGATCGTGAATTACCTCAACGGCAGCCTGCGGCTGGTCGGCCAGGCCGGCGGCCCGGTCCAGGTCGAGCGCGCATTGCAGGCCGCGCGGACCCAGGCCGAGCATGCGAGCGCGGTGATCGCACGTGTGCGTGAGTTCGTCCGCGCTCGCGAGCCGCGCCGCGACGCCCAGGAGCTGCCGCTGATCGTCGATACCGTGCTCGAGCTGCTGCGGCTGGAGGCCGAGCGCCAGCAGTTGCGCGTGGAACTGGCGCTGCCGGCCTCGCTGCCGCCGGTCTACGCCGACCGGGTGATGATCGAGCAGGTGCTGCTGAACCTGGTCAAGAACGCGATCGAGGCCATGCGCGAGGTGCCCGCCGCGCAGCGCGGCCTGCGGATCGAGGCCCGGGTCAATCTGGACGACGAGATCGAGGTCCGGGTCTGCGACCGCGGTCCGGGCCTGAGCCCGGCACAGAGCGAGCAACTGTTCTCGCCGTTCTACACCACCAAGTCCGATGGCCTGGGCATTGGCCTGGCGATCTGCCGGTCGATCATCGAATACCACGAAGGGCGGCTATTCTTCGAGGCCAGGGATGGCGGCGGCAGCGTGTTCGGTTTCACGCTGCCCACGCCCGACAGGAGGATCTAGCGATGCCCGGCACGCCTTGCGTCTATCTGGTCGACGACAACGATGGCTTCCGCGACTCCACGGCCTGGCTGCTGGAGACGGCGAACTTCGAGGTGCGGGCATTCGCCTCCGCTGCCGCCTTTCTGACCGTGTTCGACAGTACCCGCCACGGCGACGACGAGTGCCTGGTGTCGGACATCCGCATGCCCGAGATGAGCGGCCTGCAGTTGCAGGACGAACTGCTGCGGCGCGGTTCCTCGCTGCCGCTGATCTTCGTGACCGCGCACGGCGACGTGCCGCTGGCGGTCGAGGCGATGCGCAAGGGCGCATCGAACTTCCTCGAAAAGCCCTTCAGCGACGAGGCGCTGGTCGAGGCGATCGGTCATGCGCTGCGCCGCGAACGCCGCCAGGCGGGGGCACCCCAGGGCGAGGCCCTGGCGAAACTGAGCCCGCGCGAGCGCCAGGTGCTCGACCTGGTGGTGGCCAGCAAGCCGAACAAGATCATCGCCGACATCCTGGGCATCAGCATCAAGACCGTGGAACTGCATCGCGCGAACATGATGAGCAAACTGGGCGTACGCTCGTTGCCCGAACTGATGAAGGTGGCGCTTGGACATGGCTGACTCGGGCGCATCGGCGCGCTCCCGCAACGCGACCTCGCTGCGCGAGCGCATTCCCCAGCTGACCACGGCCCAGGCGCAGGCACTGCGCGCGCTGCACCGCCGGCGCCGGCAGTGGCCGTCGACCGCCGGCACGCTGGTCCTGCGCGAAGGCCGCCCGGGCGATCCGGCGAGCGTGTTCGAGCTCGATGCCGACGGCAGCCGGGTGGGCCTGCGCCTGAGCGCAATGCCTGCGGCCGACGACGACGATGCGCTGCGCTGGCAGGACCACCAGGGGCGCGCACGCGTGCTCGCCTGGAGCCTGGCGCACGAAACCGCGCTGGTGCGTCTGAGCGAGGCGCTGGGCACCTCATTGCTGCCGCTGCCCGACCCGCCGCCGGCACCGGCCGTCGATGTGGTCTGGGTCGACTTCGAACTGCGCGCCGACGATGGCGCGTTGCTGACCGGGAGCCTGCGCGCGAGCGTCGACTGGCTCACGGCCGCGCTCGGCCGCGACGCGGCGATCGATACCGCAGCCGCCGATACCGGCCACTGGCGCCAGCTGCCGGCCGTCGTGTCGCTGGCGCTGGCTGGCCCGCCACTGACCGCCGCCGATCTGCGCAACCTGCGTCCTGGCGACGTGGTGATCGTCGGGTCGACCCGCCAGCCGACGCTGCATGCCGATGCCGTCGGCATGCGCTGGCCGATCCGGCCCGGCGCCGAAGGCTGGCGGATCGATGGCCCCCCGAGCCCCCAACCCCGATTCCAGGAGAGTGCCCCGATGAGTGACACCGACGCCCCCGACGCCCCCGACACGCCCGCCGCCGAGGCGCCCGCGCCCGTCGAGGACCCGGCCAGCCGCCTGCCGGTGGAGGTGGCGTTCGAACTGGGCAAGGTCGAGCTGCGGCTGGGGGACGTCGCCGGCCTGCAGCCGGGCTACGTGTTCGCCCTGCCCGCGCACCTGGAAGGCGCGAACGTGACGATCCGCGCCAACGGCCGTATCGCCGGCCAAGGGGAACTGGTCGCGGTCGGCGACACGCTCGGCGTGCGCCTGCTGTCCTGGAGCTGAGGCATGGACTTCAGCACGTTCTCGCCCGCCCTCGTCCTGGTGACGGTGGTCAGCTTGGCGCTGGCGCCGTTCGTGGCGGTGATGGTGACCTCCTTCACCAAGATCGTGGTGGTGCTGAGCCTGCTGCGCAACGCGCTCGGGCTGCAGCAGGTGCCGCCGAACGTGGTCATCAACGGCCTGGCGATCGTGCTGTCGATCTATGTGATGTACCCGGTGATCCTCGACGTCAACGCCGCCGTCGAGGCGCGGCTCGAAGGCCGTCCGCCGCCGGTCTCGGTGCAGCGCCAGATCGAGGCGCGCGCCCAGCAGCAGGCCATACGCGAGGGTCGCGCGATCGAGGTCCGGCCCGCGGCGACGACCGCCCCGCCGCAGGCTGAGGCAACGGCGACCAGCCCGGCCGCGGCCGACGGCCTGGCCGCCGAAGCCCAGGCCCGCGGCGAGACCGGCCCGGCGCCCGATCCGATGTTCAGCGCGGTGCGTGGCGGCTCGAGCAACGACCCGCCCGAAGCGCGCGAGCCGGCATTGCCGGCATTGGCCGAAGAGATCACCCAGCCGGCCACGCCGAGCGCGGCACCGGCGGCGAGCGGTGCGTTCGACACCAACCGGCTGCTGACGATGATCGACGCCGGCAAGGAGCCGCTGCGCACGTTCCTGATCCAGCATTCGAGCGATGCCGAGCGCGCGTTCTTCCTGCGCAGCGTGCAGCGCATGCTGCCGGCCGAGCGCCGCGGCGACCTGACCCCGGACGACTTCATCGTCGTCGTGCCGGCCTTCACCGTCAGCGAACTCACCGCCGCGTTCCAGATCGGCTTCCTGATCTTCCTGCCGTTTTTGATCATCGACCTGGTGGTGGCCAACATCCTGCTCGCGCTGGGCATGATGATGCTCTCGCCCACGACCGTGTCGCTGCCGTTCAAGCTGCTGCTGTTCGTGCTGATCGACGGCTGGGCCAAGCTCGTGCACGGCCTCGTGCTCACTTACGGAACGACCTGATGGGCGACGTCCTGGAGTTCACCAAGGAAGCGCTGTGGCTGGTGCTGCTGCTGTCGGGACCGCCGGTCGCGGCCGCGGCGCTGATCGGCCTGGTGGTCGCGTTCCTGCAGGCGGCCACGCAGCTGCAGGAGCAGACGTTCCCCTACGCGCTGAAATTTCTGACCGTGGTCATCATGCTGTTCGTGACCGGATCGCTGATCGGCGGCACGCTGTACGTGTTCGCCGACCGCATTTTCCTCGACTTCCCCGGCCTCGTCCGGCGCTGATGTTCGACTTTGCGCAGAACCCGCTGCTGGCGCTCGCGCTGACGCTGCCGCGCGTGGCCGGGGCGTTTTTGATGCTGCCGCTGCTGACCACCGAAACGGTGCCGGCGATGGTGCGCAACAGCTTCATGGTCAGCCTTGCGATCGTGGCGATCCCGATCGCGCTGGCCGGTGCGCCGCCGATCGAGGCCGCGGGCACCGCGCACTGGTCGGCGATCGTGCTCAAGGAAACCTTCATCGGCATCTCGATCGGCTTCTGCTACGGCATCGTGTTCTGGGCGATCAGTTCGGCCGGCACGATCATCGACACCCAGGTGGGCATGTCGATGGCGCAGATCTTCGATCCGATCCAGGGCCACCAGACCTCGCTGCACGGCGAGTTCCTGTCGCAGCTCTCGTCGTGGCTGTTCATGGCCAGCGGCGCATTCCTGGTGTTCCTCGACCTGCTGATGACCAGCTACACCGTGTGGCCGGTCATGAGTTTCTTTCCCGACATCCGGCTCAGCGGCATGGCCTTGTTCGTCGGGCAGTTCAGTTACCTGATGACGGCGATGCTGCTGCTCGCCGCCCCGGCGATGGTGATCCTGCTGGTCATCGACCTGTCGTTCGGCCTGGTCAACCGCTATGCGCCGCAGCTCAACGTGTTCGCGCTGACGATGCCGATCAAGGCCTGGCTGGCGACGGCGATCATCCTGCTGATGCTCGGCGTGTTCGTCGAGATCGTGATGCGCCGACTGGTCGACAACAGCGGCCTGGTGAACGCCTTGAAGAGCGCGTTCGGGGGATAGACGGGGCGAACCGGCGACGGATGCCCACTAGCGCATCGGATCGCGCGGATCCTCGAATCGCTCGGCGACCGAGGGATCGTCGGCCAGCGGCGGCGCCGGTGCGGATGCGTCGACAAGGCCGATCTCCTCGCGCATGTCCTCGGGCGGCACGAACTCCGGCGGCTCGGGGCGCGACTCGCCCGAGCGCATGCCCTCGGCCCAGTACAGCACCTGGGCGACCGCCTCGAAGAACTCGTTGCCGATGTAGTCGTCAATCTCCACGCGCGCATTGAGGCCGCGTGCCAGCGGCACGTTCTGCAGGATCGGCACCCCCGACTCCTCGGCCACCCGCCGGATCTCCTCGGCCATGTGGCCCTCGCCCTTGGCCACGACCAGCGGCAGGTCGTCGGTGCCCTGCTCGTATTGCAGGGCGACGGCGATATGGGTGGGATTGGTCACGACGACGCTCGATCCGCGGACGGCATTGAGCATGTTCTGCTGCGACCACTCCTGGTGCAACTGCTTGCGCCGCTGTTTGACGTAGGGGTCGCCTTCGTTCTCCTTGACCTCCTGCTTGATGTCGCGCCGGCTCATGCGCAGCTTCTTGATGTAGGAGTACTTCTGGTACGAGGCATCGAGCGCGGAGACGAAGAAGAACACGAAGATCGTCCAGATGCCGATCCACTTGAGCGCGTGCCAGATCGCGCTGCCGATCGCGGCCGGCTGCGCGAACGGCAGGTGCAGCAGGTTGGGGATCATGCCCCACAGCACGAAGCCGCCGATGGCGATCAGCGCCGCGCTCTTGAACAGCGACTTGACCAGCTCGACGAGATTGTCCATCGAGAACATCTTCTTGATGCCGCTGACCGGGTTCATCTTGGCCAGGTCAGGCGTGACCTTCTTCATCGAGGCCACCGGCCCGACCTGCAGGAACTCCACCAGCAGGCCCAGCAGCACCGCCATCAGCAGCAGCGGCAGGGTCATCGACACGAAGGCCTGCGCGGCCAGCGGCACGACGGTGCGCAGCGCGATGTCGAACGGCTGGTTCATGACCTCCAGCGCCTGCTCGAACAGGCCGCGCACGCGCCGGAACATGAAGCCCATCAACAGCCAACCGCCGACCAGCCAGCCCATCACCAGCACGGTGCTGGTCAGTTCCCGGCTCTTGCTGACATTGCCTTCCTTGCGGGCGTCCTTGAGCTTCTTGCTGGTCGGTTTTTCGGTTTTGTCGGCGCCTTCGTTCTGCTCTGCCATGCGGGCCTGCACCGGCGCATCACGGGGGTCTGAGGCTAGCATGCAGCGCGCAGGCAACGCGCAGTGCGCGGGCCAGGCGCAAACGGGGCGCCGGCCATCGTGCATTCATGTTGAAGCCGCCGGCCGTCGGCCATCGGGCACCCCCCTAGGGCCAGCCCGAGATAGCCCGCATGTGGCACCGGCGTTACAGTCGCGCCATCGTCGCCATGAGCGGCCTCCACGGACCCGAGCGGACACGGTATGAGCGGTATCTCCTCCAACACCGGCTTCACCGCCGCCAGCCTCGAACGGCTGGGCAGCCAGGTCGCGTTCGACGACCTGCGCCAGCCCGATGGCAGCGGCCTGGTCGGTCTGGTCGAGGCTGACAGCGCGCTCGCAGCCCGCGGTCCGCAGGCCGATCCGGGCGAGGACATGCTCAATGCCGTCGCCTGGAACGACGTCCCGGCCGGATCGCGGCTGTTCGCCGGCGATCGCGCGCTCGAAGGCCGTCTTGCCGGCATGGACCTGGCCGCCGCCGCCGACCACGGGACCGACGCGATCCTCGACGCGCTCGGCTAGGGCGGCGCGCGCACGACGCGCTAGAGTGCCGTCGTCCTTGCTGGCTGCAACCCGATGAACGCCGTGCCCTCCGCGCAATCCCTGCGTACTGCCGCCGACCGCCTGGTCTCGGCGCTCGCCACGCATCCCGATCCCGAGTACCGGCTGACCGTGCTCAAGCGCCTGGCACGGCGCCTGGGCGAGGACCGCTATCCGCTGTTCCTGCGCCTGCTGGAGGTGGTTGCCGAAAGCGACGACAGCCACGCGCAGCGCCTGGTTGCCGACACTTTCGGAACGGCTCTGCGCCGCATGGACCTGCCGGGCGGCGCGCTGAGTTCGTGGGGCGCGACCCGCCTGCCCGATGCCAGCGGCCCGGTCGCGGCCAGCGCGTTCTCCGGCCAGTTCTTCGGCGGCACCCCGCGCCGCCTGCTCGGGCCGGTGGAGTACCTGACAGTCTGGCACCTGCAGCGGACCCAACGCACCGCGCTGTCGGCGCAGACTTTCCGCAAGAGCCTGGCCGGGATGATCGCGCTGCTCAACCGCAGCGAGGATGCGCGCACGCTGTATCCGCAGAAGCTCGCCGCCGATGCCCAGAACGAACTGGAAGGCGCCTACACCCGCGCCACGCGCGAGCGGCTGGCCGCGATCGCCGCGGCCTGGCGCGCCGGACGCACGCCCGACGAGATCGCCCAGGCCGCGCTCGATGCCGCGGCGGCCGACACCCCACGCGGCTGGGTCACGCACGATCTGTGAGCGCGGTCAGGACGTCTGACTTGTCGTGAGCGACCCGGCCATTGCAGGATGGCCGGCCTGAGGGGGCCGAGGAGAATCGCCGGATGCATGCGCACGCGCCGACCCGCCGCCGGCCCCGCCGGCGCCCGCATCGTGGGTGCACGGCCCTGTTGCCGCTGCTGCTGTGGCTGGGCGGCTGCGACCGGCCCGCGCCCGACACCGCACCAGCGCCGACCGGCGGCGCGACACCGGTCGAGGCGGTCACGCGCCTGACCGGACACCTGCGCGACGGGGATCTGGCCGCGTTCGCCCGCGATGCGCTGCCGGCCGATCTGGCGCCGGCGCTCGAGCAGGCCTGGCGCGAGGACCGCACCCGGTGGCCGCTGTCGGAGTTGCCGCTGTCGGGCCAGATTCCCGCAGCGCTGGCCGCGCTGCACGCGCCGGACGCCGAGCGTGCGCTGCTGGCGACCTTCGATCGGCAGTTCGCCGGCGCCGAAGGCGAACTGCGCTCGACGGCGCGGGCTTTGGCTGTGTTCGCGACCCAGTACCTGACCCAGTCGCCGGGATTCAGCGACGACGAACGTCGGCATTACACGCAACTGGTCGCAGCCACCGGTGAGTGGGCGGCCCAGGCGCCGCTGGCCGACCGCGCCCTCGCCCAGCTGACCGTCGAAGCGCTCGCCACTGCGGTCCGGCGCACTGCGCTCGACAGCGACGCCGCGCTCGGCCGGGCCGGCATGGCGGCCGGGCTGCGCCGCCTGTCGCCGGTGTTCGAGGCCGGCAAGCAGCAATTGCGCGCCTACGGCCTGGATCTGGATGCGAGCTTCGACAGCGTCGAGCCGACGCTGGCCTCGCAGACCGGCGACCAGGCGCGGGTGCGGCTGCGCTACCTGCTCCATGGCCATTCGATCGATGCCCAGATCGGCGTCGAGCGTGTGGACGGGCGCTGGTACGTGGCCGACTTCCTGCGCCACGCCCGCGCCGCGGCCGCCCCCCCGCCGGCCCCCTGACGTCCGCCGCACGGGGCCGCTTGGGCATAATGCCGCCGATGCCCGACCAACCGACCTTCCCCTTTCCCGACGACCCGCGCGCCCGGCGCGACGGCGACGACACCGACCGGACGCCTGCGGCCCAGCCGCCGGATGCCGCGCCTGCGCCGGCCGACGCACACGCGCGCGCCGCGCACGCGGCCGCCCAGGCGACCGCTGCGGACCCGGCGCAGGCTGCCGATGCGACCCCGGCCACGGACGCGCGTACGCCCCTCGTGGCGCGCCATCCGGCCGCGCCGCGCCGGACCGCGCGCCGGCCGTGGTGGGCCGGCCTGCTCGACCGGCTGCTGCGCCCCTGGATCGGGCTGAAGGTCGAACCGCAGGCCCCCGAGACGCTGGTCGACCATCGTCCGGTCTGCTACGTGCTCGAGGACTACGGCCTGTCGAACGCGTTGATCCTCGAACGCGCCTGCCGCGACGCCGGCCTGCCGTCGCCGCTGCAGCCGCTGCCCGGCGACCCGCTGGGGCGCAAGCGCGCCTATGTCGCGCTGTCGCGGCGCAACGCCGGCAGTGCGCTGGCGCTGGCGGCCGGCAAGCCGCCGTCCAAGTCGACACATTCCGAATCGCTGTCGCGCCTGCTCGAGGCGCACCGACTCGATCCCACCCTCGATGTGCAGGTGGTGCCCGTCTCGATTTTCGTCGGTCGCTCGCCCGACAAGGCCAACGGCTGGTTCTCGGTGCTGTTCTCGGAGAACTGGACGATCGTCGGCCGCTTCCGGCGCCTGCTGTCGATCCTGCTCAATGGCCGCGACACGCTGGTGCGCTTCGCCGAGCCGGTCGCGGTGCGGCCGCTGCTCGACGAGGACCTGGGCGCCGAACGTACGGTGCGCAAGCTCTCGCGCGTGCTGCGCACGCATTTCAACCGCATGCGCGAGGCCATCATCGGCCCCGACCTGTCGACTCGTCGGCTGCTGGTCGACAAGGTCCTGGCGTCGCCGTCGGTCAAGGACGCGATCGCCGACCAGGCGCGGCGCGACAACAGCCGGCCGGAGGACGCGTGGAAGAAAGCCCACGCCTACGCCTACGAAATCGCTGCCGACTACTCGCATCCGCTGGTGCGCTCGGCCAGCTTCCTGCTGACCACGGTGTGGAACCGGATCTTCCGCGGCGTGCTGGTCCACCACCTGGACCGCTTCAAGGAGGCCGCGCCCGGGCACGAGATCGTCTACGTGCCCAGCCACCGCAGCCACATGGACTACCTGCTGCTGTCGTACCTGCTCTACGGCCGCGGCATCGTGCCGCCGCACATCTTCGCCGGCGTCAATCTCAACCTGCCGGTGATCGGCACACTGCTGCGCAAGGGCGGCGCGTTCTTCGCCCGGCGCAGCTTCCGCGGCAATGCGCTGTATTCGGCGGTGTTCTCCGAGTACATGGCGCAGTTGGTCGGCGGCGGCTACTCGATCGAGTATTTCATCGAGGGCGGCCGCTCGCGGACCGGTCGGCTGCTGCCACCCAAGGGCGGCGCGCTGGCGATGACCCTGCGCGCCTACCTGCGCGAGCCGCGCAAGCCGGTGCTGTTCCAGCCGGTATACATCGGCTACGAAAAGCTGATGGAGGGCAGCAGCTATCTCGACGAGCTGTCGGGCAAGGCCAAGAAGAAGGAATCGATCTGGCGGCTGCTGTGGGGCATCCCGCAGGTGCTGCGCAGCAACTACGGCCAAGTGGTGGTGAACTTCGGCGAGCCGATCCACCTCAACGCGGTGCTGGCCGAACTGGCACCCGACTGGGACGGCCGCGCCGTGCCCGAGGACGCCAAGCCGACGTGGCTGGCCAACACCATCGACGTGCTGGCCCAGCGCATCCACGTCAACATCAACCGCGCAGCCGACGTCAATCCGATCAACCTGCTCTCGCTCGCGCTGCTGTCCACGCCCAAGCACGCGATGGGCGAGGCCGACCTGCTGGCGCAGATCGCGTTGTCCAAGCAGTTGCTCGCCGACGTGCCGTACTCCGACCGCGTCACGCTGACCCCGCACACGCCGGCGGAGATCGTCGCCCACGGCGAAGAGATCGGCGTGCTCGAACGCGTCGCCCACCCGCTGGGCGATGTCCTGCGGGTCGGCGACGACGAGCAGGCGGTGCTGCTGACCTACTTCCGCAACAACGTGCTGCATCTGTACACCGCCTCAGCGTGGATCGCCTGCTGTTTCCTGCACAACCGCCGCATGAGCCGGCACACGCTGCTGCGGCTGGGCCGCACGATGTATCCGTTCCTGCAGGCCGAACTGTTCCTGCCCTGGACCGAGGACGCCTTCGCCGACCGCATCGCGCGCACGCTGGCCACCTTCGTGCGCGAGGGGCTGCTCGAACCGCTCGCCGACGACCATGACGGTGATCCGGTCTACGGCCGCAATGCCGGACAGAGCGACGAGGTCTTCCGGCTGCGTGCGCTCAGCCACCCGCTGCAGCAGGCCTTCGAGCGCTACTACATCGCGATCTCGGTACTGGCCAAGAACGGCCCGGGCACGCTGGGCGCCGGCGAACTCGAGGGCCTGTGCCAGTTGGCCGCGCAGCGCCTGTCGCTGCTGTATGCACCGGCTGCGCCGGAGTTTTTCGACAAGTCGCTATTCCGCGGCTTCATCCAGAAGCTGCGCGAACTGGGTCTGGTCCGGCTCGACGGCAACAGCAAGCTGGTGTTCGACGAGCGGCTGACCGCCCTGGCCAAGGATGCGAAAGTGATCCTCGGCCGCGAGCTGCGGCATTCGATCGAGAAGGTCAGTCCGGAAGCAGTGCGCGCCGAGCCGGCATCGACCGAGGCGGCCAACACGGCCGATTAACGCACCTGCGCCGATGCCCGGTCGACGGGCGCGGCGTCGCTGCCGATGGCGGCACGCAGGGCGTCGATCTTGGCATCGGCGTCGGCGATCAATGCCGGCTTGTCCAGCTTGACCGCGATCGCGCGGGTGCGCTGCGCGGCGTCCAGCGCCTCGGTGTGGCGCTGCCGCTCGGTCAGCCAGCGCGTCTGCATCAATAGCGCACTGTGCGCGATGCCATCGGCGAACATCGTCCCGGTCTGGGCCGCATCGCGTTCCAGCACGGTCAACGCGTCGAAGGTTTCAGCGTCGTTCTCGCCATAACGGACGAGAAATCCGCACTCGGCCAACCGGACCATCATCGCGTCCTGGCTGTCGGTCCCGAACTGACGTGCGGCGTCGCGCTTGCCCAGCGCCAGTTGCTGCGCCGCCTCGTCCTTGCGACCGGTGGTCGCGAGCAGCATCGCGTAGCCCCCCCGATGATGCGCCGAGACTTCGCCGTGCGCCGCGACACTGCTCGCGATCGCCGCCCCGAGCGTGTCGCGCGCACGGATCAGGTCCGGATCATCGGCAGCGTTTCCGGCCCGTGCCCACAGATTGCTCGCCCTCAGAAAACGCGCCTCGAGCGTGAACTCCTGATCCGGGCCGTAGTGCCGCTCGTAAATGCGCAGTGCCCGTCCGGTCCGTTCGAACGCTCGGTCCATGTCGCGCGCGTAGGCAGCCAGATGCGCCTGGGCCATGTAGGCGCGCGCGACCGCCGGATGCTCGGCGCCGAGCGCTTCGGACAGAATGCGCTCGGCGAGAGCCGCGGTCTCGCCCGCGCCGGCCAGATCGGCGTTGAGGATCTGGATGAAGGCCAGCTCGGCCAGGGCCATTCCGGTCTGCGGATGCCGCTCGCCCAGGCTCGCGCGACGCCGCGAGATCAACTGGTTCGCCAGTGCGAGCGCGCGTTGCTCGCGCCCGGGCTTGCGCGACGCCCGCACGGTACGGATCAACGATTCGCGGGCATCGTCGGCCAGGATCGGCGCCGCGTCGTCGGTCAAGGCGATCGCGCGCAGCAGATCGGCCTCCGATTCCTCCATGCGCATGCGCCAGCGCAGCCAGATCCCGCGCTGGGTCAGCAGTTGCGCGGTGATGTTGTCGGCGACCGCCGCGGGCAGCGAACGCGCCTCGGCGATCGCCGTGTCCAGCGTTGCAAAGGCGTCCTGCGAACGGCCTTGTCCCGATTCGGCCACCGCGCGCTGCGCGAGGAGCCGCAAGTGGGCGAGCCGGTGCTGCTCGGTCAGCCGGACGGGCAACCGCGCCAGGCCTGCGGCGACCGTCGCCTCGGCATCGGCATGTCGGGCCTGCAGACTCTGGAGTTGCGCCAACGTGGCCAGGTTGAAAGCCGCGGCCAGGGGATCGCGCGGATCGATCACCTCTCCGGCCTCGCGCGCCAGCGCCTCGGCCCGCGCATAGTCGCCGGCGACGGCCCAACTGCGCGCGAGCACCGACAGGCCCCTGGCTCGCATGCCGTCCGCATCGGAGCCGACGGCCTGCCGGCGGAGGCCCTGCTCGAGCGAAACCAGCAGCGCCGACCGGGTCGGCGGCAGGTCGCCCAACTCCGAGATCGCGGCCATGCCCAGCATGGATTCGAAGAAACGGTCGGCCTGACTGGCGATCACCGCCTCCCGGCTGCCCTGCCACACATGCCCACCAAGCAGACCGAGAAGCGCGACCGCCGTCGCCGCGCCTGCGAGCACCAGCGCCCTGCGCGCGCGGGACCTCGGTGCCGGCCGGCCGCGCCGCGACCAGGCCGTGAGCGCGTCGGTCAAGGCCTCGACACTCGCAAAGCGGCGCTCGGGATCGACGGCGACGGCCTGCAATACGATCGCGTCCAGCGGGCCGCGCAACTGTCGCGCCAGCGCGGATGCCGACCCGGCGCCACGCACGCGGACAGCAGAGGTATCGAGTGCAGCCACCAGCGAAGACGGCGCACGCGGCTGCGCCGACGCCAGAGGCGCAGCGCAGGGGCCGTCGCCGCACAGCAGCCGGCACAGCAGCACGCCCAGCGCGTAGACGTCCACGCGCATGTCCCGCGCCCCGCTCGCCAGCGCCTCGGGGGCGGTGTAACCGCTCGTCATCGCCAGCCGCTGCGCCGGCGCGAGCGCGTCGGAGGACATCAGCATCGAGAGGCCGAAATCCAGCAGCCGCGGGCGGCCCTGGGGGGTCACGAGCAGGTTGGACGGCTTGATGTCCTGATGCACGACGCCGCGCGCGTGGGCGTAGGCGACCTGGCCGCAGGCCTCGACGAACAACGCGACGCGATCGCGGATCGACAGCGCCCGCGCGTCGCACCACTGGTCGATTGCGACGCCGTCGATCAGTTGCATGGCGTACCAGGGTCGTCCGGCATCGTCGACGCCGCCGTCGAGCAACGGCACGATATCGGGATGCGTGAGCTCGGCGAGGACATTGCGTTCGGCGAGGAAGGCCTCGACCAGGCGCGGAGAAACGAGGTCGTCGCGGATGCATTTGAGCGCGGCGACCTGCCGCAGCTGTGCGTCCCAGCGGCGGGCCCGGTAGACCGTGCCCATGCCGCCGCGTCCCAGAACGCCGGTGATCTCCCAGGCGCCGATCCGGGTCCCCAGATGCGGATCGGTGTCGGGATGTGCCGCCTGCGTCTCCAGCAGTCCCGAAATCGCCGGGAACGGGGCGCGTGCGATCGAGCGCCCCCGATGATCGGCCGCGAGCAGTGCCGACAGCGCCGCGTGCAACGCAGGATCGGACTGGGCCAGACGGGCCAGCTTCCGCGCTCGCCACCAGCCCGGCAGGCGCACGTAGGCATCGAACAGCTCCAGCGCCCGTCGCTGGACCGCAGGCTCGGAAGACAACGGCGTGTCGATGGCAACTCTCCTGCGTGCGCACCGGATCGGTGGGGATGCACTAGCATGCATCGACCGCGATCGGCAGTCAGGAGTGGACACCAACCGGGCCCATGAACGCGACCGTACATCCCGCCCCGGCGCGGTCGGATACGACCGCGCTGCGCGATGGCGATGCGCTCGATCCGGCCATCGCCCGCCTGCTTGCCGAGGCCGGCGATGGGGATGCCGCTGCCTGGGACACCATCTACCGTCTGCTCTACGACGATCTGCATCGGATCGCCAAGTCGGAAATCCGCCGGCTGGCGATCGCCAGCCACTCGCCGACCTCGCTGATCAGCGAGACCTGGATCAAGCTCGCACGCGCGCATGTCCCGGCCGACTCGCGCGCGCACCTCGTCGCACTGCTCGCGCGCGCGATGCGGTTCGTGCTGGTCGACCAGGCGCGTCGGGCGACTGCCAGCAAGCGGGGGCGGGACATCCTGGTCGTCGCCAGCGCCGAAGCACGCGCTGTGCCTGGCGACGCGCTCGAACTCGATCAACTGCTGAGCATCCACAGCGCCCTGCAGGCGCTCGAGACCCTCGACCCGCGCCTGGCGCAGGTCGTCGAGCTGCGCTACTTCGCCGGACTGGACGAAGCCGAGATCGCGTCGCTGCTCGACGTTGCGGTGCGCACCGTCCGACGCGACTGGCGCAAGGCGCGCGCGTTCCTGCAGGCGCAACTGGACCGTCCTGTCGGCACGCGTCCCGGGCCATCGCAGCCGACGGGCGATCGCGCCTAACGGCTGAACGCAGCGTTCGTCGACCGGGTTGTCCTGTTCCGGCGGCTTTTCGCGAATCAACTGGACAGAGGCTGCGCGCGCGCGGCCCGCACCGCCGCGCATCGATGGCCGAGCCCCCGCTCGACCGTCCACCGCCCGCGCACGCCCCGCAACCGATGTCCGATTTTCCGAGCAGCCAGGCATGCCTACTCCCCCCTTACAGCAGGTCCCGCCCCCCATCGCCCCGGCCGTGCATGGCGACGACGCGTCCCAGTGGCGCGTGGTCGCCTCCCGGATCGGTCCCGACGCGGCCGGGCGCTTCGAGCGCGTCGGCGACGGTCTGCGCCTGCATTTCGACGACGGCGCCATCCTGACGATCCGCCACCTTTTTCCCGCAGGCGAAGCCGTGGTCGAGACCCCGGCGCAGCGCGACGCGCCCGATCAGGACACGCCGCCTCGAACGCCGGCCGACGCCGACACCAGTCCCGCGCATCCAGCATCGTCCACGCCACCGGACGCCGGCCGCGACACCGGCACCTGGCGGCTCGACGGGCACGGCTGGCACCTCGTGTCGCCCAACGGCCACAGCATCGACCTCACGCTCGCCGAACAGCGCCTGCTGGCGCGCCTGGCCGTATGCCCCGGACACCCGGTGGCGCGCGCCACGTTGATCCACTGCCTGGCCGATGACATCGACACCTTCGACCCGCACCGCCTGGAAGTGCTGGTCCATCGACTGCGGCGCAAGTGCAGTCGACGCGCCGGGACCGACCTGCCGCTGCGCACGGTGCACGGACTGGGCTACATGCTGATCTGGTAAGTCGCCCGGCCCGACGGGCGCCTGCGGCCGGCACGGGCGAGTCAGGCTGGTTCGTCGGGGATCAGCGACGATTCGAGCTGCGCGATCGCATCGCGCAGCGCCAGCTTGCGCTTCTTCAGGCGCTTGAGCATGACCTCGTCGTGCAGCGGATCGTGCTGCAAACGGTCGATCAGTGCATCGAGCTCGCGGTGCTCGCCGCGCAACGCGACAAGACGCTGGGCAGGGGAGTCGTCGGCACGCTCGAAGGCCATGGTCGTGAGCTTACCCGAGCGATCGCGGCCCCGCTTGGCGCCTGCGCCCGGCCCTGCAAGAATGCGATCGCGCCAGTCGGGGGATGGCGCGTCGTCCATCGTCGATCCGCGGCGCCTCCGGCCGCGTCCGCTTTCGGAAAGACACGATGCGAATCCAAGCAAGCTCTCTGTCGATCGCCTGCGCCGCGCTGCTCGCCGCCTGCGCCACCTCCGCCAGCGCCCAGTCCAAGTACGACGGCTACCTGTGCTGCAACCTGCGCAGCGACGGCAGTTGGATCAGCGACAGCAACTATGCCGAAAACGGCAAGCGCGTGATCCCGGCCGGCACCCCGGCCAGCGTCACCGGCCACGGCCGCTACCGCGTCAACGTCCGGATCGACGGCCAACGCCAGTCGATCGGCAACGACTACAGCCGCGACCTCGATCTGGACACCTTCGCACGCCGCTACGTCGTGACCGAAGACCCGGCGGCGAAGATCGCGAGCTGGCCGGCCAAGGTGCAGGAGGCGGTGCGCCGCGCCAAGATCACCCCGGGCATGACCCGCGAGCAGGTCATCACCTCGCTCGGCTATCCGATCAGCAGCGAGAACCCCGACCTCGAGGCGCCGCTGTGGCGCTACTGGCTCAGCAGCTTCGCCGAGTTCCAGGTGCTGTTCGACGGGTCCGGTCGCGTGCGCGACATCAGCACCGACGCCAACACCCGCAACCTGGTCTGGGTGCCCTGACGCTGCGGCCGGCGCCCCTCACACCCGGGCGCCGGCCTCACACCGGGTGCAGGCGCAGCCCGTCCGCATCCAGCCGCAGGCCGATGTCGAGCCCGATCGCCTCGAGCAGGTCGGCATCGTGGGACACCACGAGCAGCGCACCGGGCCAGGCGCGCAGCAGCGCGACCAGCGCATCGACGCTGCCCGGGTCGAGGTGACTGGCCGGCTCGTCGAGCAACAACAACGGTGCGGCCGGCGTGACCCACGCCGCCGCGGCGATCGCCACGCGCATCCGCTCGCCGCCCGAGAGCGTGCGCATCGGCCGTTCGACGTGGTCGCGGCCCAGCCCCAGCAACGCGAGCCGGGTCGCGATCGTCGCGCGCGCCTGCCCGGGCATCGCCGCCTGCAGCCAGTCCAGCGCCCCGGTCTCGCCCGGCAGGCCGTCGAGGTGCTGGTCGAGCGTCTGCGCCGGCACCAGCGCCCGGGCAGACCCGCTGGCGAGCCTGGCCTGGCCGAGCAGCGCACGCAGCAGGGTGCTCTTGCCGCTGCCGTTGCGGCCGGTCAGCCCGATCCGCACCGGCCCGCTCGCCTGCCAGTCGAGTGCGGCGACCGGATGGGCGCAGGTCGGATGCGCCTGCGCGATGGCCAGCACCTGCCGGCCCGGCGGCAAGGCCACTGCCGCCTGCACGAACTGCGGCGCGGCGGGGGCATCGAGCGCGTCGAAGGCCGCGCGTACCGCCTGCTCCCCGGCGTCGAGCCGCTGGGTGAGCGCCACCCGCCGACGGCCCTGGCCGCGCTCGGCATTGTCGGCGAGGCGATCGAGCAGCAACGGCGACTGATTGGCGTCGCGATCGGCGCGGCGGCCGCGGGCCTGTCGTTGTTCCAGACGTTGGCGCTCGCGCGCGACCGCCTGCTGGGTCCGCGTGCGCGCGACCCGGGCCTGCTGCAACGCCGCCTCGCCCTGGCGCAGGCGGTCTGCGCGCACGGCGCGCCAGGCAGCAAGACCGCCGTCGACACGATGCAGCGCGCCGGCACGCAGTTCGAACAATCGCGGCATCGCGTGCAACCACGCCGCATCGTGGCTCGCCACGAGCACCGCGCCGCTGCGACGCGCGAACACGTCCTGCCAATGCATCGAGGCCTCGGCGTCGAGGAAGGTGCTCGGCTCGTCCAGCAACAGGATCGGCGCGGGAGAATGCGCGATCGCCAGCAGGCGCAGTTGCTGGCGCTCGCCGCCCGACAGCCGCGCCGGATCCGCGTCCAGGCCGACGCCCTCCAGTCCCAGGGCATCCAGGCGCTCGCGCCAGGTCGTCTCCAGCGTCCAGTCTTCGCCGACGCGCACCACATCCTCGGCGCAGCCGTCACCGGCCAGCAGCCGGCGCAGCGCATCCAGGCGCGGACCGTCGCCGAGCAGGTCGATCACCCGCGCCGGCAATGTCGCCGGTACCTGCGGCAGCCAGGCCAGGTCCGCGGTGCGGTGCACCCGGCCGCCCTCGGGGGATCGGTCGCCGGCGAGCTGGCGCAGCAGGGTCGACTTGCCGCTGCCGTTGTCGCCGACCAGCGCACTCGGCCCGGCGGGCAGGCGCAGGTCGAGACCGGCGTAGAGCACCCGCCCATCGGCGAGCGTCGCCGTCAGGTTGCGGGCATGCAGCGGATCGGAAGGTGCGGCGTCCGACGGGACGACGCCGGCCGGGGCGAAGCCCGGGAACGGAACAGAGGACATGACGTGACCTGTGCGCAGACTCGAATGGCGTCCTCGAGCGGAGGACGGCGGCTCGGATGTCGGCTCAGTGCTTCACGTCTGCGGGTCTCCCAAGGGCGGCGCGACGGGCGCCGGCGGTCGGCCGCAGTATAAGGCGCGCCTGCCCGCAGCACGCGGCACGCGCGCTGAACGCAGGTCGCAGCCGCGCAGGCCGGCGCCGTTAGACTATGGGCGATGAGCACCGTCCTGCCCCTGCCAGACCCCCTGCCCCGCACGCTCGACCCGCGCCGCGCGGCGCACGAGACCCAGAAACTGGGCAAGCGCCTGCGCCACCAGGTGGGACGCGCGATTGCCGACTTCGGGATGATCGAGGACGGCGACAAGGTGATGGTCTGCCTGTCGGGCGGCAAGGACAGCTACACACTGCTCGACATCCTGCTGCAGTTGCAGGCCAAGGCGCCGGTGTCGTTTTCGATCACCGCGGTCAACCTGGACCAGAAGCAGCCCGGTTTTCCCGAGCACATCCTGCCCGAGTACCTGCGCACGCTCGGCGTGGATTTCCACATCATCGAGCAGGACACCTATTCGGTCGTCTCGCGCGTCGTGCCCGAAGGCAAAACGATGTGCTCGCTGTGTTCGCGGCTGCGCCGCGGCGCGCTGTACACCTACGCCGAGGCCAACGGCTTCACCAAGATCGCGCTGGGCCACCACCGCGACGACCTGGTGGCCACGTTCTTTCTCAACCTGTTCTTCCACGCCAAGCTCAGCGGCATGCCGCCCAAGCTGCGCAGCGACGATGGCAAGCATGTGGTGATCCGCCCGCTGGCCTATGTCGCCGAGGCCGACATCGTCGCCTACGCCGACGCCAAGGCCTTCCCGATCATCCCGTGCAATCTGTGCGGCTCGCAGGAGAACCTGCAGCGCAAGCAGGTCGGGCTGATGATGGCGCAGTGGGAGAAGACGCACCCCGGGCGCATCGAAACCATCGCGCGCGCGCTCGGCGACATCCGCCCCTCGCAGCTCAGCGATCCGAAACTGTTCGACTTCCTGTCGCTGGGCAGCCGCAGCGCGGCCTTGCCCGACGCGCACGACTGGCTGGCCGGCGCGCCGCACGACGTTCGCGACTGAGCCGCGACGCCGCCGCGTCCGGTGACGTGGCAGCAGGCCGCGCACGCGATGGCGGCGCCACGGCTTGTTCCTTTTTCAATCCCCCATCCCAATCACGGCCTTTCGATGTTCTTCAAGAATCTGACCCTGTTCCGCTTCCCCACCTCCGTCGATGTCTCCGAACTGGAGACCCAGGTCGGCGAGTTCCGCCTGCGCGACGTCGGCCCGCTGGAGATGTCCACCCACGGCTTCGTGCCGGCGCTGGGCCGCGAGGCCGATGCACTGACCCACCGCATGGAAGACGGGATCTGGCTGGCCGTCGGCGGCCAGGAGAAGATCCTGCCCGGCGCGGTGGTCAACGAGTTCCTGGCCGTGCGCATCGAGGAGTACGAGGAAAAGAACGCGCGCAAGCCGGGCGGTAAGATGCGCAAGCAGATGAAGGACGACATCCTGCAGGAGCTGCTGCCGCGTGCATTCGTGCGCCCGGTGCGCTCGGATGCGTTGATCGACCTGGAACTGGGCGTGATCGCGGTCAACACCTCCAGCCGCAAGAGCGCCGAGAACGTGGTCAGCCAGGTGCGCACCGCGATGGGCAGCTTCCCGGCGCTGCCGCTCAACGCCGAGACCTCGCCGCGCGCGGTGATGACTGGCTGGATCGCCGGCGAGCCGTTGCCCGATGGCCTGGCGCTGGGTGAAGAGTGCGAGCTGAAGGATCCGTCCGACCAGGGCGCGATCGTCAAGTGCCAGCGGCAGGACCTGCAGTGCGAGGAGATCACCCGCCATCTCGACGCCGGCAAGCAGGTGACCAAGCTGGCGCTCACGCTCGACGACCAGATCGAGTTCGTGCTCGGCGAGGACCTGATCGTGCGCAAGTTCAAGCTGCTCGACGGCGCCCTCGACACGCTCGAGCACACCGACGCCGACGACCGCCAGGCCGAACTCGATGCGCGGTTTGCGTTGATGCGCGGCGAGTTCAAGCGGCTGTTCAAGGTGCTCGAAGGCGCGTTCAAGCTCTCGAAGGTCGAATGAGCGCAGGCGCGCCCTGCGCGCGCCTTACACTCCGCCCATGCCGCCGTCCTCGCGCCTGACCTCGTCGTCCCCGGCTGCCACGCCGGTGCGTCGCGACACGCTCGAGGTCCGGCTCGACGACGGCCGCCGGATCCAGGTGCTGCGCGTGCGCGATCCGCGTGCGCGCCGCATTCGCCTGAGCGTCAGCGAGCGTGGCGCGCGGTTGACGCTGCCGCTGCGCGCCAGTCTCGCGGCCGGCGAGGCCTTCGTGTACCAGCACCGCGCGTGGCTCGCCGAGCAGTTGGCCGAACACGGCGAGACCTCGCCGCTGCACCGCGACCTGACCACGCACTTGCCGCTGCGCGGCGCGCTGCACGCGGTGGATTGGCAATCCGGTCGCTTCGCCCACGTCCGAGCGGACGGCGAGCATCTGGTGTTCGCCGCGCCCGCACAGGCCGGTCCGGCGGCGCTGCAGCGCGCGCTGCGGGAGTTCTACGAAGCCCAGGCGCGCGCCGACGTCGCCCGCTGGCTGCCCGGCTACCTGCCCGGCCTGCCGCGTACGCCGTCGCGGATCCGGATCCGGCCGATGTCCTCGCAGTGGGGCTCACTGGCGCCCGACGGCACGCTCGCGCTCGACCTGGCCCTGGTGCTCGGCACGCCGTCGGCGTTCGAGTACGTGCTGGTGCACGAGCTCTGCCACCTGGTGCATGCCGACCACTCGCGCGCATTCTGGCGCGAGGTCGAGGCGCGCTGCCCCGACTGGCGGCGGGCACGCGATTACTTCCGCAGCGAAGGGCGACGGCTCAAGGGCACGCTGCACACGCTGCTGACAGGGTGAGCGCCGAGCGACGCGCGCGCCGCAGGGGACTCAATGCTGGAGGAAATCCCCGATCGCCGCGGCGACCGCGTCGGGCTGCTCCATGTGCAGATGGTGCCCGCCTGCGATCACGACCAGGTCGCCATCGGGCAGCAGGCGCGCGCGGCGGCTGCGGTCGGGCTCGGGCAGATAGTCCTGCGGTGGGTCGGCATAGATCACCCGGGTCGGGCAGTCGATGCCGGCCACGAGCGCATCGACCTGGCCGGGCGTCATGCGCACCGCGGTCGGCACGGTCAGCCGCGGATCGCTGCACCACACGTGGCCGCCGTCGACGGCCTGCACGCCGCGCTCGACCAACCGGCGCGCCGATCCTTCCGACAGCGCATTGACCCGCATGCGCGCACGCACCGGGGCATCGAGATCGGGAAACACGCGCAGGGGCCGTTCGCCCAGTCCACGCGCGGACGTCACCGCTTCGCGCAGCCGCACGACAGTGTTGTCCTCGGTCTCGGGCAACGCCCCGAGCGCCTCGATCGCGACCAGCCGCTCGACCCGCTCCGGACACGCGGCGGCGACCAGGCTGGCGATGCCCGCGCCCATCGAGTGTCCGAGCAGCGCGAAGCGGTCCCACTGCAGCGCATCGGCGATATCGAGCACCTGGTGCACCGCGCCGACGAAGGTGTAGTCGGTCCCCTTGGGCATGTGCACGCTGCGGCCGTGTCCGGGCAGGTCGGGCGCGACCAGATCGAGCCCGTCCAGATGCGCGGCCAGCGGCCCGAAGCTCGCGGCGTTGTCGAGCCAGCCGTGCAGCGCCAGCACCCGGCGCGCGCCCAGGGTTCCGAAGCGCAGGCCGCGGACGGTACCAATACCGATCTCCAGTGCGAAGTCCGCGCCGGTCATGCCCATGTGTCCAGTTCGCGGCGCAGCAGCGTCGCCATCGCGTCGGCATGCGCGGGCGCGTCGTTGAGGCAGGGGATGTAGCGCAGCCGCGTGCCGCCGTTGGCGACGAACAACTCGGCGTTCTGCATCGCGATTTCCTCGAGCGTCTCCAGGCAGTCGGCCGGAAAGCCCGGGCACAGCACATCGACCTCGCGCACGCCCGCCTTGGCCATCGCGATCAGGGTGGCATCGGTCGCCGGCTGCAGCCACTTGCCGGCGCCGAAGCGGGACTGGTAGGCCATGCGGCAGTCGCCGGCTTCGCTGCCCAGGGCGTCCACCAGCCCGCGGAACGTCGCCTCGCAGCGCTCGGCGTAGGGATCGCCCTGGTCGACGATGCGCTGGGGAATGCCGTGGAACGAGCACAACAACACCTCGCCCCGGCCATGCGCCTGGCGATGCGCCTGCACCGAAGCGGCCAGCGCCTGCAGCCAGCCCGGGTCGCGTGCGTAGTCCTCGATCATGCGGACCTCGACGCCGTCGATCGGGGTTTCGGCGATGCGGTCGGCGACCGAGGCGGTGGTCGTCGTCGAATACTGTGGATACAGCGGCAGCACCAGGATCCGGCCGATGCCCTCGGCGGCCAGCGCGCGCATCGTCGGCGCCAGCGCCGGGCGGCCGTAGCGCATCGCGTGGACCACACGCAGCTCGGGCATCCGCGCATCGACCGCCTCGGCCAGCCGACGCGTGTACACCGCCAGCGGCGAGCCGCCATCGAGCCAGATCTCGGCGTACTTGTGCGCGACCTTGGGCGAGCGTCGCGGCAGGATCACCCGGCGCAACAACGGCAGCCACAACCAGCGCGGCAGGCGCACCACGCGCGGATCGGACAGAAATTCGTCCAGGTACGCCCGCACCGCGTCGGCGGTGGGCGCATCGGGCGTACCGAGGTTGACGATCAGCACGGCGGTGGCGACCGGCGCGGCGCCTGGCGGAAGCGGATGAGCGGACATCCGCATAGGATGGCAGGCTGGCCGCCGCAATGCAGCCGACACGATCGCCGCGCCGCAGCCGGCCGAACTCATGCACGATTCATGGCCTCGTCACTAGCCTGAATCGGCCGCTCCGCGCCGCGTTGCGCCCTCGCCCCTTCTCATTTTCCGGAGCCTTCCATGCGCCTGTCCCCGCGTCGTTCCCTGTTGATCGCCGGTCTCGCCGTCGCGCTCGTCGCAGGCCCTGCTCTCGCAGGTCCACGGGAGGACGCGCGGGCCCAGAATGCGGTGCGCGTGCTCAACGAGATCCAGGCGATCCCCGAGTCCGGCATCCCGGACAAACTGCTCGACGAGGCCCGCGCGATCATCGTGATCCCCGACACCGTGAAGGCCGGCCTGGTCATCGGCGGTCGTCGTGGTCATGGCCTGCTGTCGGTGCGGACCGCCGACGGCACCTGGTCCAACCCCGCCTTCGTCAAGCTCACCGGCGGCAGCATCGGCCTGCAGGCCGGCGTGCAGTCTTCGGATGTGGTGCTGGTGTTCCGCAACGAACGCAGTCTCGAATCGATCGTCAACGGCAAGTTCACCCTGGGCGCCGATGCCGGCGTCGCCGCCGGTCCGGTGGGCCGCAATGCGGCGGCGCTGACCGATGGCCAGCTCAAGGCCGAGATCTGGTCGTGGTCGCGTGCACGCGGCCTGTTTGCCGGCGTCGCGCTCGACGGCGCGGTGCTGTCGATCGACGACGAGGCCAATGTCGCGGTCTATGGCAACACCACCACGCCGCGCGCGATTCTCGAGAACCGGCCCGGTCAGGCGCCGTCGGGCGCGATCGTCGATTTCCGCGATCGTCTGGAAGAGGCCAGCGCCACCGCGCGCGTGGCCCGCGGCGGCGCCGCCGTGGCCTCGGGTGCCGCGCAGCCGGCGCCGCGGATTCAGGGCGTCCCCGAGGCGACCACGCTGCCGGCGCAGTCCTACGACCCGACGCCGCAGCCCTTCGAGACCGTCAACGACCAGCCCGCGCAGGTCGAACCGCTGCCGTAAGCACCGCCGGGCCCGCGCTCCATTGGCGCGTGAGGCCGGCGGGCGTGGTCGGTGCGCTATCCTAGCCGTCCACTCGAATCAGACTGGTCCCGCCATGGGCAGTTTCAGCATCTGGCATTGGCTCATCGTCCTGCTCGTCGTGCTGCTGGTGTTCGGCACCAAGCGGCTGCGCGGTGCCGGGCGCGACCTCGGCGAGGCGGTCAAGGGCTTCAAGAAGGGCATGCACGACGACGATGTGCCGCCCGAGCGTCTCGACGACCGTTCGCGGGAGTCGGAGTCGACCGCCGACCGCGCGCGACGCGAAGACCACACCCCGCGCTGATCGCGGGTCGACGCGCGCGACGATGTTCGGGATCGGGTCCGGCGAACTGCTGATCATCGCGGTGGTCGCGTTGATCGTGCTCGGCCCGGAGCGATTGCCCAAGGCCGCGCGTTTCGCCGGGCTGTGGGTCCGCCGGGCGCGCACCCAGTGGCACTCGGTCAAGGCCGAACTGGAACGCGAACTCGAGGCCGAGGAGCTCAAGCGCAGCGTCCAGGACGCGCAGCGTTCGATCGCCGATGTCAGCACCCAGTTGCGCGATGCCCAGAGCAAGGTGCGCGACGAGTTCGACGCGGTCCGTCGCGGCGCCGCCGAACTGGCCGACGAGGCCCGGCGCGTGCCCGCCCCCCCGGCTGCGCCCCAGGCGCAGGCCTCGGCCCCGCCCGCCGCCGACCCCGAGATGCCCGCACTGCCGCCAGGCGCGATCGCCGCCGATCCGACCTCGCCCCCACGCGTCCCCCAGGAGGCCGGCGATGGCGCGGCACGCTGACGACGACGCAGGCGAGGGCAGCCTGGTCGATCACCTGATCGAGCTGCGCATGCGCCTGATGCGCGGCCTGGCCGGCACCGGCATCGTGCTGGTGGTCTTGCTGCCGTTCGCCAATCGCCTGTACGGCCTGCTCGCCCAGCCGCTGCTCGACAAGCTGCCCGAAGGCGCGCACCTGATCGCGGTCGAGGTCGCCTCGCCGTTCTTCGCGCCGCTCAAGCTCGCATTCTTCACCGCGCTGGTGGCGACCATGCCCTGGCTGCTGTACCAGGCCTGGGCGTTCGTCGCGCCGGGCCTGTACAAGCGCGAGAAGCGGCTGGCGCTGCCGCTGCTGGCTTCGGCGGTCGCGCTGTTCTACATCGGCTGCGCGTTCGCCTTCTTCTTCGTCTTGCCGTCGGTGTTCCGGTTCCTGACTCTGGTCACCCCCGATGGCGTGGCGATGATGACCGACATCAACGCCTACCTGAACTTCGTGCTGGTGATCTTCCTGGCGTTCGGCCTGAGCTTCGAGTTGCCGGTGGCGCTGGTGATCCTGGTGCTGCTGGGCTGGGTGACCACCGACCAGTTGCGCGAGGCGCGCGGCTACGCGGTGGTCGGCGTGTTCGTGCTGGCGGCGGTGATCACCCCGCCCGACGTGGTCTCCCAGCTGATGCTGGCCGTGCCGATGTGCCTGCTCTACGAGGCCGGCATCATCGCCGCCCGATTGCTGGCGCCCAAGCCCGGCCCGCTGCAAGACCGCGCATGAGCGCGGGCGCGCCGACGTCGCTGCCGCGCCGCTATGCGGCCTGGTCGCTGGACGCGGCCGCGATCGCCGTGGTCGTCGTCGCACTGCTGCATCGCCGCCTGTGCGCGGGGCTGGCCGCCTGCGGCGAGACGCTCGACGCACTGAGCCTGACGATGGCCGGCACGATGGCCGACGCCGCCGACCGCGGCGTCGCACCGGCGGCGCTGGCCCGGACCTGGCTGGCCGATCCTGCGCTGCACGCCGCGGTCGGCCAGTTGTCGGTCGCAGTCAGCGCCTGGCTGCTGCCGCCGATGCTGGCATTTGCGCTGCTGGCCCTGTTCTGGTTCGCGGGATTCGAAGGCTCGCGCTGGCAGGCGACACCAGGCAAGCGCCTGCTGGGCCTGCGCGTGGTCGACGACGACGGCCTGCCGCCCGGCCCCGTGCGCGCGACGCTGCGCCAGGCGGCCGGCCTGCTGTCGTGGGCCAGCCTCAACATCGGCCATGCGCTGGCCGGACGCGCCCCGCGCCACCAAGCCTTGCACGACCGGATCGCCGGGACCCGCGTGGTCCGCGTCGATGCGCGGCCGATGCCCCTGCCCGTGCGGCTGTGGCTGGCGCTGCAGTTGCCGGCCTGCTTCCTGCTGTTGGCCTGGCTGATGCACGCCGTCGACCGCAGCGTGACCGCCGCGCTGGACGCGACGCTGGGGCTGTAAGCGCCCGCGTCGGCCTACAGTTCGATCGTCGAGCCCGGGGGCGGTCCGGCCGGCGCGGCGGCATCGCCACAGATGTCGCGCCACATGACGTACATCGCACCGAACATCACCACGTACAGCACCAGCAGCAGCGCCAGGTACATCGGCAGCACCAGGAAGGCGCCCAGCGCCGGATGCAGCAGCCCGGCGACGATCGTCACCAGCGACGCCACCACGCCGAACACCAGGATCAGCGCAAAACCGCCCGCCATCGCCAGCGCAGCGATCACCAACACCGGCAGTACGTTCTTGAGCGTGGCCAGCACGCCATCGCCGAACGCCGCGAACACGCTGCGCCCGCCCAGCGCGACCTGGCCCAGCCCGATCGCATAGACGGTCGCATAGAACATGCCAAACAGCAGGCCCAGCGCCATCAACGGACCGATCCCCGCAGGCGGCATCGGCAGCTCGGGCGGCGCGGACGGCGGGGTCTGGCTGGCGCCCATCTCCTGGGTGATCGTCATGATCTCCAGGTACCACTCCGGCACGCCGTCGCCGAACAGGCTGACCAGCGTGTAGAACGTGGCGATGTACAGCGCGCCCATCAACAGCCCGAACCCGACCAGGCGCCCGGCACCGACCGAGAACACCGAGAACAGGTCGCCCGGTCGTGCCGGCCGGCCATGCTCGACCGCATCGATGACCCGCAACACGCCGCCGATCAGCAGCGGGTAGACCAGGATCGAGACCAGCGAGAGCGCGCCGATCAGCATCAGTTGCGACTGCGCATCGAGCCCGAATGCGAGCTGCAGCACCAACTGCAGCACGCTGGGCAGCAACGCCAGCAGCGACACGATGGCCACCGCGCCGTACACCGCCCGGGGATTGCCGCGGCCGACGTTGACCGCCTGCACCAGCCACTGCCAGCCGTGGCCCGCTCCCACGCTCCGAATCGTCATCCCGCTGCTTCCCGTTCCGCACGTGGCGTCGTGCCACGAGGCCGGCCATCGTACTGCAGTGCCGATGCACGCGGCGCGCAGGCCGCACGCCAAGCCGCCACTGTTACGTGGTCAGCGCCGCTCACCGACCGCTGGCCTCGGTGGCAGAGCGCAGACGGCCGCGAAGCGCCGCAGCACCGTGCGCGCATGCGGCGCGGCCCGTACCGCGGCCAGCATCGCCGCCGGATCGGCGGCCTCCTCGCGCAGCGGCTGCGCCCGGGCGCGGATGTAGCCGCGCATGTGCGTGGCGCTGAACTCGGGATGGAACTGCACGCCCCAGACCCGCTCGCCCCAGCGGAAGGCATGGTGCGGCTCGAGCGCCGAGCGGGCGAGCGGCACCGCACCTGCGGGCAGCGCCAGCGCGCTCTGCAGGTGCGTGACCTGCGCGGCGAACCGCGGCGGCAAGCCGCGGAACAGCGGATCGTCGCTGGCGGCGGCCAGCGTCTCGATCTCCACCGTGCCCATCTCGCGCCCGCCGGGATTGGCGCCGACCTCGCCGCCGAGCGCGTGGGCGATCAGCTGGTGGCCGTAGCAGATGCCCAGCAGCGGCATGCCCGCCTGCGCGGCATCGCGCAGCCAGACCGCACTGCGCTCGCTCCACTCGGCGCGGTCGGTGACCATCGCGCCCGAGCCGGTGACGATCGTCGCCCGCACCGCGTCGGCCGGCGGCAATGCCGCACCGCCTTCGACATCGACCACCGCGACCTGATCGCGCGCCAGCCCGGCCGCGACCCGGATCCAGTGCGCGAAGCCGCCATAGCGACGCATCGACGGGACCGGCCGTCCAGTTTGCAGGATCAGGATGGGGAGATCGGAAGCCATCGTGGTGTGAGCGCGTGGATGGAAGCGCAAGCGTAGCGACTCAACGCTGAAAAGCGCCCATCCCCGCCTCTTCCCGTCTTGAAACAGGAGAAGGCGCGGTGCGTCGCGAGCCGGCAGGACGCTGCGTCGAGATCTCACCTCCCCCGCCCGCAAGGGAGGTCGGCGTGCGCAGCGCGCCGGGTGGGGCCGAGCCGGCGCGTCTACTCGCGTGGCGGCAGCACCGCCATCACTTCCTCGACCGTCGTCAGCCCCTGCGCGACCTTCTCCGCGCCGGCCATCCGCAAGGTGCGCAGGCCGGCGACGACTGCTGCGTGGGCAAAACCGGCCAGGGACATCTCCGGCTGGATCAATGCCCGCAGCGCCGGTGTCACCGGCATCAGTTCGTAAAGACCGACGCGGCCGAGGTAGCCGGTGTTGCGGCATTCCAGGCAGCCGACCGGACCACAGGCCTGCGCCGGCGGTGGCGGTCCGTCGGGGCCGACCAGCGCGCGCCAGCCGTCCGGGTCGACTGCGCGCGCGCTCCGGCAGTGCGGGCACAGCGTGCGCACCAGGCGCTGGGCGAGCACGCCATTGAGGGTGGACGCGATCAGGTAGTGCGGCAGCCCCAGATCGAGGAGCCGCGTGATCGCCGACGGCGCGTCATTGGTGTGCAGCGTCGAGAGCACCAGGTGGCCGGTCAGCGCGGCCTGCACCGCCATCTGCGCGGTGTCCAGATCGCGGATCTCGCCGATCATGATGATGTCCGGGTCCTGGCGCAGCAGCGTGCGCACGCCCTGGGCGAAGGTCAGGTCGATCGCGGCGTGCACCTGCATCTGGTTGAGCTCGACGGCGACCATTTCGATCGGGTCCTCGACCGTGCACACGTTGACGTCGGGCGTGGCCAACGCGCGTAGCGTCGAGTACAGCGTCGTGGTCTTGCCCGAGCCGGTCGGGCCTGTGACCAGCACGATGCCGTGCGGGCGCTGCACCAGCGCGTTCCAGGCCGTCGCCTCGCCATCGTCGAACCCCAACTGCGCGATCGTCTTGAAGGCGGTGTCGGGATCGAAGATGCGCATCACGCACTTCTCGCCGAATGCGGTGGGCATCGTCGACAGGCGCATCTCGACCTCGCGCCCGCCCGGCGAGCGGGTCTTGATGCGGCCGTCCTGCGGCCGCCGACGCTCGGCCAGGTCCATGCGCCCGAGCACCTTGATGCGGCTGACCGCAGCGGTCATCACCGGCGGCGGCATTTCGAACACCTTGTGCAGCACGCCGTCGATGCGGAAGCGCACGCGGCCGACGTCGCGGCGCGGCTCGAGGTGAATGTCCGAGGCGCGCTGCTCGTAGGCGTACTGCAGCAGCCAGTCGACGATGTGCACGATGTGCTGGTCGTCGGCGTTGACGTCGCCCGAGCGGCCGAGTTCGACCAACTGCTCGAACGACGGCGCGCTGCCGCCCCCGTCGCGCAGGTCGCGCGCGCCGCGCACCGAGCGCGTGACCCCGAAGAACTCCATCGTGTAGCGATGCAGGTCGAGCGGATTGGCGACGATCAGGTCGATGTCCCGACGCAGCAGGCGCTGCAGATCGGGCAGCCAGTCGAGCGCCAGCGGTTCGCTGGTCGCGATGCGCGCGTGCTGGGGGGTGACCTCGACCGGCAGGATGCGATGCCGGCGGGCATAGGCGTGCGAGACCAGGTCGGTCACATCGGCCACGACGATCTTGGTCGGGTCGATGCGCAGATACGCGTGCCCGGTGCGCTGCGCCAGCCATTGGGTCAACGCTTCCAGACCCAACTCGCGCCCGGGGCGCAACGCCGAAGGCAGCTTGAGATTGGCCAACAGCACCAGCGGATGCACCGCCTCCAGGCCGCGGGTCGCGCGCCCGCCCACACGCGCGCGCTCGGCGTCGGCCGGTGCCAGCAGGCCGTCGGCGACCAGCGCGGCGACGACCGGCTCGAACGTCAACCGCCCGGGCGGCAGCCGCGCGGGCGGCAGCCGCGCGGCGGGCGCGCCGGCCTCATGGCCTGCGGACGACGGCGGCATCCGGGGGTCGTTCAAGCCTGTTCCTCCGTGGCCGCGGCCGCCTGGCGCGGCGGGCGGCATGGCGTGGACCGCTATACTAGCGCGCCGCCGCCACGCCCACTCCGATGACCGGACCGACGTTCCAGGAGCTGATCCTCACGCTCAACACCTATTGGGCCCGTCAGGGCTGCGTGCTGATCCAGCCGCTGGACCTGGAGGTCGGCGCGGGCACCTTCCATCCGGCCACGTTCCTGCAAGCGCTCGGCCCCGAGCCGTGGAACGCGGCGTACGTGCAGCCCTGCCGCCGCCCCACCGACGGCCGCTACGGCGACAATCCCAACCGCCTGCAGCGCTATTACCAGTACCAGGTCGCGCTCAAGCCCAATCCCGACAACATCGTCGAGCTGTACTTCGGCTCGCTGCGCGAGCTGGGCATCGACCCGCAGGTGCACGACCTGCGGCTGGTCGAGGACAACTGGGAATCGCCGACACTCGGCGCCTGGGGCCTGGGCTGGGAGGTCTGGCTCAACGGCATGGAGGTGACCCAGTTCACCTATTTCCAGCAGGCCGGCGGGCTGGAATGCCGTCCGGTGCTGGGCGAGATCACCTACGGGCTCGAACGCCTGTGCATGTATCTGCAGAACGTCGACAACGTGTTCGACATCGTCTGGACCCACGGCCCCGACGGCACGCCGGTGACCTACCGCGACGTCTACCACCAGAACGAGGTCGAGCAGAGCACCTACAACTTCGAGCACGCCGACGTCGCCGAGCTGTTCCATCGCTTCGACCATTGCGAGGCCGAGGCGCTCAAGCTCGTCGAGATCGGCCTGCCGCTGCCGGCCTACGAGCAGGTCTGCAAGGCCAGCCACAGTTTCAACCTGCTCGACGCGCGCCGTGCGATCAGTGTCACCGAACGCCAGCGTTACATCCTGCGCGTGCGCACGCTGGCCCAGGCGGTCGCCAAGGCCTATTACGCGCAGCGCGAGAAGCTCGGGTTCCCGAGGCTCAGGCGCGACGCCGCGGCCTGAACCTGCCCGGATCGGCTAGGCGCCAAGACGTTCCATGATCCGCCGTCCGGCGGTCGACACGGCCCTCCCCCGCACCGCGGGCACGGCGGGCGAAAAGAGAAAGGGTCCTTCCGCATGACCGACATCAAGCCCCTGCTGATCGAACTGGGCACCGAAGAACTGCCGGTCAAGGCGTTGCCCGGCCTGGCCCAGGCGTTCTTCGACGGTGTGATCGCGGCGCTGGACAAGCGCGGCATCAACGTGGTCCGCGGCGATGCCAAGCCGCTGTACACGCCGCGGCGCCTGGCGGTGCTGCTGCCCGGCGTCGCTGCCGAGCAGCCCGAACAGCGCGGCGAGGTGCTGGGGCCGTATCTCAATATCGCGCTCGATGCCGACGGCCAGCCGACCAAGGCGCTGCAGGGCTTCGCCGCGAAGGCCGGCGTCGCCTGGACCGCACTGGAGAAGACCACCGACGCCAAGGGCGAGCGCTTCGTGCATCGCACGGTGACCGCCGGCGCGACCACCGCCGCGCTGCTGCCCGAGGTGCTGCGCGAGGCGATCGCCGCGATGCCGATCCCAAAGCCCATGCGCTGGGGCGCCCACGCTTACGCGTTCGCACGCCCGGTGCACTGGCTGGTGGCGCTGCACGGCGATACGGTCGTGGAGGCCGAGCTGTTCGGCGCCCGCGCCGGCCGCGACAGCCGCGGCCACCGCTTCATGCACGATGCGCCGGTGGCGATCGCCGCCCCGGGCGACTACGTCGAGACGCTGCGTGCAGCCTCGGTGCTGGTCGATCCCGATGCCCGGCGCCGGACGATCGCCGATGCGGTCGAGACCGCGGCGCATGCGGTCGGCGGCCACGCGCGCATCGAGGCCGACAATCTCGAGCAGGTGAACTGCCTGGTCGAATGGCCGAGCGCGGTGACGTGTACGTTCGAGGCCGCGTTCCTTGCGGTGCCTCAGGAGGCGCTGATCGCGACGATGGAAGCGAACCAGAAGTTCTTCCCGGTCCTGCGCGACGGCCGGCTGACCGAGCATTTCATCGGCATCGCCAATATCGTCTCCAAGGACCCGGCCGAGGTCGCCAAGGGCTACGAGCGCGTGATCCGTCCGCGCTTCGCCGATGCCAAGTTCTTCTTCGACGAAGACCTCAAGCAGGGCCTGTCGGCGATGAACGAGGGCCTGCGGACGGTGACCTACCAGGCCAAGCTGGGCAGCATCGCCGACAAGGTGGCGCGGGTGGCGGCGCTGGCGCAGGCGATCGCGCCGCAGGTCGGCGTCGACGCTGCGCTCGCCCAGCGCGCAGCGCAACTGTCGAAGGCCGACCTGCAATCGCGGATGGTCGGCGAGTTCCCGGAACTGCAGGGCATCGCCGGACGGGACTACGCCCGGCACGACCCGGCGCTGGCCGGCTTGTCCGACGACGACCGCAGCGCGCTGGCGAACGCGCTCGACGAGGCCTGGCAGCCGCGCTTTGCCGGCGACGACATCGCGCTCTCGACGCTGGGCAAGGTGCTGGCGATCGCCGAGCGCCTGGACACGCTGGCCGGCGGCTTCGCCGCAGGCCTCAAGCCGACCGGCAACAAAGACCCGTTCGCGCTGCGCCGCACCGCGCTGGGGCTGGCGCGCACGCTGATCGAAAGCGGCTTCGACCTCGACCTGCATCGACTGCTCGCCACGGCGGTCGAGCGCGTCGGCGCGTTGCCGACCGGCAAGGACGGCGCCACCGTGTCGGCCGATGCGGGCGAGCTGTATGACTTCGTGCTCGAGCGCCTGAAGGGCTACTACGCCGACCGCGGCGTGCCGGCCGCGCACCTGTCTGCGGTCGCCGCGCTGCGCCCGGCCTCGCTGTACGACCTCGACCGGCGCATCGATGCGATCGGCACCTTCGCGCAGTTGCCCGAAGCCGCCGCGCTGGCCGCGGCCGACAAGCGCATCCGCAACATCCTGCGCAAGGCCGACGACGCGATTCCCGACGCCGTGGACGCCGCACTGCTGCGCGAGCCCGCCGAAGCGGCACTGGCCGAGGCCGTTGCGGCCGCGCACGGCGAGACCGGGCCGGCCCTGGCCCAGGGTGACTACGTCGCTGCGCTGACGCGGCTGGCACGGCTGCGTCCGCAGGTCGATGCGTTCTTCGACGCGGTGATGGTCAACGTCGACGACCCGGCGCTGCGCGGCAACCGCCTGGCCCTGCTGCAGGGGCTGGCCGACCGCCTGGGCAGCGTTGCGGCGATCGGGCACCTGTCGGCTTGAGTGGAGCCGCACGGGCGCGCGCGACGTTAATCGACTCTTGACGCGCACCGGGTATCCTCGCCCGATGCCTCGCTTTCCGTTGTGCCTCGCCGCCACCGTTCTCGTATTCTCGTCGGCTGCGGCGCAGGCCGCGCGTGTCGATCGTGTCGACATTTCCGGCCTCGACGAGGAGATGACCGAGAACGTGCGCGTCTCGCTGGCGCTGTACGACGCGATCGGCAAGGACGTGTCCGGGCGGCGCATGGCTTATCTGATCCGCGAGGCCGAATCGCAGACACGCAAGGCGCTCGAGCCGTTCGGTTACTACTCGCCGACGATCGACGTGCAACGCGAACGCAAGGAGAACATCTTCGCGGTCCGCATCGTCGTCGACCCCGGCCAGCCGGTGCGCGTGCGCAATCGCGATATCGCGATCATCGGCCCCGGCGGTCAGGACCGCTACCTGGCGCGCGACGTCGCGAGCTTCGTGCCCGGCGAAGGCGGTGTGTTCAACCACGCCGACTACGACGGCAGCCGCAACCGGCTCAGCCGCCGCCTCAGCGAGCGCGGCTACTTCGACGCCGAATTCGCATCGCGCCGCGTCGAGATCACCCGCGCCGACCACGCCGCCGACATCGATCTGGTGTGGACCAGCGGCGAGCGCTACAACATGGGCCCGACGATCTTCAAGCAGTCGCCCGAACCCGTCGTCAACGACGAACTGCTCGAACGGCTGGTCTACTGGGACGAAGGCAGCTACTACCACCAGGGTCGTCTCGACCGCCTGCGCACATCGCTCTCGCGACTCGACTACTTCTCCACGATCGACATCGAGCCGAAGGTCGAGGATGCCAATGCCGAGCGCGAGGTGCCGATCGAGGTGTCGCTGACGCCGGCCAAGCGCAGCATCTACACCTCCGGCGTGAGCTACGGCACCGACAGCGGTGCGGGCATCCGGCTCGGCGTCGAGCGCCGCTACGTCAACATGCGCGGCCACAAGGCACTGGCGCAACTCGACTACGCGCAACGCCGCAAGACCCTGACGCTGCAGTACCGCATCCCCGCGTTCGCCTGGCTCGACGGCTGGTACACCGCCAGCCTGCAGGCTGCCGACGAGCAGACCGACTACATCGATTCGCGCCGCGTCGAACTGGTCGGCAGCCGCAGCGGCCAGTACAACGACCGCCTGAACCTGATCGCCTCGCTGCATCTGTTGCGCGAGCGCTGGGCCTACGCGCCCGAGGAAGACCCCGACACCCCGGTCGCCCCGGACGACGAGTTCGCAGGCGCGCTGTACCGCTACGCCACGTTCGCCTATCCCTCGCTGCGCGCCGAGTACATCGACGTCGACGACCGGCTGTTCCCGACTGCCGGCATCGGCGGCTCGGTGATGCTGCGCGGCGGCATCGAGGGCGCGGCCTCGGACGCGACGTTCACCCAGCTGCATGCGCGTGCGAGCTGGTTCCGCGGCATCGGCGAGTCGAGCCGGCTGATCGTCCGCGGCGAGCTCGGTCACACCTTCACCAATGCGTTGGTTGCGATGCCGCCGAGCCTGCGCTTCTACGCCGGCGGCGACCGCAGCATCCGCGGCTACGATTGGCGCGAGGTCGGGCCGCGGATTCCCGCACGCGACGGCCGCAAGGCCTATGCGCTGGGCGCCAAGAACGTGGTGACGGCCAGCGTCGAGTTCGAGCGCTACTTCACCGAGACGATCGGCGCGGCGGTGTTCGTCGACAGCGGCGACGCGTTCGACGGCACCTCGCCGAACTGGCGCACCGGTGTGGGCATCGGCGCACGCTACAAATCGCCGGTCGGCCCGTTGAAGCTCGACATCGGTCGCGGCCTCGACAATCCCGATTCGGCCTTCACCATCGGCCTGAGCATCGGCGCGGAGTTCTGAAATGGCTTTCCGGCGCGACCGCCTGCCCGACGACCTGACCCCCGAAGCGCGCGAGGCGCGCATCGCCGAACTGCGCCAGCGCCGACGCGCGCGCAGACGCAAGCTGGCGATCCGCAGCGCGATCGGCGTCGCCGTGCTGGCGGTGCTGGTCGTCGGCCTGGTGTGGTGGCTGTTGACCACGTTCGGCGGCCGCGACTTCCTGCTCAACCAGATCGCCGCTCGTCTGCCGGCCGGCACCGAGCTGACCTGGCGCGCGGCCGAGGGCCCCGCGTCGGGACCACTGACGATGTACGACGTGCGCTACGTGCAGCGCAGCTGTCCGGACGTCGAGGAAAAGCCGGTGCCCTACGGGCAGTGCGAGGAGCCGAGGGTGCTGACCTTCACCGCCGCACGCGTGACCATCGACCCGGCGCTGATGCCGCTGGTCGGCCGGCGCCTGCGCCTGGATGTGCTCGATGTCGACCAGGCGGTGCTGGAACTGCCGGCGCCGGTCGACACGCCGTTCGAGCTGCCGCGCTGGCCCGATTCGCTGCCGCGCATCGACCTGCCCCTGTCGCTGCAGGCCGACACGATCCGCGTCGACGGCTTCCGGGTCACGCGCATGGGCGAGCCGATGATCGATATCCGCACGCTGCGCGGCGGACTCGATGCGCAACAGGGTGAGCTGCGGCTGACCGGGATCGTCGTCGACAGCGACCGCGGCCGGTTCACCGCAGACGGGGTGTACTCACCGGACGACGACTACCGGATGGACCTGACCGCCAGCGCGCTGATGCCGGCACCGCCCGGACGCACGCGGCCGCGCATCGGCCTGGTCGCGCGCGGCGATCTGGCGCATCTGGACATCGCGGCGATCGGCCACGCGCCGGCGCCGCTGCGCGCACTGATCACCCTGCGCGGTCGCGACGATCCGGGCTGGGCGCTGCGCGCCGACACCACGCGGCTCGACCCGTCGCTGCTGCTCGGCAATGGCGAGCCGGGCACGCCGCTGGCCTTCGACCTGCGCGCCGACGGCACCGGCGGTGCAGCCACGCTGCAAGGCAAGGTCACGATCGGCGAACCCGATGCCGCGCCGCTGGCGGTGGTGCTGCAGCCCTCCAAGCTCCGGCTCGAGGACCAGCGCCTGGACGTCGAACGGCTGGTGGTCGACGCCTTCGACGGGCGGGTGACGCTGCGCGGCCACGCCGATGTCGCCGAGCCCGGCGATGTGCGGTTCCGCTTCGCGGTCAACGCGCGCGGCCTGCAGTTCGGCGCCGACCCCGACAGCGCCGACCCTGCGCCGCCGATCCTCGCCGATGCCGATCTGGGCATCGCCGGCAGCACCGCGGCGTGGGCGGCGATCGGCAAGGCGGGGATCGAACGCGATGGCCTGCGCGCACGCGTCGATTTCGACGGCCGCGGCGACTCGGAGCGCATGCGCCTGCACACCGCGCACGTCGAGATGCCGACCGGCACGCTCGATGCGACCGGCGACGTGGCCTGGGCGCCGGCCTTGCAATGGGAGATCGCCGCGACCCTGGCCGGCTTCGATCCGGGCTATTTCGCCCGCGACTGGAAGGGCGCAGTCGACGGCCGCTTCGCCACGACCGGCAACACCCGCGACGACGGCGGCCTGGACGTGGCCGTCGAGGCCGACCAGCTCGGCGGCACGCTGCGCGGCCGGCGGCTGGACGGCCGTGCGACGTTTGCGATGCACGGGCCGGCCAGCGACGCGGGCGAGGCCGGACGCAGCGATTTCGAGGGCGAGGTCGCACTGACGCTCGGTGGCAGCCGCGTGGATGCGCGCGCCAAGGTCGCCGACACCCTGGACATCGACGCCGAGCTGGCGCCGTTGCAACTGGCCGATTTCCTGCCCCAGGGCGGGGGCACGCTGCGCGGCACGCTGCGGGCCACCGGCGCACGCACCGCGCCCGGCATCGCGGCCGACCTCACCGGCACTGCGCTGCGTTTCGGCGACTACGCCGCAGCCAGCGCACGGATCGACGGCCGCCTGCCGTGGCGCAGCGATGCGGGCACGCTGGAAGTCTCGGCCAGCGGCGTGCAGGCCGGTGTCGCCTTGGACGCGGTCCAGGTGTCGGCACGCGGCGCGATCACCGCGCTGCAGTTGCAGGCCGACGCGCGCGGTGAGATCGGCACGCTGTCGCTGTCGGGCGAGGCGACCCAGCGCAGCGGCGGCTGGCAGGGCACGCTGGCCACGCTGCGCCTGGCGCCGACGACAGGCGCGAGCTGGGCGCTGCAGGCGCCCGCGCGGTTCGCCCAGGCCGGGACGCGCATCACGCTGTCGGAAAGTTGCTTTGCCTCCAGCGGCGGCGGCTCGCTGTGCGCCAGTGCGGACTGGCCGCGCCAGGGCGTCAGCGTACGCGGCGACCGCCTGCCACTGGCGCTCGCGACGCCCTATCTGCCCGAGCAGGACGGCGGGCAGGCGTTCGTACTGCGCGGCGAGATCACGCTCGAAGGTCGCGCGCGCCCGGTCGGCAACGGCTTTGCCGGCAGCGCCAGCGTGCGTTCGGCCAGCGGCGGCGTGCGCACGTCCGAGCGCGCACGCAACGACGTCATCACCTACGACGATCTCGCGCTCGATGCCGAGTTCGACGCCAACCGGCTCAGCGCGCGCCTGACGACAACGCTCAACGAGGTCGGCCGCATCCAGGCGCAGGTCACCAACGGCTGGGATGCGTATTCGCCGCTGTCCGGTTCGCTGGTCGCCCATATCGAGGACCTGACGTTCGTCGAGCTGTTCTCGCCCGACATCGTCGAGCCCAAAGGCCGCCTGACCGCCGACATCCAGCTGGGCGGCACCCGCGCGCAGCCGACGATCGGCGGGCAGGCACGGCTGAGCGATTTCACAACCGAGATTCCCTCGCTGGCGATCGCGCTCGAAGACGGCAACGTCGGGCTCGACGCGCTGCCCGACGGCACCGCCCGCATCAGTGGCAACGTGCGTTCGGGCAAGGGCACGCTCGACATCGACGGCCGGCTGGACTGGCGCGGCGAGGCGACGCCGCTGGAGCTCAACCTGCGCGGCACCGACGTGCTCGCGGCCGACACGAGCGACATGCACATCATCGCCTCGCCCGACATCACCGTGCGCTATGCGGCGCAGCAACCGCTCAATGTCACCGGCAAGGTGTTCGTCGATGTCGCGCTGCTCGATCTCGAGCGCCTGAGCGAGGGCGTGTCGGCCTCGCCCGACGTGGTCGTGCTCGATCCCATCGATCCCGACGACAGCGGGACCGCCTCGTCGCTGGCACTCGACCTGACGGTGGGCGTGGGCGAGAACGTCGGCCTGCGCGGCTTCGGATTCGATGGCCGCATGCGCGGCGAACTGCGCGTGCGCGCGGTGCCGGGGCGCGAGATGACCGGCAACGGTCGCCTGTCGGTCGACGGCCGCTACAAGGCCTACGGCCAGGAACTGAAGGTGACCCGCGGCAATCTGGTCTTCAACAACAGCCCGGTGGCCGACCCGGTGCTCGATGTGCGCGCCGAACGCCGCATCGACGCCGAGGACATCACCGCCGGCATCGACGTCAGCGGCCGGGCCTCCTCGCCCCAGGTCAATGTCTGGACCGACCCGTCCAGCGACGATTCCCAGGCACTGTCCTACCTGGTGCTGGGCCGCTCGGCCTCCAGCCTGACCAGCGCCGAGGGCCAGCAACTCGATGCCGCCGCCGCTGCGCTCAATGCCGGCGGCGACCTGATCGCAGGCCAGCTCGGCAGCAAGATCGGGCTCGACAGTGCCGGCATCAGCCAGTCGCGTGCGCTCGGCGGCAGCGTGCTGGGCGTGGGCAAGCAGCTCTCGCCGCGGCTGTATGTCGGCTTCGGCGTGTCGCTGCTGGGCACAGGTCAAGTGCTGACGCTCAAGTACCTGCTCAGCCGCGGCTTCGATGTCGAGATCGAGTCGAGCACGCTGGAGAACCGCGGCTCGGTGAACTGGCGGCACGAGCGGTAAGCGCGGCGGAGGCTCTCTCTCCGGCACGTCGATCTCGATCCTTGCGACGCGGGGATGCAAGATGGATCGAAGCCGGAAATCCGGCAGTGGGAGCAGGACATGACGCGTTCGCGGCGTTTCTACGCGCATTCCACAGAGTCTGTCGATCGCTCTGATTGGCAGGCTCTGGATGCGCACTTGGAGGCGGTCGGCGCACGTGCGGGCGAGTACGCCGCCGCATTCAACGCCCGGCCATTGGCTCGCGCCGCCGGTCAGTTGCACGATCTGGGTAAGTACACCAATGCGTTCCAGGCTCGTCTGAGTGGCGATCCGGCGCGCGTCGACCATGCCACTTGGGGCGCACGCATCGCTCGACAACGCTACGGCAACCTGGGCTCGCTGATGGCCTACGGCATCGCCGGGCATCATGCCGGACTCGCGAATGGTCGACCGGGGCAGGAGGATCAGTCGCGCACTTCGCTGCATGAGCGGCTTTCCGATGCGTACTCATTGCCACCGCTGCTGCCAGACTGGGATCAGGAGGTCCAACTGCCGGCCACCTTGCCGCTTCCCGATGGATTCGTCCCGCACCCCGATCCGAAGCGCCGGATTTTCCAATTGTCCCTGCTCGCCAGGATGCTCTTCTCGTGCCTGGTCGATGCAGACTTCGTCGATACGGACGATTTCTACCGCCGCATCAAGGCCCGTCCCTTGCGCGAGGCCGAGACCGGCCACAAGCCGTCGCTGCACCAACTGCGGGAACGCCTGGATGCCCACCTCGCCAAGTTTCCGACAGAAGGCGGTATCAATCCGATACGCGCCCGCATTCTGCACGACGTCCGCACCAAGGCCGGGCTCGATCCAGGCCAGTTCTCGCTGACCGTCCCCACCGGCGGCGGCAAGACGCTGGCCTCGCTGGCGTTCGCGCTGGACCACGCCATCGCCCACGGGCTGCGCCGGGTGATCTACGTGATCCCGTTCACCAGCATCATCGAGCAGACTGCGCGGGTGTTTCGTCATGCGCTCGGCGAGCTCGGCGACGACGACGTCGTGCTGGAGCATCACGGCGCGTTCTTCGACGACCCGGGCAAGGCACCGCAGTCGATCGCCAAGCGTCGCCTTGCGATGGAAAACTGGGACGCCCCGATCGTCGTCACCACTGCCGTGCAGTTCTTCGAGAGCCTGTTCGCCGATCGCCCTGCGCGCTGCCGCAAGCTGCACAACATCGCGGGCAGCGTAGTGATCCTAGACGAAGCCCAGACCCTGCCGCTGGAATCATTGCGCCCGTGCGTGGCGCTGCTGGACGAACTGGCGCGCAACTACCGGGTCAGCCCAGTGCTGTGCACCGCCACCCAGCCTGCATTGACGCGGTCCCACGGCTTCAAGGACGGGCTGGAGGCCGTACGTGAACTCGCGCCCGACCCGCCCGCACTGTACGAACGCCTGCGTCGAGTGCGCGTGCGCCACGCCGGCGTTCTGGACGATGACGCCCTCGCCGATCATCTGCATCGACGAGAACAGGTGCTGTGCATCGTGAACAACCGCCGCCACGCGCGGCATCTGTTCGAAGCCATTGGTGAGCATCCCGGGGCGCGTCATCTGACCACGCTGATGCACGCCCGGCACCGCAGTGCCGTGCTCGCCGACGTGCGCAGCCTGCTGTCGGACGGGCAACCATGCCGGCTGGTCTCGACCAGCCTGATCGAGGCGGGCGTCGATGTCTCCTTCCCGACCGTCCTTCGCGCCGAAGCCGGCCTGGACGCGATCGCGCAGGCTGCGGGCCGCTGTAACCGCAACAAGGAATGGGACATCGACGCCAGCGAGGTCCTGGTGTTCGATCCAAGCAACCCGGACTGGGCGCCGCCAAAGGAACTCAAGCTGTTCGCGGAGGTCTTCCGCAGCGTCGAGCGTGCCCATCGCAACGATCTGCTGGCGATCGACGCGGTCACCGCCTACTTCCGTGAACTGTACTGGCGGCTGGGCGACGGCCGACTCGACCGGGAGGACCTGCTGGCGCTGCTCCGCGACTGCACCATCGACAGCCTGCCCATGGAGACCCTCGCACGCAGGTTCAAGGTGATCCGCACCACGATGCGTCCGGTCATCGTGCCTTACATCGCCGGCCAGCATGACGAGGCACCCGATGTAGCCGAGACATTGCGCCAGTTGGAACATGCCGGAGATGTCGGCGTTACCGGAATCGCCCGCAAGCTCCAGTCCTGGCTGGTGCAGGTGCCTGAGCAGGCGTACCAGGCGCTGTGGGCGTCCCACGCCATCGCGGCGGTGGCCCCCGACCGGTATGGCGATCAGTTCGTGCGCTTGGTCAATCCTCGGCTGTACGACGCGCGATTCGGTCTGCACTGGGAGCAACCGCAATTCCTTGATGCACTTGGACTCGTCATCTGACTGCTGCCCCGCATTCATCAATAAGTGCAACTATTGCACTATTATCATATGCCTGTTCTCGTCCGCCTCCAGCGCTGCACCATCACGATGTACGCAGCAGATCACGCGCCACCACATTTCCACGTACGCACGCACGATGGACGCGAGGCGCTTGTCGAGATCCGCACGCTGCGGGTTTTGTCGGGTGCGATCCGGCGTAAAGAACTCGCCGACGCCCTGGCCTGGGCCCAGACCCGTACGAACGCCCTCATCGCCAAGTGGCAAGAGCTCAATCCATGAATCAGTCGCAGTTTTTCATCACGCGCTTGGACGTCACCGGCCCCTCCCGCCTTGCGCTTGCCTTCGCCGACGGGCAGCGCTTCGATGTGGAACTGGGCGACGTCATTGCCCGCCACCCTGCGCTCGCGCCCGTGGCCGATCCCGCCGTCTTTGCCCAGGCCGCCCTCGACGAGTGGCAGCGCGGCATCGTGTTCGCGGGCGACGAAGACCTCGGCTTGGCCAGCGACAACCTGCGCGCACTGGCCATCGAGCAGGCTGGTGGCTTCTCTCACCAGCAACTGCTGGCCTGGATGTCGCATCACGGCCTGACCCTGGAGGCCGCCGCACACGCATTGGATATCAGTCGCCGGATGCTGGCCTATTACCGCAGCGGCGCCAAACCGATCCCGCGGACGGTCGGATTGGCCATGCTGGGCTGGGAAACCATGCGCGCCAACGACATGCGCCACGCCTTCGATTATGGTCAAGCCGCGTGAGTCTCAACTTGCGAGATCGGCATTCGTAGTATCGAAAGCGGCGCCGAGCCGCGACAGGGGAAACAGGGATGAGTTACGGGGTGAAGCTCCACGTCTGGGGTGAGCGGGCGTTGTTCACGCGCCCGGAAATGAAAGTCGAGCGGGTGTCTTACGACGTCATCACGCCATCGGCAGCGCGCGGCATCCTCGAGGCGATCCACTGGAAGCCGGCGATCCGCTGGGTGGTGGATAGCATCCAGGTCCTCAAGCCGATCCGTTTCGAGTCGATCCGGCGGAACGAGGTCGGGAGCAAGCTTTCGGCAGCCAGCGTCGGCAAGGCCATGAAAGCGGGCCGTACCGACGGGCTGGTCCACTACGTCGAAGAAGATCGACAGCAACGCGCGGCCACAGTACTGCGTGATGTGCACTACGTCATTGCCGCGCACTTCGAATTGACGGACAAGGCTGGACCTGACGACAACGTCGGCAAGCATCTGGACATCTTCAACAGGCGCGCGCGGCGGGGGCAATGTTTCCAGGCGCCATGCCTGGGGACGCGCGAATTTTCCGCCCACTTCGCGCTGGTCGAGGGGGATTACCTGCTGCCCCCACTCGATCCATCAATACTTGGCGAACGCGACCTGGGCTGGATGCTGCACGACATCGACTTCGCCGACGGCATGACCCCCCGATTCTTCCGCGCGCGCATGATCGACGGCCGCGTCGAGGTGCCGCAGCCAGGCGATGGGGAAGTGCACGCATGATCCTGTCCGCCCTCGCCGACTATTACCAGCGCCTCCTGGAGGACCCGGACTCCGGCATCGCAACGCCCGGCTACAGCCAGGAGAAGATCGGCTACACGATCGTCCTGGCGACCGACGGCAGTGTCGTGGACGTACACGACGAACACGACAACGGCGGCGCGAGACGTGTTTCCAGGCCCTTGGATGTGCCCCAGCCGCAGAAGCGCACGGTGGCGGTGAAGTCAAACTTCCTGTGGGACAAGACCAGCTACGCGCTCGGCGTCAGCGCGACCAGCAGGCGCAGCGCGGAGGAACACGAGGCCTTCAAGGCCCTGCACCGCCAGACACTGGGCGATAGCGACGATCCTGCCCTATGCGCGCTGCTGATGTTCCTCGACCGATGGACACCGGCGCAGTTCGCAGACGATCCACATTTCGCACGCCACGGCGAGGCAATGCTGGATACGAATATCGTCTTCCGTTTCGACGGCGAACAGCGCTACTTGCATCAGCGCAGCGCCGCACGCGCTGCCTGTGAGCGATTGCAAAGCCAAGCTGGCGGCGGTACGCGCGGCATGTGTCTGGTCACTGGCGAGCACGCAGCGCTGGCGCGTCTGCATCCGGCCATCAAGGGCGTGAGTGGCGCGCAAAGTTCCGGCGCGTCCATCGTTTCTTTCAATCTGGACGCCTTCACTTCGTACAGAAAGATCCAGGGCGAGAACGCCCCTGTATCCGAACAGGCAGCCTTTGCCTATACCACCGCACTCAATCATCTGTTGCGCCGTGGCTCGCGCCACCGCAAGCAGATCGGTGACACCACCGTCGTGTTCTGGGCACGGGCCGAGAGCCACGCACAGAGCGCCCGCGCCGAAGACCTCTTGGCTGCTTTCCTCGGCACCGATGACGCAGGTGCCGACGAACTCCAGGAGGGTCAGGCCAATCAAAGGCTGCAGGCCATCTTGGAACAGATTCGACAAGCGCGGCCGCTGCGTGAACTCGGCATTGACCTCGACGACGCCACCCGCGTCTTCGTGCTCGGCCTTGCACCGAACGCCTCACGCCTGTCGATCCGATTCTGGGAAACCGAGTCGCTCGCGAATTTCGTCGAGCGCCTGGCCGATCACCACGACGATCTCGCGCTGCAGCCGCGCGCCTGGAATCGTCCACCGACACCACAGTATCTCGCCCTCCAGACCGCACCGATCCACGGCGACAAGGGACGGCCCAAAACCGATGACATCCCGCCGTTGCTGGCGGGGGAATTGACCCGCGCCATCTTCACCGGCGCGCGCTATCCACGCAGCGTGCTCGGCACGGTTGTCATGCGATTCCGCGCGGACGGACAGATCACGCCGCTGCGCGTTGCATTGTGCAAGGCCGTCCTGGCGCGCGACGCGCGGCTGGGCGCACAACAAGGATCGTCAACCGACAAGGGGGCACCACCCGTGAGTCTCGAACCCGGCAACACCGACCCCGGCTATCTGCTTGGGCGACTGTTCTCCACGTTGGAGAACGTACAGCGCGCCGCGCTCGGCGGCCAGCTCAACGCCACCATTCGCGACCGCTACTACGGCGCGGCCTCGGCCACGCCCGCCAGCGTGTTCCCTATGCTGCTGCGCAACGCCCAGAATCATCTCGGCAAGCTGCGCAGGGAGAAGGCCGGACTGGCCGTGAACTTAGAAAAGGAGATCGGTCAGATCGTCGACCTGCTCGGCACCCGCTTCCCTCGCAGCCTGCTGATCGAGGCGCAGGGCCGCTTTGCCATCGGCTACTACCACCAGACCCAGGCACGATTCGCCCGCAACGAAGGCCAGGACGCCACCAAGATTGAATCCGAAGGAGAAACCGCATGAGCGCGATTGCCCACCGCTACGAGTTCGTCTACCTGTTCGACGTGACCAACGGCAACCCCAATGGGGATCCCGACGCTGGCAACCTGCCACGCCTGGACCCGGAAACCAATCGCGGCCTGGTCACCGATGTGGCGCTCAAGCGCAAGATCCGCAACTACGTCTCGCTGGAGAAGGAAGGCGAGCCCGGCCATGCGATCTACATGCAAGAAAAATCGGTCCTTAACAACCAGCACAAGCAGGCTTACGAGGCACTCGGCATCCAGCATGAGGCCAAGAAGCTGCCCAAGGACGAAGCAAAGGCGCGCGAACTGACCGCATGGATGTGCGCCAACTTCTTCGACGTACGGACCTTTGGCGCGGTGATGACCACAGAGGTCAACAGCGGCCAGGTTCGCGGGCCCGTTCAGATCGCCTTCGCCAGTTCGATCGACCCTGTACTGCCACTGGAAGTCTCGATCACCCGCGTGGCTGTGACGAATGAGCGGGACCTCGAGAAGGAACGCACGATGGGCCGCAAACACATTCTGCCTTATGGGCTGTACCGCGTGCACGGCTTCGTCTCCGCCAAGCTGGCCGAGCGTACCGGCTTTTCTGCCGACGACCTGGAGCTGCTCTGGCGCGCGCTGACCAACCTGTTCGAACATGACCGCTCTGCCGCGCGCGGAGAAATGGCCGCACGCAAGCTGCTCGTGTTCAAGCACGAACATCCAATGGGTAACGCGCCTGCGCACATCCTGTTCGACAAGGTGAAGGTGACGCGCGTGGATGGCGTGTCCGATACGCCGGCGCGCGCGTTCTCCGACTACCGCGTCGAGATCGATCGAGAATTGCCCACAGGCGTGACGCTCGACGAGCGGTTCTGATGTTCGACCGAGGTCTGACTTCATGGACGACTACGACCTGATCCCGCTCTCGGCTCTCCAGCACTATCTGTACTGCCCGCGCCAATGTGCGCTGATCCACCTGGAACAGCAGTGGGCCGAGAGCCGGCACACCGCCGAAGGCCGACTGCTGCACCAGCGCGCCGACGCTCCGCAGGCCGAACGTCGGCGGGGCGTCCGGACTGTCACTGCGATGCCGTTACTGGCGCTGGAGCTAGGCCTGACCGGGAAGGCCGACGTGGTCGAGTTCCACCGGGCAAACGGTACTGAACGTCCGTTCCCTGTGGAGTACAAGCGTGGGCGCCCCAAGTCGCATCGTGCTGACGAGGTCCAGTTGTGCGCACAGGCGCTGTGCCTGGAAGCAATGCTCGGCACACCAGTGGGATCCGGCGCCTTGTTCTATGGACAGACCCGCCGGCGCAAGGATGTGATGTTCGACGAGCAATTGCGCGACCTCACCCGACACACTATCGCCGCCACGCGGGAGATGTTCGCCGCCGGCCAGACGCCGCACGCCCGTTACGAACCCCGCCGCTGCGACCTCTGCTCGCTGATCGACCTGTGCCAGCCGCGCCTGCTCGGCCGACGCAATGTCGAAGCCTGGCTGCAGCGGCAACTACAACCCGACCAGGACGACTGAACCGTGCGACGCCAGCTCAACACCCTGTACGTGAGCACTGATGGCGCCTGGCTGCGCAAGGACGGCGCCAATATCGTCATGGAAGTCGAGCGCCAGGAACGCGTCCGCTTACCCGTGCACATGCTGGAGAGCCTGGTCTGCATCGGTCGTGTCGCCGTATCACCCCAGCTTCTGGGCTACTGTTCCGAGCAGGGCATCAGCATCTGTTATCTCACCCCGCAAGGTCGCTTTCTTGCCCGCGTCGAAGGCCCCGTCTCCGGCAACGTCCTGCTGCGCCGCACGCAGTATCGCGACAGCGACGATCCGGCACGCTGCGCCAACATTGTCCGCAACCTGCTGGCGGGAAAGATCCACAACCAGCGTGCCGTCTTGGCACGCGGCTGGCGCGACCACGGCCAAGGGCTTTCGGACAGCATCGCCTTTCAGCATGCGCTCAAGCGGCTCAAACGCATTCCCCAACGTGTGCTGCTCGAGCGCGACGTTGATGTGCTGCGTGGCCTGGAGGGTGAAGCAGCACAAGCCTACTTCGGTGTATTCGATCAGTTGATCCGCATCGAATCGCCGCTGCTGCGCTTCGGCGGCCGCAACCGCCGGCCGCCTCGAGATGCATTCAATGCGCTGCTGTCCTTCTTGTACACCTTGCTCACACACGACTGCCGCTCCGCGTTGGAGACCGTCGGGCTGGACCCCGCCGTCGGCTTCCTGCATCGGGATCGGCCAGGTCGCCCAAGCCTCGCACTGGATCTGGCCGAAGAATTCCGCCCGCTGCTGGGCGAGCGCCTGGCCCTGTCGATGATCAACCGCCGCCAGCTCAACGAGCGTGACTTTGTCGTATTCGACAACGGAGCGGTACAGCTCAAGGACGATGCCCGAAAAACAGTGCTCGTGGCCTACCAGGAACGCAAGCGCGAACAACTGCAGCACCTCTATCTCGGGGAAAAGGTGGACATCGGTCTGCTGCCTTATCTTCAATCGCAACTGCTGGCCCGTCACCTCCGCGGCGACCTCGATGGCTACCCGCCTTTCCTGTGGAAGTGACCCGGAGATCCCAAGATGATGGTCCTCGTCAGCTACGATGTCAGCACAAGCTCGCCTGGTGGCGAGAAGCGCCTTCGCCGGGTGGCCAAGGCTTGCCGCGACTTGGGACAGCGCGTCCAGTACTCGGTATTCGAGATCGAGGTCGAACCGAGCCAATGGGTCCAGTTGCGTCAACGCTTGTGCGACCTCATCGATCCTGCGCTCGATAGCCTTCGCTTCTATCAGTTGGGCGCTAAATGGGAAGGCCGTGTCGAGCATGTCGGCGCCAAGCCTGCGCTCGACCTCAAGGGACCGCTGGTGTTCTGACGCGAACCCCAAGCGACCGACTAAGCCCCGGCCGGTTCGCGCCGCTCCAACCCATTGATTTTTCGGAAATCCAATCTCCGAACGCAATCTGGTCTCACATAGCCCTTGCCAGATCGTCATGGTTCGCGGAATCCCCATGTTTGGCCCAATTGCGACCAACACTTACGCTTGGGGCGGTCGCGCCCTCACGGGCGCGTGGATTGCAACTGTTAAACGTCGCGCTGTTCGACGAGGGGTTCGACGTCGCGCCCTCACGGGCGCGTGGATTGCAACTGGCTTAGGCGTTCGAACGGGGCAGGCCGGCGCTGTCGCGCCCTCACGGGCGCGTGGATTGCAACACGACAGCACCGACATTGCCACCAGGCTCAACCCGTCGCGCCCTCACGGGCGCGTGGATTGCAACATGACGTACACCGCTCCAGCGTGGTATGTCGGGACGGTCGCGCCCTCACGGGCGCGTGGATTGCAACTCTAGGCTTGGGTGATTGCCATTGATTGCTTGTAGTCGCGCCCTCACGGGCGCGTGGATTGCAACCGATATCACCCTCGCGGACGAACCCGGATTGCACGTCGCGCCCTCACGGGCGCGTGGATTGCAACCCGCTGAACACCCCCGTGATGGTAGCAGGCTCGCGGTCGCGCCCTCACGGGCGCGTGGATTGCAACGTGGTCGCGGTTGTGCGCGTTCAACAGGTCCAGTTGTCGCGCCCTCACGGGCGCGTGGATTGCAACGATGTACGTGTCCAGGTCGGGCGCGTTTTCGGCGGTCGCGCCCTCACGGGCGCGTGGATTGCAACAGGCTGAAACGCACCCCGTTACCGGACCCCTGCAAGTCGCGCCCTCACGGGCGCGTGGATTGCAACGGATACAACGTTGGGACGGATGCGGCGTGCAAGTCGTCGCGCCCTCACGGGCGCGTGGATTGCAACGCGCTCGCCCGCCTGCTCGATCACTTCCAGTTCCGTCGCGCCCTCACGGGCGCGTGGATTGCAACGTCTGCGTAACGCGCCAGCTTGACACGTCGCCGGGGTCGCGCCCTCACGGGCGCGTGG
>NZ_JBDJMI010000015.1:0-106353 GCF_039673825.1 Luteimonas sp. TWI662 | reverse complement strand
CGTCGCACTGGGGGTTAAAACACAAACCGGGGGTCTTTGTGCATTTGCGCCGCGCCAATTTCCACTCTGACCCCGGTTTTGGTGCGCCAGGCGGAGTGCTCGCCCGGATCGGGCGGGACAAGCCGTGCCGGACCCCGTTGGATGGGGAGCAGTCCACGTGAATGTGCGGTGGCCTCGCCCCGTCGTGTGGCGGGTTGCCGTGCGCTCGAGACCGCTGCACGTGGGAGGGCGTCATGGCAGATCGGGCGTGGTCGCCAGCCCGAGATGTCGCTCAGCGCAGCAGGCAGGCGATGAAGAGGCAGATCAGCACGGCATGGATCGCCAGCCCGTGCCGACCGGCGAGAATCGTTGCAGGGCGTCGCCGCTGCAGGCGCCAGGCCAGCAGCGCCGAGTGCACCAGCAACAGGCCCAAGGGCCAGGCGCCGAAGAACAGCAGCAGGCCGACCGGGTCGGGGCCATTGCCATCGACAGCACGCGGCGGTTGGTAGTGCAGCAACCAGACTGCCCAGACCGACAGCGCAAGCACGCTGAGCACCAGGCTGGCGCCGTAGTACCGCGCCATGGCGCGGGAGGGCGGAGTGGGCATCATCCGGCCGACCGTCTGGCATCGTCCTGCAGCGACCATCGCACATGGCGCGTGCGTAGGCTCAGGAGGATCCGCGAGTAGGGCAGACAACTCACTTCCACGTTCTCGTAGACCTGCAGCCTTGCGTAGATCGCCTCATGGATCGCGCCGCATGTCGGCGTTCATGACGCTGACGATCGCCACGAGCACGAGAACCCCGAGTGCGATGATGCCAAGGATGAAGACGTAGTCGGTCCAGTCCAGCGACAGTACGAAGAAGCAGCCGGCAAGCACCGCGGCGATTGCAAGGCCGACCATGCACACCACGCCCCTTGCGTCGGTGCCCCGAGGGATGGCTCGCCTTTCGTCTTCGCTCAGGGGCACACGCGTTTCGATCTCGGCGTTCCTGAAAATCGCGGCTGGGGCTCCGAAGGCAGGCGCGATCGCTATCGGGTCCGGCACGATGCCCGCACCGTCAACCGATCTTGACCGCGGTTGCGGGTCCAGCATCGCAGCTGCGGGCATCGCCGCGCATCTTCGCCAGCCGGCAACGCCGCCTAGAACAGCGCCCCGGTGTACTCGGGCTTGCGCTCGCGGGCCATCAGCCGGGCGAGGCCCTCGGCAGGGCTGATCTCGCCGTGCAGCACAGCCTGGACATTGCTCGAGATCGGCAATTCGATCTCGTGGCGGTTCGCCAGCCGCATGACTTCATCGGCCGTCTGCACCGACTCGACCACCTGGCCGATCGCGCGCACCGCATCCTCGAGCCGTTCGCCCCGGCCCAGGGCCAGGCCCAGCCGGCGATTGCGCGACAGATCGCCCGAACACGTCAGCACCAGATCGCCCAGGCCAGCCAGTCCCATCAGCGTTTCCGGGCGACCGCCGATCGCGCGGTTCAAGCGCAGCATCTCGTTGAGGCCACGGGTGATCAGGCCCGTGCGGGCGTTGAGGCCCAATTCCATGCCGTCAGCCGCGCCCGTGGCGACCGCCAACACGTTCTTCATCGCACCACCGAGCTCGGCGCCGCGCATGTCGGTGCCGGTGTAGGCCCGGAAGCTCGGCCCGTGCAGCACATCGGCGACGCTGCGGGCGAAATCCTCGTCCTCGGACTGCACCGTCACCGCAGTCGGCAGCCCGGACGCGACCTCCTTGGCGAACGACGGCCCGGTGACCACGGCCAGCGGCACGTCGTCGCCGACCAACGCGCCGGCGACCTCGTGCAGGAACCGGCCCGAACCCGGCTCGAAGCCCTTGGTCGCCCACGAAATGCCGACGCCGGACGGGCGCAGCGGCGCCAGGTCGGCGAGCGTCTCGCGGAACGCGTGCGAGGGCACCACGACCAGGATCAGCCCGGCGCCGTCGAGCGCGCGCGCCAAGTCGGTGGTCGCGCGCAACCGTTCCGGCAACGGAATGCCGGGCAGGTAGCGCGGGTTTTCGTGGCGCTGGTCGATCGCTTCGACCGTCGCCGCGTCCCGGCCCCACAGCGTGGTGGGGTGGCCGTTGCGGGCGATCAGCGAAGCGAGCGCGGTGCCCCAGGAGCCCGCGCCCAGCACCGCGACGGCAGTCGCGCGGTCGGTCACGCTCAGGCGTTGCCGATCTGGTCGGTGGTCGGCTGGCCGGCCGGCTGCTGGCTACCGCGCTGGCGCAGACCCTCGGCGTACAGCGCGTCGAAGTTGATCGGCTGCAGCAGGAAGGGCGGGAAGCCGCCGGCCTGGATCAGGTCACCGATCAGCTGGCGCGCGTAGGGGTAGAGCACGTTCGGGCACTGCGTGCCCAGCAGCGCGTCGAGCGTGCCGCTGTCGAAACCGGCCAGACCGAAGACGCCGGCCTGCTTGACCTCGGCGACGTAGACGGTGTTGTTGTCGTCTTCGCCGATCGTGCAGGTCAGGGTGATCGCCAGCACGACTTCGTAGGCGTTGTCGCCCACGCGCTGCACGCTCTGGTTGAGGTTCATGTTGAGCTGCGGCTGGGCCTGCTCGTTGAAGATCTGCGGGGCCTTGGGCGACTCGAACGAGACGTCCTTGACGTAGATCTTCTCGACGCTGAACTGCGCGCCGGCCGGCTGTGCCGGGGCTGCGCCGTTGGCGCCGTTGTTGGCCTGTTCTTCGGACATGGGATCGACTCCAGCGATGATGTGGATGAAGCGGATCGCCGATTATGGCACCCGCGGAGGGCGGTCGGCCTTCAGCCGCGGCCCTTGACCAGCGGCAGATCGGCCTGCTGCCAGCCGGCGATGCCGCCATCGAGCACGTAGACGTTCTGGAAGCCGGCCTTCTTCAGGCGCTTGGCGGCGTCGCCGGCAGTGCTGCCGGTCTTGCACACCAGCACGACCGGCAACGCCTTGGCCGCGACGAGCTGCTTGCTCTCCGGGTCGAACTGGCTCATCTGCACGTTCTTGGAGCCGGGGATGTGGCCCTTGCCGAAGTCGGCGCTCGGGCGCAGGTCGACGACCAGCGCGTTGTCGCGGTTCACAAGCGCGGTCAGCTCGGCAGGCCGCAAAGCCTTGAAGCCACGGAACAGCCGCGAGATCTCATTGAAGACGATCGCCACCGTCAGCACGGCGAGGATCAGCGACATCATCTGGTTTCGGCCCAGGAAGGCCAGCAGTTCTTCGAAGTTCACGACACGATTCGCGCAGCGTCAGCGGGCGGCGATTGTCGCACACCGCGCCGAGCGCACCACCCGGGGCCCCGACCGGGGGCAGGGCCGCCGCCCGGGCCGGCTATTCGCCTTCCCAGAAATCCGGCAGGCCGCTGACATTCCACCAGGTGCCGGCGTCCGGGTCCCAGCGCCAGCGCTCGGTGTGGCGCAGCGTGCGTTCGGCCATCGAATGGCGGTTGACCACCCGGATCTCGATCTCGCGCAGGGCCTCGTCCGGTCCGGCCTGGCCGCCGAGCGCGCGGTAGCCGGTGACCTGCAACTGCCCGTAGCGAGCGAACGCCAGCTCGCCCATCGGCCGCTCGGCGCGCACCTCCGGGTCGACCAACTGCCAGGCGCCCTCGATGTCGTTCCAGCGCATCGCGCTCGCCCAGGCGGTCTGTACCCGTTCCAGCGCGTTGCGTTGCTGGCTGCTGCTGGCGCAGCCGCCGATCGTCAACACCAGGGCGGCGATCAGGACCAGCAGCGGCAGGGAGGAGCGGCGGATCGCGCGCATCGGCAGTGTCCAGGGCAACGGGCGTGCGCGCATCGTAGCCGCAACGCCTGCCGGCCGGGCCCGGCACGCCGGTATCCTGTCGCCGATGACGCACCCTGATGCCCCCAGCCCCGCCGTCGAGGCGGTCAACATCGCGGCCGCGTTGCCGCGTCTGGCGCGCGAGCGCCCCACCCAGATCGCACTGCGCTGCCCCGGCCCGGACGGGCGCTATCGCGATGCGCATGCACTCAGCTACGCCGCGCTCGATGCACGCAGCGACGCGATCGCCGCCGGCCTGGCCGCGCGCGGCATCGTCCGCGGCACCCGCACGGTGCTGATGGTGCGGCCCAGTCCCGAGTTCTTCCTGCTGATGTTCGCGCTGTTCAAGGCCGGCGCGGTGCCGGTGCTGGTCGATCCGGGCATCGACCGGCGCGCCCTGCGGCAGTGCCTGGACGAGGCGCAGGCGCAGGCCTTCATCGGCATTCCGCTGGCCCAGTTCGCGCGCGTGTTGCTGGGCTGGGCGCGTTCGGCGGCGATCCGCATCACCACTGGCCACCGCGCCGTGCTGGCCGACGCGACCCTGGCGCAGGTCGAACGTACCGGCGCCGGCGCCGGGCCGCAGTTGGCGGCCACGGCCGCCGACGAGGTCGCCGCGATCCTGTTCACCAGCGGCTCGACCGGCGTGCCCAAGGGGGTGGTGTACCGGCACCGCCATTTCGTCGCGCAGATCGCGATGCTGCGCGACGCGTTCGGCATCCCACCCGGTGGCGTCGACCTGCCGACGTTCCCGCCGTTCGCCCTGTTCGATCCGGCGCTGGGGCTGACCTCGATCGTCCCGGACATGGACCCGACCCGCCCGGCGCGCGCCGACCCGCACAAACTGCACTCGGCGATCGCGCGCTTCGGTGTCGACCAGCTGTTCGGCTCGCCGGCGCTGATGCGGGTGCTCGCCACGCATGGCGCGCCGCTGCCTGGCATACGCCGGGTCACCTCGGCCGGGGCGCCGGTGCCGCCGGACGTGGTGGCGACGATGCTCGCGCTGCTACCGCCGCAGGCCTCGCTGTGGACGCCGTACGGCGCCACCGAATGCCTGCCGGTCGCGGTCGTGGAGGGACGCGAACTGCTGGCATTGCGCAGCCGCACCGAGCAGGGTGCAGGTACCTGTGTCGGCCGGCCGGTGCCGCCCAACGAGGTGCGAATCATCGGCGTCGACGATGCCGCGATCGCCACGTGGTCCGATGCGCTGGAGGTGCCGCGCGGACAGATCGGCGAGATCACCGTCGCCGGACCCACCGCGACCGACACCTACTTCGGCCGCGAGGCGCAGACCCGGTTGGCGAAGATCGCCGAGACGCGGCCCGACGGCAGCGTGCGCATCGTCCACCGCATGGGCGACCTGGGCTATTTCGACAGCGAGGGCCGGCTGTGGTTCTGCGGGCGCAAGGGCCATCGCGTCGTGACCGGCGACGCCACGTTGTGCACCGAGCAGGTCGAGCCGGTGTTCAACGTCCACCCCGATGTCGCACGCACCGCCCTGGTCGGCGTGGGCCCCGCCGGTCGCCAGACCCCAGTGCTGTGCGTGGAGCCGCGGCCGGGCGTGGGCAAGACCGAGCACGCGCGCATCGCCGACGAATTGCGCCATATCGGTGCCGGCTTCGTGCACACCGCCGGCATCGCGACGGTGCTGTTCCACCCGCGCTTCCCGGTCGATATCCGCCACAACGCCAAGATCGGCCGCGAGACGCTGGCCGCCTGGGCCGCCGCCCGTGTCTGAGCCCGCCGCCGCGTCGCCTGCGCACTATCGTCTCGACGATCTGCGCATCGACGTGGCCCGGCAGCGGGTGGTGCGCGACGACGGCCAGGTGCTGGAGGTGGCCGGGCTCAGCTTCCGCCTGCTGCACTACCTGTTGAAGCAGGGCACGCGGGTCGTTGGCTTCGACGAACTGATCGCACAGGTCTGGGCGCCGGCGCTGGTCGGCGAGGACACCGTCACCCAGCGCGTGCGCCTGCTGCGCCAGGCGCTCGGCGACGACGGGCGCCGGGCGCGTTACCTGCGCTCGGTGCGGGGCTGCGGTTATCAGCTGTGCAGCCCGCCACATCCGGACGACGATGCGCTGCGCGTGCCCGGCGTTCGCCGCAGGCGGCTCGTTGCCGGCGCGGTGCTGGCGCTGCTGCCGGTGATCGCCGCGATCGGCTGGTGGTCGTGGCCGAGGCCGGCCGCGCAGGCGCTGTCGCCGCTGCTGCAGCGTGCCGACTACTACGCCCGCATCGGCCAGCGCGAGAACAACGCGCGTGCGCTCGCGCTGTACCGGCAGCGCCTGCAAGAAGCGCCCGACGACGTGCAGGCCGCGTTGGGCCTGGCCCGCGCGCATGCCGCGCGGCTGTGCCTGTATGGCGGCGACCCCGCCGATGCCGACCGCGCGCAGGCGCTGGCCGAACACGTGCTCGCGCGCCAGCCGCGCCTGGCGGCCGCGCACGCCGCGTTGGCCTATGCCCACGACTGCCGGGGTGAGGTGGCCACGGCGCTGGCCGGCTACGAACGCGCAGTGGCGCTGGACCCCGACGACGATGCCGCGCGGGCGTCGGCCGCTTATCTGTACGCGCGCCAGGGCCGGCTGGCCGATGCGCTGGCGGCCAACCTGGCCATGCACCGTCCCGAGGACGCGCGGTTCCTGGCGCTGCAGATCGCCGCCGACCGCGACCTGCTCGGCTATGCCGATGCGGCCGAAGGACGCTACCGCCGCAGTTTCCAGCTCTACCCCGACAAGGTGTTCTCCAACCTTGCCTGGCCGAGCTTCCTGCACCGCCACGGGCGCGACGTCGAGGCGCGGGCGGCGCTGGACGAAGCCTTGTCGCGCGGCACCGACCACGCTGGCTTGCAGCTGCTGGCCGCCGAGTTGGCCTTGCAGCGCGGCGATCTCGATGCCGCGCGGCACGCGGCGCAGCGCGCGCGTGCGCTCAAGCCGCACGCGAGCCTGCCAGCGACGGTCGCCTGGATCGTCGGGGCCGAGCCGCGGCCCGCGGCGCCGGCACTGCGCGCACGCAGCGCCGCGCTGCGCACGGGGCTGGCCGCCGGCGCCGATCCGCTGGATGGACTCGATGCTGCGCTGCTGGCGTCGCTGGCGTCGCTGGCCGGCGACCGCGCCGCGGCGCTCGAGGCGTTGGACGCCGCGGTCACGGCCGGCCACCGCGATGCGGACTACCTTCGGGTCTCGCCGCTGTTCGCCGACCTGCGCGGCGCGCCGGGCTTCGCCGCAGTGCTGGCGCGGATCGATGCCGGCATCGCGCACGAGCGGGCGCGCGTGCGCGCCGCCGGGCGCCTGCCGGCCGACGCGGTCGCGGTCACGGCAGCGCGCTGAGCACGTAGTCCGACAACAAGGCCCGGGTCTGCGTGTGCATCCCCGGCCGGTTGTAGTGGGTCCGGGTCACGACCACGACCAACTGGCCTTCGGGGATGACGAAGACCGCGTTGCCGCCATTGCCCGACATCGTCCAGACCTGCCACCGCCGCGCGCCCGCGGCGACATCGAAGCGCCACAGCTGATACCCGTAGTCGGCGTCGAACGGCGTGCGTGCGCGCGGCTGCAGCATCGCGTCGATCCACGCCGCCGACAGGATGCTGCGGCCTTGCCAGCGTCCGCCATCGGCCAGCAACTGGCCAAGCCGGGCGAGATCCCGGCTGCGGTATCCAGTGCCGCCGCCACCCATGCCGGTGCCTTCTGGCGCGCGCTTCCACGTGGCCTCCGCGATGCCCAGCGGTCGCTCCAGCGCGTCGCGCGCGAAGTCGGCCAGCGGCCTGCCGCTGACGCGCTCGACGATCGCGCCCAGCAGCAGGCTGTTGGCGGTGCAGTAGGCGAACGCCCGCCCATACGGACTGTCGGCCGGCCGCGTCTGCCACGGCGCGTAGCCGCGCTCGGGCAGGTCGAGCGCAAAACCCGTCCAGTCCGCGCTCACGTACATGCGTTCTTCGTGGCCGCTGGAGAACGTGTTGTTGTCGTCGCACTCTCACTGCGCGCTCATCGTCAGCAGGTCCTCGACGGTCGTCGCGTCCTTGAACGCGCCGGGATGGGCCGGCCGGCGGTCGGGAAAGAAGCCCAGCACCGGCGCTCGGACATCGGCGATCAGGCCGCGATCGAGCGCCGCGCCCACCAGCAGCGCGGTCACGCTCTTGGTCAGCGAGCGGGTGTCGTGCAGCGTGCCGCGCTCGGCGCCGTCGAAGTAGGCCTCGTGGATCAAGGCGCCGCGGTGGACGACCAGCACGCTGGTGGCGTCGGGCGCCGCGCCTGCTTGGATCGCGGCATCGAGCGCCGCCAGTTGTGCGGCGTCCCAGCCCAGCCGGGCGGGATCGGCCACTGGCCAGCCGTCGTCCAGCGCCGGGGGGATGCGGTGGCGACGGACAGCGGGCAGGCGAGGGCGGCCAGCAGAAGCAGGCGCGGGAGGATGGACATCGTCGGCACTCCGTTGGGGAAGTGGCCAGCCCACCAAAGCGGCGGATGAAGTGCCCGGTGGTGGGATGAAGGTTTCTGAAGGGCTTGCCGATCAAGCGCTTGCGCGCGCCTGCGTCGCCAGCCCGGCAGGCGCCCGCTATCGTGTGCGCTCCTCAAGCGTGGAGCGCGACATGCAGATCCTGGTCACCGGCGGCGGCGGCTTCCTCGGGCAGGCGCTGTGCCGCGGCCTGGTCGCGCGCGGCCACACGGTCGCCAGCTTCAATCGCGGCCACTATCCCGAACTCGAAGCCCTGGGCGTGCGCCAGATCCGCGGCGATCTCGCCGACCGCGACGCCGTGCGCGCGGCGACGGCCGGCATGGACGCGGTGTTCCACAACGCCGCCAAGGCGGGCGCGTGGGGGGACTACGACAGCTACCACCAGGCCAACGTCGTCGGTACCCAGCACGTGCTCGACGCCTGCCGCGCGCACGGCATCGGACGGCTCGTGTACACGTCCACGCCGAGCGTCACCCATCGCGCCACGCATCCGGTCGAGGGCGGCACCGCCGACACCGCGCCCTACGGCGAGGGGTTCAAGGCGCCGTACGCGGCGACCAAGGCGATCGCCGAGCGTGCGGTGCTGGCGGCCAACGGCCCGGACCTGGCGACGGTCGCGCTGCGACCTCGGCTGATCTGGGGGCCGGGCGATCAACAACTGTTGCCTCGCCTGGTCGAGCGGGCCCGTGCCGGCCGGCTGCGCTTCGTCGGCGACGGCGAGAATCGCATCGACACCACCTACATCGACAATGCCGCGCAGGCGCACTTCGACGCCCTCGCGCATTTGGCGCCGGGCGCGGCCTGCGCCGGACGCGCGTACTTCATCAGCAATGGCGAGCCGACGACGGTGCGCTGGATCGTCAACGCGCTGCTCGAGGCGGCCGGAGCCCCGCCGGTGCACAAGACGATCCCATTCCGCGCGGCCTATGCGGCAGGCGCGGTGTGCGAAACGCTCTGGCCACTGCTGCGCCTGTCCGGCGAGCCGCCGATGACGCGTTTCCTCGCCGAGCAGTTGAGCACCACGCATTGGTACGACATGGCGCCGGCGATGCGGGATTTCGGCTACCGGCCCGCGGTCTCCCTTCACGACGGTCTCATTCGACTGAAAGATTCGTGGAAGTCCTGCTCAGCCATCACCTGATCGCGACCTGAGCGGGCATACGGTGGGTCCCGCAGCCGCTACTGGCCGAAGCCCACCAGGAGACCACCATGCTCAGATATGCCGTCATCTTCCTCGTCGTCGCCATCATCGCCGGTGTCCTCGGCTTCAGCGGCGTGGCCGGTGCCGCCACCAATATCGCCTGGATCCTGTTCGTGGTGTTCCTGATCCTGGCCGTGATCTCGATGCTGCGCGGACGAGGGGTCTGACGCCCCGACCGCACCGTCGCGATGACGCAAAGGGCCCGCCACCGGCGGGCCTTTTTGCGTTGGGTTGGGCAAGCGCCCTGGCCTAGGCCCGACGCTACAATCGCGTCATGGCCGACCTTCCGTTCTCTCCGTTCTCCGTGCTCAAGCCGATGGCCGGCCGCGCGCTGGAGACTGCGCTCAACCGCGCGATCGCGCTCGATGCCGACACCGGGGCGGCGCTGCGCGCGCTCGACGGCCAGCAGATCGCGCTCGCGCTGAGTGCGCCGCCGCTGGCGTTGACGTTGCGCGTGGACGGCGAGCGCTTGCGCGTGGGCCCGCCCGATCCCGAGGTCGAGGCCGACCTGTCGGTGCGGACCACGCTGGCCGGCGCGCTCGGCCAGCTGCCGTTCCTGCGTCGCGGCGATGCGCCGCCGATCGGCCAGGTCCGGGTCTCGGGCGATGCCGAGCTCGCGCGCCGGCTGCAACGCCTGGCCGCGGGCTTCGACCCCGACTGGCAGCGGCCGTTCGTCGCCGTGCTCGGCGAGGTGGTCGGCGTGCAGGTCGCCAACGCCTTCGCCACGGCGCTGCGCCAGGCGCAGGAGGTCGGCCGCAACCTGGCCGAGAGCGCGGCCGAGTACGTGACCGAGGAGTCGCGCGATGTGGTGCCGCGCGCCGAGCTCGAGGCCTTCTATGACGATGTCGACGGCCTGCGCGACGATATCGAGCGGCTCGCGGTGCGGGTGGCGCGGCTCGGTCGCGGGACCGCCGCATGAAGGGCCTGCTGCGCGCTTCGCGCATCGGCCGGGTGCTGCTGCGTTACCGGCTCGACGACCTGCTCGACGGCACGCCGGCCGAACGCTGGCTGCGGCTGGCGCGGCCATTCGTGCCGCGGGCCTCAGCCGCGATCGCGGCGCAGTCGCGCGGCGCCCGGCTGCGGCTGGCGTTGCAGGAACTCGGTCCGATCTTCGTGAAGTTCGGACAGATCCTCTCGACCCGTCGCGACATCGTGCCGCCCGACATCGTCGACGACCTGGCGCTGCTGCAGGACCGGGTGGCGCCGTTCGACGGCGCATTGGCGCAGGCGATCGTCGAGCGCGAACTGGCGATGCCGATCGCGCAGGCCTTCGTCGCCTTCGACCCGGTGCCGCTGGCCTCGGCATCGATCGCCCAGGTGCACGCGGCGATGCTGCCCGGCACTGCCGACGGCCCGCCGCGCGAGGTCGTGGTCAAGGTGCTGCGTCCGGGCATCGAGAAGCAGATCGCCGCCGACGTCGCGCTGCTGCGCAATCTCGCCGCGCTGGTCGCGCGCACCCATCCCAACGCCGACAAGATCCGCCCGCGCGAAGTCGTGGCCGAGATCGAGAACACCCTCGCCGCCGAGCTCGATCTGCAGCGCGAAGGCGCCAACGCCTCGGTGCTGCGGCGCTTCTGGGCGCAATCGAGCGATCTTTACGTGCCGGCGCCGGTCTGGGAGCGCACCGCCCAGCGCGTGCTCACGCTCGAGCGCGTGTACGGCATTCCCAGCGACGACATCGCCGCGCTCGACGCGGCCGGCATCGACCGGTCCGCGCTGGCGGCCAAGGGCGTGCGGGTGTTCTACACCCAGGTCTTCCGCGACAACTTCTTTCACGCCGACGCGCACGCGGGCAACATCTGGGTCGATCCCGAGCGCACGACCAATCCGCGCTTCATCGCGCTCGACTTCGGCATCATGGGCCAGCTCTCGCGCGAGGATCAGTACTACCTCGCCGAGAACTTCATGGCGATCTTCCGCCGCGATTACCGCCGCATCGCCGAGCTGCACGTGCAGGCGGGCTGGATGCCCGCGCATCTGCGCATCGACGAGCTCGAGGCGGCGGTGCGTGCGGTCTGCGAGCCGTACTTCACCAGGCCGCTGTCGGAGATCTCGCTGGGCGAGGTGCTGGGCAAGCTGTTCCGCACCGCGCAGCGCTACGAGCTGACATTGCAGCCGCAGCTGATCCTGCTGCAGAAGACCCTGCTGAGCATCGAGGGCATCGGCCGGCTGCTCGACCCGAAGATCGATATCTGGGCCGTTGCCCGCCCGGTGCTCGAGCGCATCCTCATCGAGCGCTACAGCCCGCCGCGGCTGCTGCGCGAGTTCCGCGACCGCCTGCCCGAACTGGTCACGCGCGCGCCGGAGATGCCGCAGCTGCTGCACGCCTGGCTCAAGCAGCAGGTCGAGGGCCGGCACGAGTTGCGCATGCGCTCCGACGACCTGGCGCTGCTGACCACCACGATGCAGGGTATGCAGCGGCGCGTGGTCGCGGCGATCCTCGGCGTGGGCCTGCTGATCGTCGCGGCGGTGCTCTACGCGCTCGAGGCCGGCGGCCCGCGGGTGGGCGGCCTGCCGGTCGCGACCTGGGTCGCGGGCATCGGCGGCGTCTGGGCCTTGCTCGCGGCCTGGCCGCGGCGCGGACGCCTGTTGCGGTAGCTGTGCCCGCGGGTGAGGTCGTACGCCGCCCGCGTTACGACATCGCCGGGGGCGCCGGAAACGGCATGTTGTCGGGAAGCGGAATGAACTCCGCATCGTCGGCGTCCGGCAGTTTCATCCGGCCGGCTTTCCAGTCCGCCGCCGCTTGCGCCAGGCGCTCGCGCGAGGACGAGACGAAGTTCCAGTAGATGAAGCGTTCGCCGATCGGTTCCCCGCCCAGCACCATCACTGTGGCCTGCTCGGCGGCGCGCACGCGAGAGGCTACCGCGTCCAGCACCAGCATCGTCCCGGCGCCGTAGCGCGCGCCGTCCAGTTCCACCGCGCCGGTGGCGACATAGAGGCCGCGTTCCCGGTGACCGCCTGGAATCTCCGCGACCGCGCCGGGGGCGAGTTCGAGATGGGCGTAGAACAGCGGCGAGAGCGTCTTGGCGCCCGCGCTCAGTCCGTAGGCGCTGCCGGCGATGAGATGCCCGGTGACGCCCGCCTCGTCCCATTGCGGCAGTTCGTGCCCGGCGTGATGCGAGAACGAGGGCGCGATCTCCTCCTGCCCATCGGGCAACGCCACCCAGGCCTGGATGCCGTGCACACAGTCGCCGTGCTGGCGCGCGTGGTCGAAGCGCTCACTGTGGGTGATGCCGCTGCCGGCGGTCATCCAGTTCACCTCGTGCGGCTTGACCGCCTGGGCGTAGCCGAGGCTGTCGCGGTGCATGATCTGGCCGGAGAACAGATAGCTCACGGTCGACAGCCCGATGTGCGGATGGGGACGGACATCGACGCTGCGATCGATGCCGGCGGGCAGATCGACCGGCCCCATGTGGTCGAAGAACACGAAGGGCCCGATCATGCGTCGCTTGGCGAACGGCAGCACCCGGCCGACCGAGAAGCCGCCCCCCAGGTCGTGGCGGCGCTGCGGAATGATCATCTCGATCATGCGATCTATCCTGATGGCAGAGTGGCGAGCATCGCATGCTCGCCCCCTGCGGTGCTTCGCGCCGCTTGTGCGGATGCCGGGCCGTGTGCCCGGATCACCAGCATCGCGATGCTGCGCAGACCTGCGATCAATCCAGACCGAAGAACGCAGCTGCCGTGGTCGTGGTGGCCGCGGCCACGGCCTCGGGCGTCTGGCCGCGGTCGCGCGCGAGCTCGGCGACGATGTGCGGCAGGAATGCCGGCTCGTTGCGGCGGTCCTTGGGCATCGGGTCGAGCGTGCGCGGCAGCAGGTACGGGGCGTCGGTCTCGACCATCAACCGGTGGGCGGGGATGTTGGGCACCAGTTCGCGCAGGTGGCGGCCACGCCGCTCGTCGCACAGCCAGCCGGTGATGCCGATGTGCCAGTCGCGATCCAGGCAATCGAACAGTTCGCGCTGGCCGGCGGTGAAGCAGTGCACGACCGCCGGCCCGATGCGGCCCTCGAAGTCCTTCATGATCGCGACGAAGTCCTCGTGTGCGTCGCGCTGGTGCAGGAACAGCGGCTTGGGCGTGCCGGCGGCGGCGAGATCGGCCGCGATCTGCAACTGGCGCTCGAAGGCGCGGCGTTGCGCCGGCCGCGGCGAGAAGTCGCGGAAGTAGTCGAGCCCGCATTCGCCCACCGCCACCACCTCGGCGTGCGCATGCAGCGCGCGCAGTTCGGCGTCGCATTCCTCGGTGTACTCGGCCGCGTGGTGCGGATGCACGCCGGCGGTCGCGTACAGCACGCCGGGGTGCTGGCGCGCGAGCTCGAGCGCCTTGGGCGAGTGCTCGCGGCTGGCGCCGGTGACGATCATCCGGGTCACGCCGGCATCGCGCGCGCGCGCCAGCACGGCGTCGCGGTCGCGGTCGAAGCTGTCGTGGGTGAGATTGGCGCCGATGTCGATCAGGGGCGGGGTCACGCGCGAGCACCTTGGGAACGGGCTGCGCATTGTAGGCCGTGGGTCGACGGACACGTGGCGCGTCGCGCCCGGCACGCCATGCGTGCCGGACGGGCGCGGGATCTTTCAGTTCGCCAACTGGCAGCTGGCCGGCTGGCTGCTCTCGAACAAGGCACGGGTCGCCCACTGGGGATGGTCGACGAACGGATTGCGATTGCCCTGGAAGCTGTAGACGACCTCGTTGCGCGCGCGCTCGGCCGCATCCGGCGGGTCGGCCTGGTGCCAGGCCAGCAGCGTCGACAGCAGGCCCATGTACGCGGGCGAGGCCGACGTGCCGACGATGCGGCTGCGGTCGTCGGTCAGCTCCAGGTCGGGCTCGGACTGGCCGGTCGACGGGTGCGTGCCGCCCTCGTAGCGGATCGCCATGTACAGCACCGCGCGCGCCATGTCGCCCTTGCGATGGCGCCAGACCTGGAAGCCGGCGTTGTCGGTCCAGTTCGAATTGCCCGGGAACGTGCCGGTGCCGCCGCCGATGCCGTGGTTGGCCTCGGTCGCGCGCTCGCTGCAGCTGGCCTGCGCGCTGCAGTCGGCGAACGGCTTGTTGCCGCGCGCGGCGTTGTGGTCGGTGTCGGTGAGATAGAGCATGTGCGCGTCGGTGTGCGGCGCATTGGGCAGGCCCTTGTCGCCGGTCGCACTCGAAAAGCCCAGCGACTTGGGCCAGGTGTGCTCGCGGTTGTAGGTCAGGCCGCTGTCGGTGCCTGCGCGGCCCGACACCTTGGGGTAGCTGCGGTTGCGATAGGCGTCGAGGATGCGACCCGGATCGCTGGGGTCCTCGTCGGCGATCTCCAGGATCGTCCAGGTGTTGGTGCCGCTGCCGCTGTAGGGATACGCGGTGTGGCCGCGGATCGTGGCGTGCAGCGAGCAGCGCAGTTGCGCGGCGCTGCTGGTGTTGACGCGGGCGTAGTAGTCGCCGCCGCCGGTGCCGCCGCTGGCAACGGTGAACGCGACGCTGGCATCGCTGGCCGGCTGCCGTCCGTCGGCGTCGTGGACCGCGGCGGCCGTGATGGTCAATGTGCAGGACTCGCCACCATGCAGCGCGGTGCCGGTCGACAATGCGAAATGCGTGCCGCTGGTCGCATGGTCGAGCGCGATCGTGCCCGACGTCGCGCATTGCAGCGCGAACGCGCCCGTCGACAGCGTGACCGCTTCGCTGAAGTCCACCGACAGATCGCCGGCGGCCGGGAAATCGCCGGCACCGGCCACCGGGATGGTCGCGACCACCGCCGGCGGCGTGCCCGTGCCACCGCCGGTGCCTGCGAAGGTCTGGCCGGTGTTGCAGGCCCCGAAGGTCTGCGACGCCGACGGCGCCCAGTCGAAGTCGCCGGCGGTCGCGCCGCTGCCGGTCAACTGCAGCGAGGTGCCGACCGGCGCCGACGCGCTTTCGGACACCGGCAGGTTGTGGCTCGACAGCCCGGCGGCCGGGCCGTTTCCGGCGACGATCGTGCCTTCGTAGCTGATGAACTGCACGACCGAGCCGGCCGCGTCGACGAGGGCGATGCCGTCGTTGGGGCCGTTCTGCAAGCCGTCGCGCGGGAAAGTCACCGTCGCGATCGACACCGCCGCGCCGCAGTTGCGTGCCTGGCCGGCGGGCACCGCCACATTGGCGTAGGTCGTCGCTGCATTTGGTGCGTTGCTGCCGTTGTAGAGCCACAGTCGGTAACCGGCGAGGTCTTCGCCGGCGGTGGCGACAATCTCGACTGCCTCGCCGGCATCGGCGCCGGCATTGTCGTAGTGCAGTTCGTTGACGAACACCTCGGCGTGGGCAGCCGGGGCGACGAGCAGGGCGAGCAGCCACGCCGCGGTGCGGGCGGGACGGGCAGGGCGACGGGACATGGCGGTTCCGGGCTCGGAGACGTGCCGACCTTAAGCGGCGCAGATGACGGTTGCCACCCGGGACAACCCTAAGCGGTCGGGCGCGCGCCACAGCTATCGCGCGGCCGACCGGCCCGCTAGCCTGTGCGCCGTGACGACCGCCGCTGCTCCCGACTTCCCGATCGCCCCGTTGCTGCCCGAGCTCCTCGCCAGCCTGGCCGCGCACCCGCGGCTGGTGCTCGAGGCGCCGCCCGGTGCCGGCAAGACCACACAGGTGCCGCTGGCGCTGCTCGACGCGCCCTGGCTCGCCGGTCGCCGCATCGTGATGCTCGAACCGCGCCGGGTCGCGGCGCGTTCGGCCGCGACGTTCATGGCCCGCCAACTCGGCGAAGAGGTCGGCGGCACGGTTGGCTACCGCATCCGCTTCGAACACCGGGTCTCGGCGCGCACGCGCATCGAGGTGGTGACCGAAGGGATTCTGACCCGGATGCTGCAGGACGACCCCGAGCTCGGCGGCATGGGGCCGACCGGCGTCGGCGCGCTGCTGTTCGACGAATTCCACGAGCGACACCTGGCCGGTGACCTGGGGCTGGCGCTGGCGCGCGAGGTGCAGGCGGGCTTGCGCGAGGACCTGCGCATCGTGGTGATGTCGGCCACGCTCGATGGGGCGCGCGTCGCGCAGTGGCTGGATGCGCCGCGCCTGTCGAGCGCCGGCCGCAGCTTCCCGGTGGAGATCTCTCACGCACCGCCGCGCCGCGACGAAGCGCTGGCGCAGCAGGTCCGCCGCGTGCTGGTGGACGCGCTCGCCGCGTATCCGGGCGACGTGCTGGTGTTCCTGCCCGGCCAGCGCGAGATCGCGCGCGTGCAGGCGCTGCTGGAGGGCGATGTCCAGCGGCTGGACGCGAGCGGCACGCCCGAGGTGCTCGCACTGCACGGCGAGCTGCCGGTCGAGGCGCAGACGCACGTGCTGCAGCCGGACGCCCACGGCCGGCGCCGGATCGTGCTGGCGACCAATGTCGCCGAGAGCAGCGTCACGTTGCCGGGCGTGCGCATCGTGATCGACAGCGGACTGGCGCGCGAACCGCGCTTCGATCCCAACAGCGGGTTCTCGCGGCTGGACGTGGTGACGGTCAGTCAGGCCTCGGCCGACCAGCGCGCCGGGCGCGCCGGCCGCGTGGCACCGGGCGTGGCGCTGCGGCTGTGGCCCGAATCGCAACGGCTCGAGCCGCAGCTTCGTCCCGAGATCGCGCAGGTCGAACTGGCGGCGCTCGCGCTCGAACTGGCGGCCTGGGGTGACAACGCGCTCGCGTTCCCCGATGCGCCGCCGATCGGGGCGCTGGCGGCCGCGCGCGATCTGCTGCGCCGGCTCGACGCGCTCGATGCGGGGGACACGATCACGCCGCTCGGCCGACGCATGCTCGCCCTGGGCACCCATCCGCGGTTGGCAGCGATGCTGCTGGCCGCCGACGCGCCGGCCGCGCGTGCACTGGCCTGCGACCTGTGCGCGCTGATCGAGGCGCGTGATCCGATGCGCGCCGCGGCGCGTTCGGACGCCCTGGCGGTGCGGTGGCAGGCGCTGGCCGCGTTTCGCGCCGGACGCGTGCCGGCCGATGCCGCGCGTTCTGCGCTGGCCGCAATCGATGCGGCGGCCCGGCAATGGCGGCGGCGCCTGCGGGTCGAGGTCGCGCCGCCGTCGAGCGTGCCAGCGCATGCGCTCGGTGACCTGCTGGCGCATGCGTTCCCGGACCGGATCGGGCATCGCCATGCCCGCGACGCGCGACGCTACGGCCTGAGCAACGGACGCATGGCCCGGCTGTTCGACGACAGCGCCTTGCTCGGTGAGCCCTGGATCGTCGCCAGCGACCTGCGCTTCGAGGCGCGCGACGCGCTGCTGCTGCGCGGCGCACCGGTGGATGAGGCGCAGCTGCGGCGGGCCTGGCCTGCGCGTTTCGTCGTCGCCGACGAAACGCACTGGGATGCCGGCAAGCGCGCGCTGGTGGGCCTGCGCGTGCAGCGTTTCGACCGCATCGTGCTCGATGCCCGGCCCAACGGCCGGGTCGACCCGGCGCAGGCTGCACGCGCGCTCAGCGACGCGGTCGGTGAACTCGGACTCGACGTGCTGCCGTGGCGCGACGGACTGCGCCAGTGGCAGGCGCGTGTCGAGGGGCTGCGGATGTGGATGCCCGAGCTGGGCCTGCCCGACCTGTCCGATGCCGCGCTGCTGGCCACCCGCGAGGGCTGGCTGGCGCCGGCGTTCGCCGGCTGCACGCGGCTCGACGCGCTGGACGCCGACACCTTCGCGCAGGCCTTGCAGGGCCGGCTCGACTGGGCGCAGCGCCAGCAGCTCGACCGCCTGGCACCGGTGCGGATCGCCGTGCCATCCGGTCAGATGCGCGCGATCGAGTACGGCCTCGAGGCCGACGGCACGCCGCGCCCGCCGGTGCTCGCGGTCAAGCTGCAGGAGCTGTTCGGCCTGGGGGACACGCCGACGATCGCCGATGGCCGCGTCGCGCTGACGATCCACCTGCTGTCGCCGGCCGGTCGGCCGTTGCAGGTCACCCGCGACCTGCAGGGGTTCTGGGCACGGACGTACCCCGAGGTGCGCAAGGAGATGAAGGGGCGGTATCCGAAACATCCGTGGCCGGAGGATCCTTGGAATGCCCCTGCAACACATCGGGCCAAACCGCGCGGTACTTAGCGACGTGGGGCTCTGGACCCGTGGCGACGGTGGGACTTTGCCGCGGCGGTCGGGCGTGCGTGGCGCGGCTGCGGGGGTTGGTGGTGTGTGGCGCGGCGCGGCGCGGCGCGGCGTGGCGTGCACAACGGGGGTTGAACGCCAAGGCGCGCCGGGCCTGCGCTCACGCTGGATCGACGGTCGCGGCCGCACACTGACGGCCTTTCCCCATGGTCATTTTCCAGGAGCCCCCGATGAGCAAGTTCGAAGCGCTGTCCGACAAGGCCGTGTCGCTGGTCGGCCAGGCAGGCGACAGCCTGCGCCACGCGATTCCGGGCACGGCGGAAAAGTGGCTCAAGACCGGCCTGACCGTGGGTGCCGCGCGCACTGGCGCGAAGGTCGCGGGCGGGTTCCTGCGTCGCAACCCGGCGATCGTGGCCGCCAGCGCCATCGGCCTGGGCCTGGTCTGGGTGGCCGCGCGGCAGTACCGCAAGAAGCAGGCCAACGGCACCATCCAGGGCAACTCACGTCGCATCGAGGCCGGCAACGCCGCCGCACGCAAGCGCTCGGTCAACGCGGCACGTGGACAGACCGCGTCGGACGACGCCGGCCAGGACTGAGCCGCCCCCGGGCGTCGCGTCGCGGCGTCGTCTCCAAGCGTCGAAGAAGCGGCCGATCCTGACAGGGTCGGCCGCTTTTCGTCGTGCCGATGCGACGCCCATCGCGCGTCATGCGCCCGCGTGTTGCGCCATGTCGCCGGTGTCTGCCCGTGCGGGGCCTGCCTCGGTATCCTCGCGCCTCGCCCCTTCGATGCCACCGCCATGCGTCCATGTTCCCCGCCGTTTCCCGTCTCGCGCCGCGTCCCGCTGGCGCTCGTGCTGTGCGCGTTGGCGTTGCTCGTGGCCGGTTGCGGACGCGACAACGTCAAACCCGTGCCGGTCGCCCCCGCCCAGACGTCCGCGGCGCCCGCGACCAGGACGCCTCCGGTCCGGATCGGCCTGGCGCTCGGCGGCGGTGCGGCCAAGGGCTTCGCGCACATCGGCGTGATCAAGATGCTCGAAGCCAATGGCATCAAGGCCGATGTCGTCGCCGGGACCAGCGCCGGTAGCGTGGTCGGTGCGCTCTACGCCAGCGGCATGGATCCGTTCCGGATGCAGGAGCGGGCGGTTGCGCTCGACGAATCGAGCATCCGTGACGTGCGGTTGTTCTCCGGCGGGCTGGTGCAGGGCGTCGCGCTGCAGGACTACGTCAATCGCGAAGTCGGCAATCGCACGATCGACCGTCTGCCGATCCCGTTCGCAGCCGTTGCCACGCGCCTGGAGACCGGCGATCGCATCGTGTTCGTCCGCGGCAACACCGGCCAGGCCGTGCGCGCCTCGAGCAGCGTGCCGGGTGTGTTCGAACCGGTGAAGATCGGCGACCGCCATTATGTCGACGGCGGGGTCGTCAGCCCGGTGCCAGTGGATGCGGCCCGCCAACTCGGCGCCGACTTGGTGATCGCGGTCGATATCTCCAGCAAGGCCAGCGGTAGCACGCCCGGCAGCATGCTGGGCATCGTCAACCAGTCGATCGCGATCATGGGCCAGAACCTCGGCCGGCAGGAACTCGCCCGCGCGGACGTGGTGATCCGCCCACAGGTCAACGACATCGGGCCGGCCAGTTTTGAACAGCGCAATGCGGCGATCCTGCAGGGCGAGCGCGCCGCGCTGGCCGCGCTGCCGCGCATCCGCGAGAAGCGCGCCGAACTCGAGCGCGCGCGCGCGGCGGCGCGTGCGCCCGCCAAGCCGGTCGAGCCCGAGCCGGTGGATATCGACTGCGGCGACAGCTGGGTGCGCAGGCTCAATCCCTTCGCCCGGGAACGCGCCTGCTGAGACGCGCCGGCGGCGTCATGCTTGACCGGTGAATTGACCCGCGAGCCGTGGGGCCGGGGGCGCGGCATCGCGCCGGACGGCGCTTGATGGCGTTGCCTGCACGATACGGGCGTTACGTTCCGTTCACTCTGAGCCGACATCGTCATCACCAGACTGGACCTCGCCCGGTTCCGGCGATGCGGTCACCGTCATCGCCCCGGCATGGGGATCGATTCTGCTCGACCGTCGCATGACGGTGCGATCCCGATGCCGCCGCGCGCCTTCCGCCGTCGGCACTGCCGCCCGCGCTGCCGGCGCCATCGACGCGATGCGGTGGATCCGCATCCCTGCGAGGAGAGACGCCCCATGCAACCCGATACGCTCGCCCGGCAACTTCAACTGAGCCTGGGCCACTATTTGCCGACCGTCCTGGCGGCGGTCGCCGTCCTGGTCGTCGGACTGATCGTCGCGCTGTTCGTGCGCGGCCTGGTCCGCAGCGGGCTGACCCGTCTGCGCCTCAACGAACGGGTGAACGCCCAGACCGCGTCCAGTATCGATGTCGTCCGGGTGGCGGCGTCGGTCGCGTTCTGGTTCGTGATCATCGTCGCGTTGATCGGCGTGTTCAGCGTACTGCGCTTCGATGGCCTGTACGGCCCGTTCTCGGCGCTGGTGGCCGAAGTCATGCTGTATCTGCCGCGGATCATTCTGGCCGGCGTGCTCGCCCTGGTCGCCTGGCTGCTGGCCACGGCGCTGCGCGCGGGCGTCAACCGGCTGATGGCCGCCGGGCGTTGGGACGAGAAACTGTCGGCATCGGCCGGGGTGCGGCCGATCTCGGCGGTGCTCGGCGATGTCGTCTACTGGCTGGTGCTGTTGCTGTTCCTGCCGGCGATCGTTGCAGCCCTGCGCGTGGAAGGCCTCATGGCACCGTTGTCGCAGATGACCGCGCAGGTCACGTCGATGCTGCCCAATGTCTTTGCCGCCGTGGTGATCGGGCTGGTCGGCTGGCTCATCGCCAAGGTGCTGCGCGGGCTGGTGAGCAACCTGCTCGCGGCGACCGGCATCGACCGCTTCGGCGATCACGGGCAGGCCGGTGCGGGCGTGCGCCTGTCGCAACTGGGCGGCACGCTGGCGTTCGTGCTGGTCATCGTGCCGACGCTGATCGCCGCGCTCGACGCGCTTGCGATCCGCGCGATCTCCGAGCCGGCCGGCGAGATGCTGGGATTGTTCCTGACCGCGGTGCCCAACATCCTGGCCGCTGCGCTGATTCTGCTGGTGGCCTGGTACCTGGGCCGGTTCGTCTCCGGGCTGCTGACGCGCCTGCTGGAGAATCTCGGCTTCGACCGCCTGCCCGAGCGCCTTGGATTGGGGGGCGTGTTCGGCACGACGCCGACCGGGCCGGCGCCGGTGGACACGGCGCTCGCGACCGCCGATCCGGTTGCCGCCGCCGGCACGCCGGAGCCTGGCCTGCCGCTTAAGACCACACCGGTGGCCCCGGCCTCCGCAACGTCGGCGCCGCCTGCCGGTACCGGCCTTTCGGTGTGCGTTGGCCGCGTGGCGCTGTTCTTCATCCTGCTGTTTGCGACGGTCGAAGCCGCGCATCGACTGGGCTTCACCGGCGTGCGCGACCTGTTGGCGACCTTCATCGCCTTCGGTGGCGACATCCTGCTGGGCGGCGTGATCCTGGTCGTGGGCTACTGGCTGGCCGACCTGGCCGCGCGCGCGATCCAGCGCGCCAATCCCGGCGGCGGCGTCGGCCTGTCGCGCATCGCCCGCGTCGCGATCCTGGGGCTGGTGATCGCGATGGGGCTGCGCGCGATGGGCATCGCCGATGACATCGTCAATCTCGCGTTCGGCCTGGTGCTCGGTGCAGTGGCGGTGGCGGTCGCATTGGCCTTCGGCCTGGGCGGGCGCACAGCGGCCGGCAAGGTGGCCGACCGGTGGGCGCAGGCCTACCTGGACCGTCGCCGCGACGACGGTCCCTCGCCTTAACCTGCCAGCGGTCCCGGCGGGCGCGCCCGGTTTCGGGTGCGCCTGCCGGAGGACCGGCCGGGGTGCCGGCATCACGATCGCGGCGAGGGCCTCTCAGGCGGCTTGCCGTCACCAGGGGGCGAGGCGTTGGGTTCGTCGTCGCGGACGCGCAGGAACCGGGCGAAACGCGGCAGGCCGTTGGCGGTCACGCCGTTGTGGCGGTAGGTGACCAGGCTGCCGATCGCGGGCGGGTCGCGCCGCTGTGCGTCGCGCAGTCCGCTGCCGATCCGGAACCGGCGTCCGTCGGCATGCTCGACCACCAGCGCGCCCACCAGACCGGCGTACTTGCCCTTGCCCGGCAGGTAACCCACGACCCGCGCTTCGGCATCGTCGAACGGCTTGAGCTTGCGCAGCGCGGGACTGCGGCCGGCGGCGTAGCGCGCGTCGCGGTGGTGCAGCATCAATCCCTCGCCGCCGCCGTCCACGACCTCCGCCAGCCGGGTGTCGAGCGCGGCCCGCGACGGCAGGCGCGTCTGCGCGATCATGGCCAACTGTGGATGCGCCGTGCCTGAGGTCAGCACTTGCATCGCGGCCATGCGCTCGGAAAACGGGCCGGCGTGGTCGGGCAGGTCGAAGACCAGGAACCGCAGTTGCCGCCAGCGCGGATCGGTCGGATCGGCGCCACGCACGAGCGCGCTGGTCTCGTCGAACCGGCCGCGCCCGAGCCACAACTCGCCGTCCATCGAGCCGTCGGGCCAGCCCAGGGTGAAGCCTGCCGGGACCGCGATGCGGTGGCCGCCGCGCGTCCACAGCGCCTGACCGTCCCAGCGCCCGCGCACGCCGTCGAGTTTCTCGCTGACGTAGTAGGCGCCGACGTCGATCTCGCCGCGCAGGTCGGTGGCCAGCATGAGCGCATCGGGGGTTGGCTGCGCAGGCACCGGCATCGGCGCCAGGCCGGTGCACAGCCACAGCAGGCAGGACAAACGGATCGGCATCGACATGGCGGCACTCCGATGAAGGTGTGCCGTCAGCCTCGGTCAGTGCGTCGATGCGTGACATCGGCCTGTTGCCCGTGCCGATGTCGGACGTGCCCGCGAGCGCGGGTCGGGCGGTGCGCGGTGCTTTCCATGATCCCGGTGGCCACACGCCAGCGCGAGGGCGCGCGGCGTGCAGGTCGCAGGCGATGCGCACCTCAGAACGGCAGCGTCAGTCCCGGTTCGATCGCGAGCAGGCGCTCGCGGAACAATCCCTGGATCCGTGCCAGCGCCTGTGCATCGTCGGCATCGAAGCGCAGTACGAGCACCGGCGTCGTGTTCGACGCGCGCACCAGTCCCCAGCCGTCGGGCCAGTCGGCACGCAGCCCGTCGATCGTCGACAGCCGTGCGCCGTCGAATGCGGCCTGCGCGAGGAATCTCGCGACGAATGCGTGCGGGTCGCCGCCGGGCACCTCGACCTTGAGCTCGGGCGTCGACACGCCGACCGGCAGCGCATGGAGCGCGGCGGTGGGGTCGGCTTCCAGCGCGAGGATCTCCAGCAGCCGCGCGGCGGCATAGAGCCCGTCGTCGAAACCGAACCAGCGCTCAGCGAAGAAGAAATGGCCGCTCATCTCGCCGGCCAGCTCGGCGCCGGTCTCGCGCATCTTGGCCTTGATCAGCGAGTGACCGGTCTTCCACATCAGCGGGCTGCCGCCGTGGCGCAGCACATGGCCGGTCAAGCGGCCGGTGCATTTGACGTCGTGGATGATCAACGCGCCGGGATTGCGTTCGAGCAGGTCGGCGGCGAACAGCATCAACACGCGATCGGCCTCGATGATGGCGCCATCGGCGGCGACCACGCCCAGCCGGTCGCCGTCGCCGTCGAAGGCCACGCCCAGGTCGGCGCCCATGCGCTTGACGACGTCGATCAGGTCGGCCAGGTTGCGCGGCTCGCTCGGATCGGGATGGTGATGCGGGAAGGTGCCGTCGATCTCGCAATGCAGCGGAATCACGTCGGCGCCGATCGCTTCCAGCACGCGCGGGCCCAGCGCGCCCGCCGCGCCGTTGCCGGCATCGACGACGACCTTCAGCGGTCGTGCGATCTGGATGTCGTCGGCGATGCGGCGGATGTAGTCGTCGGCGAGGTCGCGCTCGACCAGCCCGCCCGGCGCCGGCGCAGCGTACAGGCGCTCGCCCGTGATGCGCGCATGCAGATCGGCGATGGCCTCGCCCGACAGCGTCTCGCCGCCGACGACGATCTTGAACCCGTTGTACTCGGGCGGATTGTGGCTGCCGGTGACCGAGACGCAGCAGCCGGTGCGCAGGTGGTAGGCCGCGAAGTAGCTCAGCGGAGTGGGCACCAGGCCGATGTCGACGACATTGCGCCCGCTCGCGCGCAGACCGGCGACGAGGCCGGCGACCAGGTCCGGGCCCGAGAGCCGGCCGTCGCGACCGACCACGATCTCCTCGAGCCCCTGCTCGTGCATCAGCGTGCCGATCGCGCGCCCGATCGACTCGGCGATCGCGGCATCGAGTGTGCGCCCGACGACGCCCCGGATGTCGTAGGCGCGGAAGATCGCCGGATCGAGCCGTGCCGCCACTGGCTTGGGCGCCGTTGCCGGCGCCGGACGGGGGGCCGGGCGCCCCGCGTCGGCTGTTGCCAGCGACTGGGCGAGCGTGGGCGCCGCATCGGGTGCGCTGCCGGCAGGCGAGCGCCGCCGAGCGAGTCGCCACGCCACGACCGCCGGGGCCAGCAGCGTCGCGGCGAGCACGAGCAACGGCACTGCCGACAGTCCCAGCGGCGGGGGACCGACGTGCGGGGTTGCGGCGACGATCCGCAACTGCGTGCCCGGCACCTGTCGGCCCAGGCGCTCGGCGACGTTCGACAGCGCCTGCTCGCCGCGCGCCAGCAGCGTCTGGCCCCCCTGCCGCAGCGCGACGTAGGTCGCCGGGTCGACGTCGGCCGCAGCCAGGCCGGCGGTCGCGCGCTCGAGCGGGAGCGCGGCGATCGCCACGCCCACCGGTCGTTCGCCGGCGCGCGCGGGGGCGGTGACCAGTATCTGCGGACCGGCGGGGCCGCCGGCCACCATCAGCACCGGCTCGCCGGCGGCGAGTGCGCTTTCGAGGGCCGCGAGTCGGCCGAAGTGGCCCGGGCCCAGGGCGTCGTACTCGCCGCGCAGGTCGCGCGGCACCACCGCGACGCCGGTCGCGCCGGACCAGTCGCGGCCGAGTTCGACGCCGGCGGCATCCAGGCGGCCGTCCTGCAGCGCGCGCTGCACCGGCGCGCTGGCCAGGCGTTCGCCCATCCGCCGCAGTTCGGCCTGCAGCGCCTGCCCGGTCGCATCGATCGCGGCATCGCGCGCCTGCGCCACGCTGGCGCTGCGCTGTCCGGCCTGCCACTGGCGGACGCCTTGCCAGGCGCACCACAGGGCCAGCAGCGCCAGCACCACGGCGAGCACCGGCGCGACGCGAGCCAGCTGCGTCGTCAGTTCGCGTGTGCGATGCGGATCCTTCTCGCCCATGGCCTTCCCCGTCAGCGGACGCCCGAGTGCCCGAATCCCCCGGCCCCACGTGCGGTGTCGACGAAAGTATCCACCACGTTGAGCGTCGCGCGCACCACCGGCAGCAGCACCAGCTGTGCGATGCGGTCGCCCGGTTCGATGGTGAAGGCGTCCTTGCCGCGGTGCCAGACGCTGATCATCAGCGGGCCCTGGTAGTCGGCGTCGATCAGGCCGGTGCCGTTGCCGAGCACGATGCCGTGCTTGTGGCCGAGCCCCGAACGCGGCAACACGACCGCGCACAGGCCCGGGTCGCCGATATGGATCGCCAGGCCCGAGGGCACCAGCGCGACGTCGCCGGGCAACAGCGCCAGCGGCTCGTCGAGCGCCGCGCGCAGGTCGAGACCGGCGCTGCCTTCGGTGGCGTACGCCGGCAGCGGCCACTGCTGGCCGAAGCGCGCATCGAGCACGCGGACATCGAGGATGTGGTTCATGGCGGATCCGGATCGAGGCGGTGGGCGATCAGCGCGACCAGGTCGGCCGCGATCGCGGTCTTGGGGCCGGGGCCCAGCGGGTGCTGGCCGGCGGCATCGTGCACCACCAGCAGGTTGTCGTCGCCCTCGAACCCACTGCCGACGACACCGACACGGTTGGCCGCGATCAGATCGACGCGCTTGGTGGCGAGCTTGTGGCGGGCGTTGCCGTCGACGTCGTCAGTCTCGGCGGCGAAGCCGACCACCAGCCGAGGCCGGCGCGGGTCGGCGGCGAGCTCGGCGAGGATGTCGCGGGTGCGGACCAATTCGAGGGTCAGGCCGGCCTCGCCGGCACGCTTCTTGATCTTCGACGTGGCGACCTGGGCCGGTGTGAAGTCCGCGACCGCAGCGGCCCCGACGTAGACGTCGGCGGGCAGGGCCGCGAACACCGCGGCGTGCATCTGCGCGGCCGAGCGCACATCGACACGCGTCACGCCGTCGGGCGTGGACAGGTGCACGGGGCCGGCCACCAGCCGCACCTCGGCACCGGCCTGGGCGGCGGCCGCGGCGACCGCGAAGCCCATCTTGCCGCTGCTGCGGTTGCCCAGGAACCGCACCGGATCGAGGTCCTCGTACGTCGGTCCGGCACTGACGATCACGCGTCGGCCGGCCAGCGGCCCGCTCATACCGGCAGCGCCGCGACGATCGCGGTCGGCTCGGCCAGTCGTCCGGGGCCCGATTCGCCTTCGGCCAGCGGGCCGTCCTCCGGCCCCACGACCTGCGCGCCGCGCTCGCGCAGCAGCGCGAGGTTGGCCTGCGTGGCCGGGTGCAGCCACATGCGGTGGTTCATCGCCGGGCACACGGTCAGCGGCGCGGTCGTCGCCAGGCACAGCGTGGTGACCAGGTTGTCGGCGAAACCGTGCGCGAGCTTGGCCAGCGTGTTCGCGGTCGCTGGCGCCACGACCACGCGCGTGGCCCACCGTGCCAGCTCGATATGGCCCATCGCGGCCTCGGCGCCCGGGTCCCACAAGGTGGTGCGCACCGGTTCGCCCGACACCGCCTGGAAGGTCGCGGCCGAGACGAAGTGCAGCGCGCTGTCGGTCATCACCACGCGCACCTGGGCGCCGGCATCACGCAGACGCCGCACGAGGTCGGCGGCCTTGTAGGCGGCGATGCCGCCGCACACGCACAGCAGAATGCGCTGCCCATGCAGCGAGGTCGACGCGCCAGCCATGGTCGGGGAAGCCCTACCGGAAAATCGACCGACAGCTTACCCGAAGCGGTGTGGACCGCTGGCTGCGCGGGGACCGGCGGACGCGCTGCAATACAGGTCCCGCCGGCACCGGCGATGCGCGTCCGACGTCCTCCCCGTCGCGTCGCGCCGGTGCCGGCTCCCCCAACGGAGGCGGCGATGCACATATCGAAATGGCCCAAGAGCGAGCGGCCGCGCGAGAAACTCTTCGCCCGGGGCGCGGGCGCGCTGTCGGACGCGGAGTTGCTGGCGATCTTCCTGGGCTCGGGCCTGCGCGGCATGGACGCGGTGGCGACCGGCCGCCACCTGCTCAAGGACCACGGCTCGCTGCGCGCATTGCTCGAGCGCGGGCCGCAAGAACTCACCCAACTGCCGGGCCTGGGCATGGCGCGCGCCAGTTGCCTGAGCGCCGCACTCGAAGTGGGCAACCGGGTGCTGGCCCAGACGCTCGAACGTGGCGAGGCAATCACCGACCCCGGCACGGCCGGTCGCTACTTCACCCAGCGCCTGCGCGGCCTTCCCCATGAAGTCTTCGCCGTGCTCTACCTGGACGCCCGACATCGCGCATTGGCCTTCGAGGAGGTGTTCCAGGGCACGATCGACAACGCGCAGGTGTATCCGCGCGAACTGGCACGGCGCGCGCTCGCCCACAACGCTGCGGCGATCATCGTCGGCCACAACCATCCCAGCGGCAGCAATCGCCCGAGCGGCGCCGACCGCACAGTCACCAGCATGATCCGGCAGGCGTTGTCGCTGGTCGACGTGCGTGTGCTCGATCACTTCGTCATCGGCGAGGGCGAGGCAGTGTCGCTGGCGGCGACGGGCTTTCTGTGAGCGCGCCCCGCCCACGCTCGCGATCGCGCCGCGGTGCTTGCACAATGCCCGGATGTCCGCTTCCGATACGTCCTCCGTGACCGCCTGTCCCTGTGGCCGCCACCTGTCGTTCGACGACTGCTGCGGTCGCATCCACGCCGGCATGCCGGCGCCGGATGCCCAGACCCTGATGCGTGCGCGCTACAGCGCCTATGTGCGCGGCGATGTCGACTACCTGCGGACGAGCTGGCATCCGCGCACCTGCCCGCCGGATCTCGATCTGCGCGGGCCGCAGCCCACGTGGCTGGGCCTGGACGTGCGTGCGTTCGACGTGCTGGACGACGATCGCGCCGAGGTCGAGTTCGTCGCGCGCTATCGCATCGGCGGCGGCAGCGTCGTGCGCATGCGCGAGCGCAGCCGCTTCGTGCGCGAGGACGGCCACTGGTACTACGTCGATGGCGACGTGCGCTGAGGCCGAGTCGGCCTGCGCGTTCTGCCATCGTTCGTGCGCGGCCGCCTGAGCGGCGCGTTAAACCCGAGCCCGCGCACGCGCCCGCTGACCGCCTGCTCAGGCACAGTGACAGGGCCGTTTTGCCCAGGAGTTCCATGCGATGAAGATCCGTCTGCGTACCCTCACGACCTTCGCGCTGCTGGGCGCGGCCGGCACGGTGTCGGCGGCCACGCCGCCGCTACCGCCGGCCGATCCGGCCGCGTTCGCCCAGTGCCTGGCCGGCATCCGTGGTGATGCGGCCAAGCGCGGTATTCCCGGCGATGCCTTCGACCGGTTGACGTCCGACCTGCAGCCGGACATGAGCGTCTTGCCGCTGCTCGACGCGCAACCCGAATTCACCACACCGCTGTGGGATTACCTGGCCGGGCTGGTGGATGCGCAGCGCGTCGAGGATGGCCGCGCGATGTTGGCCGAGCACCGCGACCTGCTGGCGCGAGTTGCGGCGCAGTACGGCGTCGATGCCGAGACCGTGGTTGCGGTCTGGGGCGTGGAGAGCGACTACGGGCGCATCTCGGGCAAGCGGCCGCTGCGCGTGTCGCTGGCGACGCTGGCCTGCAACGGTCGTCGACAGCCGTTCTTCCGCGGCGAATTCCTGGCGCTGCTCAAGCTGCTGCACGACGGCGATCTGCGCGATCCGGGCCTGACCGGTTCCTGGGCCGGTGCCTTCGGCCACACGCAGTTCATGCCCAGCACCTACGCGCGCATCGCGGTGGATTTCGATGGCGACGGCCGCCGCGATCTCGTCGACAGCATTCCCGACGCCCTGGCCTCGACCGCGCACTATCTCGCGCGCGCCGGCTGGCGCCGCGGCCAGCCCTGGGGCTATGAGGTCCGGTTGCCGTCGGGCTTCGCGATCGCGCAGGCCGGGCGCACGAACCGCCGGCCGGTGTCCGAGTGGGCCGCGCGCGGCGTGACCCGCGTCGACGGCGGCGCGCTGCCGGCCGGCGACACACGCGCGGCGGTGATCGCACCGACCGGCGCGTCGGGCCCGGCGTTTCTGGTGTTGCGTAACTACGATGCGATCTACTCGTACAACGCCGCCGAGAGCTACGCACTGGCGATCGCCTTGCTCGCCGACCGGCTGCGCGGCGGGACGGGCCTGGCGACGCCGTGGCCGACCGATGATCCTGGGCTGTCGCGCGCCGACCGTCGCGCGCTGCAGACCCTGCTCGCTGCGCGCGGGCACGACATCGGCGAGGTGGACGGCATGATCGGGACCGCCACCCGGCGTGCGATCCAGGCCGAGCAGCGCCGGCTTGGGCTCACGCCCGACGACGGCCGGGCGGGTCGCCGTATTCTCGAGGCCTTGCAGGCCGGCCGTTAGCGTTCGCTCTCGCCGATGCGTGTGGCCTTCAAGTGCGCGCATGGCGACACCGGCTTGGGTCACCCAGCGTGCTGCAATTGCTGGCTGCGTTGGTAGCGCCCGTTGAAGTCCGCGCCGTTGCCGCACAGCGCGGCGTCGGTCTGGACAACGACGCTGGGCCCGTCGAAGCGGACCGTCACCGATGCAGGTGCGCGCTTGAGGTCTTCGGCAGTCACCGACATCAGTTCGCCCTCGAACGGCACGACGTCGGCATCGATGCGGTCGTCGCGCAGCGGGCCGCGGGCATGGAGTTCGCAATCGGCCGCCACGGCCGCGCCATCGGCGGCTGCGCCGCCGCCGCGCAGCACCACCTCCCAGTGCGCACCGGCGGCCGCAGGCGCCAACTCCAGGTCGGCTGCGTGCGCGCCCCGCAGGACATAGCGCCCTGCGCGTTCGGGATGCTCGGAGGCCGGCTGGCCGGCGTCATGCGCCGCGCCGCGCGATGGTGCTGCGCCGGACGACCCCTCGTCCGGCGGCGCTGCAGCCTGCGAGCAGGCCGACAGGGCGAGGGCCAGGCAAGTGACGCCGATCAGGCGGCTGGCACGAGGCGTGGAAATGCGCTGCATGGGGTCGGCTCCATCGTCCGTGGTTGCGCCGCACGATACCCGGGCCGCCATCATCGGCGCATCACGGTGGGTCGAGCATCGCCAACGCGTCCGCGCGTTCGTTCTCGAACCGCTCGGCCACGCTGCGTTGCGTGGACGCCGGTGCACTGGTGAAGTACACCAGCGCGCCGTCGGCGTTGCGGCGGCCGCGCTCGTCGTAGATCGCATCGATCAGCGCGCGGTCGTATGCGACACCGTCGTCGGGCGACAGCCCGCGCGCTTCGACGTCGCGCACGGCGCGGGTGATCGCATTCGTCGCCGGCCCATGTTGGACCGCCGTGGACCAGACCGCGTCCTGCACCGCCGCCGAGCGGTCGGAGACGTCGAGACCGGTGTTGGTCCGCACGTGTTCGGTCTGTACGTCGTAGTGCGTGCGCTGGATGTAGGCATGCTGTGCGTCGGCGAATGCCGCCGGCTCGCGCGCGGCGATCTCGCGCCAGGTCGCGCTGAAGGCTGGTGTTCCCGGGGCGGCGCCGCCGAACGCGTCTGCCCACCGGCTGCCTTCCTCGGCCAGGAACTCTTGCGGACGGCCGCGATTGGTCGCCAGTTGGTAGCTGCCGTAGGACACGCCCCCCGGATCGCCGACGCCGCTCGACACCGTGCCGGGGCCGCGGCCGCCGGTCTCGTATTGCTCCGACAACTGGCCCAGACGATGGTCGCCGGCATCGGCGGGCGGCGTGGAGGGGGTGTCGACGGCGGTCGGCGGAGCGGGCTGCCCGGGCACGGGCGCCGCGCCCCGGTCGCCCGGCAGCGCGATCGACTGGCCGGCGTGGATCAGGTCGGGATTTCGGATCTGCGGATTGGCGTCGAGCAGGGCGCGCACCGTGGTGCCATGTGCGGCGGCGATGCCGGACAGCGTGTCGCCAGCACGCACGTCCACGGCGCCTTGCCCTGCTGGCACGACGACCGTGTCGCCGGGATACAGCACGTCGGGGTTTCGGATCTGGGGATTGGCGGCCAGCAAACCGGCGATATCGGTCCCGTAGCGCCGGGCGATGGCCGACAGCGTGTCGCCACGTTCGACCGTGTGATGCCGCCCGGTCTCATCCGGCCCGGGGCGGGCCTCGGCGGCAAGTCCGGACGACGTCGTCGATTGGATCGTGTTCACCTTGCGCTCCCGTCATCAGAGGGGAGCGCCAGCGTCGCGCGCGACGATCGCGCAGGCATCCCCGGGCCGACCCTAGGCGGACGGCTCGCCGGCATCGCGGGCGCAGTCGAGCGCATCCCATCGCCACGACGTGGCCGCGTCGATACCGGCTGGGAGACCCGCGGCGCTGCGCATCGCCTGGTCAGCCGGGCCGGCTTGCGCAGTCGGCGTGTCCCTGACATTGTCGAGGCCGTCACGCGACGGAATTTGCATCCATGCGCAGCTTGTGGAGCCTGGCAGCGGCCTTGCCGCTCGCCGCCTGCGGCACGATGGAGTACCGCGATACCAATGCCGCGGTCGACAACAATCCGCTATGCGTCAGCCGGCCCGACCAGCCGGGCGAGCCGGTGTCGCGCGACTGCGAGCGTTACCGCGAAGGGGTCTGGCGCAGCAAGTCCGACGCCCCACCGGTCGAGTTCGGCAGACGCGACGAGCGCTGACCGCGCGCCGACGCCCCGCGCGCTGCAGACCCTGCTCCGCGCACGGACACCACTTCGGCGAGGTCGACGGCATGACCTGGACCGCCACCGGGCGCGCGATCCAGGCCGAGCAGCGTCGGCTCGGGCGCACGCCCGACGACGGCCAGGCCGGTCGCCGCATGCTCGAGGCCTCGCGCGCCGGCCGTCAGGCGCCACGCCTCCATCGGTCAGAAGATCGAGCAGGCCGCCGCATGGGCGGTGTTTGCGATGCTTGCTGCGTCAAACTAACGCTGTTAGATTCTCTCCCTAACAAAGTTAGGTTGCCTCGTCGCGTGCGTACGCCCATTGCCAGGGACACCATCATCCAAGCCGCATTCGAGGTCCTCGACGACGCCGGCCTCGAGGGCCTCACGCTGCGCAAGGTGGCGTGTGCACTGGGCATCCGGGCGCCGTCGCTGTACTGGCACTTCTGCAGCAAGCAGGCGCTGCTCGATGCGATGGCCGATGCGATGCTCGCCGACGTCGCGCGGAACGTGCCCGACGGCCAGCCCTGGCGGCAAACGCTGCTGCAGATCGCCCACGAGTTCCGGGCGGCGTTCAAGGCGCGCCGTGACGGGGCCCGGGTCTATGTGGGCACGTTCCTGGCCACCGAGAACATGCTGCGCGTGGGCGAGGCGAGCATCGCGGCGCTGGTGGGTGCCGGGGCGCCGGCGACGTTCGCCGCGACCACGTCGATGGACTTGGTCTACTACACGATGGGCTTCGTCATCGAGGAACAGTCGTGGCCCGGCGACGGCAGCATGCAGGCGCTGGGTGCGACGTTTCTCGCCTTGGCCGAGGCGCGGTTCCCACACTGCTGGCAGGCCCGCGACGCCTGGAACGCGGTCGATTTCGACGCGCGCTTCGAGCAAGGACTTGGCCTGATGCTCGACGGCATCGCGCAGCGGATCGCCCGCGACGGCTGATCTCACCGTCTCTCTCTTCCTTCCTCCTCCATCCCCGCTACCGCGGTCCGGGACCCTCGCCATGCGTGATCGACTATTGCGTTGTTGCTGTCTGCTGCTCGTCGCAGCGCTCTCGGCTTGTGGCGACGCCGATGGGCCCACCGCCGACGCCACCGCCGAGACCTCGGCGCTGCCGGTGTCGCTGGCGCTCGTGGAGCGCCAGACCATGGCGCGCACGGTCCTGGTGTCCGGGCCGGTCAGCGCGTACGAGGACATGCAGCTGGGCGTGGAACTGAGCGGGCAACGTGTCACCGCGCTGGAGGTCGACGTCGGCCAGTGGGTGAAGAAAGGCCAGGTGCTGCTGCGGCTCGATCACCGCAGTCTGGACAGCGAACTGGCCCAGGCCGATGCGTCGCTGCGCCAGGCGCACGCTGCGCAGGCGCTGGCGCAGATGAACTACGCGCGCAGCGAGACCCTGGCGGCGCAGCAGCTGATCAGCGCCGGCAATCTGGACGAACTGCGTGCCGCGCGTCTGAATGCCGAAGCGCAGACCGCGACGGCGCGGGCGGCGCGCGACGCGGCGCAGCTACGCCGCGATTTTGCGGACCTGCGCGCGCCCGCCGACGGCCTGATCTCCAAGCGCCTGGTGCAACCCGGGCAGGTGGTCGCGGCCGGTACCGAGTTGTTGCGTCTGATCCGCGACGGTCGCCTGGAATGGCGGGCCGAGCTGCCGGAGGCGCAGCTGGCCGACGTCGTCGTCGGCAATGCCGTGGTGCTGCAGTACGCGGACCAGACGATCGAGGGCCGCATTCGCGCGGTCAGTCCCGGTGTGGACGGGCAAACGCGCACCGGCACGGTCTATGCGGACCTGCCGGCGCCCGGCCCGTTGAAGGCCGGCGTGTTTGTCGATGGCCGTATCGTCACCGGTGAAGGCCAGGTGCTGACTGTGCCCACCGCGTCGATCGTGCAGCGCGATGGTCACAGCTATGTGTTCGGCATCGACGACCAGCAGCGGGCCACCCGACGCCGCGTGCGCACGGGCCAGACTGTCGCCGGCCGGACCGCGATCGTCGATGGCCTGGCCGCCGGCGACCGTGTCGTGCTCGACGGTGCCGGCTTCCTCGGTGAGGGCGACCGCGTACGGGTGGTTGGCGACACCGGGGCGGCTGCGCGATGAACATCTCCGCCTGGGCCATCAAGCGCCCGTTGCCGGCACTGCTGATCTTCTTCGTGTTGTGCGTGGCCGGCCTGTGGGGGTTCCACCAGTTGCCGGTGGCGCGCTTCCCCGACATCGCGTTTCCGATGACCACGGTGACCGTGAGCCAGCCCGGCGCCTCGCCGAGTCAACTCGAGGCCGAGGTCACTCGCAAGGTCGAGGACTCGGTGGCCACGGTCAGCAACGTCAAGCGGGTGATATCGTCGGTCAGTGAGGGCGTGAGCACCACGACGATCGAATTCCAGCTCGAGGCCGACCTGGCCACGGCGCTGGACGACACCCGCGATGCGATCACCCGTATCCGCACCGACCTGCCGCAGGACATCCAGGAGCCGGTGATCTCGAAGGTCGACATCGGCGGTTCGCTGATGACCTATGCGTTGGTCGCGCCGCACATGACCGCCGACGAGGCCAGCTGGTTCGTCGACCGCGACATCGCCCGGGCGATGTACGGCGTGCCGGGCGTGGCCCGGGTCACCCGCGTGGGCGGCGTGCAGCGGCAGATCCGGGTGGATCTCGACCCCAGAGCGTTGATGTCCATGGGCATCACGGCCGGCGATGTCTCGCAGCAGTTGGCCCGCATCCAGGTCGAACGCGCAGGCGGCAAGACCGAGATCGCGGGTGCGCAGCAGACCATCCGGACGCTGGGCACCGTCGCCGATGCGCAGGCGTTGCGCGATTACGCGGTCGCATTGCCCGATGGTCGTGCGGTCCGGCTGTCGACGCTGGCCACGGTCACCGACGCCGCCGCCGATCCGACCGAGGCGGCGCTGCTCGACGGCGAGGACGTGGTCGCGTTCTCGATGTCGCGCACGCGCGGCTCCAGCGAGGTCAAGGTCGAGGCGGGCGTGCATGCCGCACTCGACCGCCTCAAAGCCGATCACCCCGGTGTCGATTTCCGGCTGGTTTCCACCGCGATCGACGAGACCCACCGGTCCTACGACTCGTCGATGACCATGCTTTACGAAGGCGCGTTGCTGGCGCTGCTGGTGGTGTGGTTGTTCCTGCGCGATTGGCGCGCGACCTGGGTGGCGGCGCTGGCGCTGCCGCTGTCGATCATCCCGACCTTCGCGGTGATGTATGCGTTCGGATTCACACTGAATCTGATCACGTTGCTGGCGTTGTCGGTGGTGGTGGGCATCCTGGTCGACGACGCGATCGTGGAGATCGAGAACATCGTGCGCCATCTGCGCATGGGCAAGCCGCCGCTGGAAGCGGCGCGCGAGGCCGCCGGCGAAATCGGCAATGCCGTGATCGCCACCTCGCTGACGCTCGCCGCGGTGTTCGTGCCGGTGGCGTTCATGCCCGGCATCGCCGGCAAGTTCTTCCGGGAATTCGGCTGGACCGCCGCCACTGCGGTGCTGTTCTCGCTGCTGGTGGCGCGCCTGCTCACGCCGATGATGGCGGCCTACCTACTCAAGCCGCACGGCGAGGAGAAGGCCGATTCCCGGCTGATGGTCTGGTACCTGGGCTGGGTGGACGCGGCGCTGCGCCACCGGGGTCGCACGCTGTGGCTGGCGACGGGCCTGTTCGTCGCCTCGCTGGCGCTGGTGCCGTTCATCCCGACCACCTTCATCCCGCAGTCCGATCTGGGGCGCAGCAACCTGAGCCTCGAGCTGCCGCCGGGCACGCGCCTGCAGGAGACCGTGGCGATGGCCGAGCGCGCGCGCGGGCTGCTGGGCGAGATGCCCGAGCTTCGACAGGTCTATACCGCGGTGGGCGCGGTGCTCGATCTCGGCGATCCCGGCGCGACCGGCGTCGGCGAGTCGCGCAAGGCGGTCCTGGTGCTGGACTGGGGCACCGCCAATACCCGCGATCGCGACCAGCGGGTCCTCGAACGCGAGGCCCGGCAGCGTCTGGCCGACCTGCCGGGCGTGCGCGTGAGCTATGTCAGTTCCGAACCGGGCAACCTGCTGCAGCTGGTGCTGTCGGGCGACGACCCCCAGCGGCTGCAGGAGGCGGCGATCGCGTTGGAGCGCGACCTGCGCGGCATCCCAGGGCTGGGCAGCGTCACCTCCAGTGCATCGCTGCTGCGACCCGAAGTGCAGATCGTGCCCGTGCCGGCGCGCGCCGCCGACCTGGGCGTGGCCACGGCGGACATCGCCGAAGCGGCCCGCATCGCCACCGCCGGCGACTACGAGCAGCGCCTGGCCAAGCTCAACCTGCCCGACCGCCAGGTGCCGATCCGGGTCGGCTTCGCCGAGGCGGTGCTCGCCGACCCGGCGTTGATCGGACAGTTGCGCGTGCCCGGTCGCGATGGTCCGGTGCCGCTGGCCGCGGTCGCCGAGATCCGGCCCGGCAGCGGCCCGTCGCAGCTCTCGCGCTACCAGCGCCAGCGCAACGTAACGCTGACCGCCGAACTCAACGGGCGTCCGATGGGCGATGTCATGGCCCAGGTGCAGGCGTTGCCGAGCGTCAAGACGCTGCCGCCGGGCGTGAGCTTCCTCAACAGCGGCGATGCCGAGGTGTTCGTCGAGCTGTTCGTGGGCTTCGTGCTGGCGATGGCCGCCGGCCTTGTGTGCATCTACATGGTGCTGTTGCTGCTGTTCAACCACGCCTTGATGCCGGTCACGATCCTGGCGGCGGTGCCACTGAGCGCAGGCGGTGCATTCGGCGCACTGCTGCTGACCCAGAACATGCTCTCGCTGCCGGCGCTGATCGGCCTGCTGATGCTGATCGGCATCGCCACCAAGAACTCGATCCTGCTGGTGGACTACGCGGTGATCGCCGAGGACGAGTTGGGGATGAGCCAGCACGACGCGCTGGTCGACGCCTGCCGCAAGCGCGCCCAGCCGATCATCATGACCACATTGGCCATGGGCGCGGGCATGATGCCGATCGCGTTGGGCTTTGCCGGCGATTCGAGTTTCCGCGCGCCCATGGCGATCGCGGTGATCGGCGGCTTGATCACCTCGACGCTGCTGAGTCTGATCGTGATCCCGGCCGCGTTCACGGTCATCGACGACCTGGGCGACTGGCTGTCGCGCCGGTTCCGCCATCGCGGCTCGCACCCAGCCGTGCACGGCGCGACATGAGGCGCCTGGGGCCTGGCACCGGCGTGCCGGGCCCCCTTGGCCGCCGCGACATCAGCCGCAGCGGAATCCGGTGATCCGGCCCTCGGCGTCGAGATCGATGTTCAGCCGGTCTTCGCGGAAATCCATCGTCACCGCATCGCCAGGACGGATCGCGCGACGGGTGCGGGCGCCGGCATCCTGTTGAGCCTTGTCGAAAAGCGCGTCGTTGCCGGGCTGGCCGATCATGGCCTGCACCGCCTCGGTGTCGCAGGGCGTGGTGCCGATCGCGCCCTCGGCCGACGGCTCGCCGGCCGCCGCTTCGGTTTCGATCGCACTGCCGGCCCCGGTGTCGGCATCGGCGACGCCGGCTGCGGGCGGCTCTTCCTCGAAGCCCTCGTCATGGGCAGGTGCGCAGGCAGCCAGTGCGAACGCGGGCACCAGCAAGGCGGCCAGCATGGGCCGGGGCAGCGAAACGCGGAGGCGTCGTGACATGCAGTGCTCCTGTCGGGGGGACCATCTTCCACTTTAGCCGCTGGCAGGGGCCCGGGCCAGTTGCGGCATGATGGGGAGAATTCATGCGAGGAAGAATCCGCCGATGCCACGCCGCGCTGTCCCTGTCGCTCTTCTGTCCGCCGCGCTGTCCCTGTCGCTCGCCGGCGAGCCGGCATTCGCCGCCGCCGCCGGGACCGATCGCGGCCCCGCTCCGGCCGCAACGGCCGATGTGCCGGGCGGCGGGATCGTCGCCGACAATCTCGCCCGTCACCTGTCGGTGCTTGCCTCGGATGCCTTCGAAGGGCGCGCGCCAACGACCGAGGGCGAGCGCAAGACCATTGCCTATATCGCCGAACAGTTCGCGCAGGCCGGACTGTCGCCGGGCGGCGACGACGGTGGCTGGACCCAGGCGGTCGTCCTTGAGCGCAGTGCGATCGTCGGCCCGGTCGAGGCGCGGCTGCATGTCGGCGGCCAGACGCGCGCGCTCGCCAATGGCGAGGACATCGCGGTCGAGACCCTGCGGCCGGGCGCGCGCGTGGCGCTGTCCGACCTGCCGGTGGTGTTCGCCGGCTACGGCATCACCGCGCCGGAACTCGACTGGGACGACTACGCGGGTCTCGACGTCGCCGGCAAGCTGGTCGTGGTCCTGATCAACGATCCCGATTTCGAGGCCGAGGCGCCGGGTCGCTTCGGCGGGCGCGCGCTGACCTGGTACGGCCGCTGGACCTACAAGTACGAAGAGGCCGCGCGACGCGGCGCGGCCGGCGTGCTGATCGTCCATGAGACCGAGCCGGCGTCCTACCCGTGGGCGACGGTGCGCAACGGTCGCGCCGGGCCGCAGTACGACATCGTCCGCGCCGACGCCCAGACCCATCACCTGCCGATGCGTGGCTGGATGCAGCGCGAGGTCGCGGTGCGTCTGTTCGCCGATGCCGGGCTCGATTTCGAGGCCGAAAAGCGCCGGGCGCAGCAGACGGGCTTTCGCGGCAGCGCGCTCGGCGATGCGCGCCTGGACATCGCCTTCGACGTGCAGCGCGAGCGCGTGACCAGCCACAACGTGGTCGGCGTGCTGCCGGGCGCGTCGCGTCCCGACGAGACGGTCGTGCTGTCGGGCCACTGGGACAGTTTCGGTGTCGGCCAGCCCGATGCCAGTGGCGATGCGATCATCAACGGCGCGGTCGACAACGCGACCGCGATCGCGTCGCTGATCGAACTGGCGCGCGTGTTCGCCGCCGGTCCGCGCCCGGCGCGTACCTTGCAGTTCATCGCATTGACGGCCGAGGAGAACGGCCTGCTCGGTGCGACCTATTACGCGGCCAATCCGCTGCGTCCGCTCGAGACCACGGCCGCGGTGCTGAACATGGAAATGTGGAGCCCGGACGGCGAAACCCGCGACATCTCGTCCTGGGGCAACGGCCGCGTCTCGCTCGAGCGCGACCTGGCCGCGGCGGCGGCCATCGACGGCCGCACTTGGTCGCCCGATCCCAATCTCGAAGCGGGGCTGTTCTACCGCGCCGACCATTTCGCGTTCGCCCAGGCCGGGGTGCCGGCGCTGACGATCGGTCCGGGCATGGACCAGCTCGATGGCGGCGTCGAAGGCGGCAAAGCGGCGCGCGCGGACTACTTCGCGCATCGCTATCACCAGCCCGGCGACGCCTTCGACGACAGCTGGGACATGGCCGGCCCCACAGCCGATACGCGCACGGTCTACCGCCTGGCGGCGGCGCTCGCCAACACGGGCGACTGGCCGCAGTGGAACGAGGACAGCGAGTTCCGCGCGCGTCGAACCGTCAGTGACGAGGCCCGGCGCAACCCGTCGCGCTGAAGCACCTGGTTGCGCCGGTGCCGCCATCCTCGGGTGGATGGCATGTTCGATGGTCGAGCCGAATGCGCCAGTAAGCCAACAAAAAGCCGCCCGCGAACACACGGGCGGCTTGTCGGTTGGAGCGCGTGTCGCGCCTGCCGCGTGTCGAACCGGGCAGAGGAGCGCGATCGGAACGCGACGATCAGGTGCCGGTCGTTCCGTCCTGACCCGTCGGGGGTGCCGGCGGCGTGGTCGTCGGATCGGTGGGTGGCTGCATCGTGGGATCGGTCGGCGGCGGCATGCTGGGGTCGACCGGGTCGTTGGTCGGCAGCGTCGGGTCGGTCGGCGGCGGCATCATCGGGTCGCTGGCCGGTGGCGTCTGCGAGTCCATCGGCGGCGGCGCCGTCGCCGGATCGGTCGTGGACGCAGGGCCGGTGGCGGGCGTGTCGTGGTTGTTGCACGCAGACAGCGCGAGGGCGGCGACGGCCGCAAGAGGAAGCACGATACGACGCATGGAAAACTCCTGGGTCGGTCGGAAGTGACGCGCCCAGTCTTCCGCGCCGGGTGTGGCGGGGGTGTCGTGATTTGGCTCAAATTGTGTGAGTGTCCCGCCTCCGGCACGCATGCGGTTCAGGGTCGCAGCATGCCGTGAGATGCGTCCGGCGACACGCCGGACGGCCATGGGCCGCGTGCGGGCAGGCTCGGAGGGCGGACTTAAATAGTGTACTTGCTGGTTCAAATATTGCTAGGATGAACGCGTCCTGCCTATTGCAGGCCCGGCTCGAACCGCGACCATGGCGCCCGATTTCCGTTCAGATCCCCCTCCAACGACATCCGGCAACCCGGCCCGGCGCTGGCTCGGTGCCGCCATGGCCGCGCTGGCGGTCGTGCCTGTCGCCGTGTGGGGGGCGTTCGCGTTGGGGTACCAGGCGCCGGCGCCCTGGCGATGGCCATTGATCGCGGCCTGGTTGTCGGTTGCGGTGGCCGTACTGGTGTCCCTGCCGCCACGGCCGCGTCGGGCGCGGGGTCGTATCGCGCCGGTCGTCGGCGGGATCGCGTTGCTGATGCTGCTCGGCTGGTGGCAGACCTTGATGCCCTCGCACGCGCGCCTGTGGGCGGACGATGTCGCGCGATTGCTCGACGCCGATGTCGATGGCAGTCGGGTCACGCTGCGCAATGTCCGCAACTTCGACTGGCGCAGCGACCAGGACTACACCGTGCGCTGGGAGACGCGCACCTATGACCTCGATCACCTGGTGTCGGCCGATCTGATCCTGTCGTACTGGATGGGGCCGCACATCGCCCACACGCTGATCTCGTTCGGCTTCGACGATGGCCGGCAGCTGGTGTTCTCACTGGAGATCCGCAAAGAGCGCGACGAGTCGTTCTCGGCGGTCGGCGGTTTCTTCCGCCAGTTCGAGACCGTATTGGTGGCGGCCGACGAGCACGACATCGTGCGCGTGCGCAGCAATGTCCGCGGCGAGGACGTGTATCTGTACCGGCTCGACGTGCCGCCGGCGGAACTGCGCGAGGTGTTCCTGGGCTATCTGGACGAGGCGGCGCGGCTGCGTCGCAAGCCCCGCTTCTACAACACGCTGACCAGCAACTGCACGACCATCGTGTTCGCGCTCGCGCGGCGCATCGCGCCGGCGCTGCCGCTCGACTACCGGCTGCTGCTGTCGGGGCACTTCGACGGCTACGCCTACGACCACGCTGGGCTGATGCCCGGCTACGACCTGGACACGCTGCGGACAGCCGGGCGCATCACCGCGCGCGCCCGCGCTTTCGACGGGCCGGCCGCCGATTTCCCGCGCGCAATCCGCGAAGGCGTGCCGAGCGCGCCTGCCGCCGCGCCATGACCGGCGGCCTGTACCGGCGGCTGCGGCGGGCGATCGTCGTCGCGCTGCTGGTGGCCTTGCTCGGCGGCTGCGCGATCCTGCGTGAGTTCGGCCCCTCGGTCGCCGTCGAGCCGATGACGCCCGGCGAGACCATCGCGCTGCAACGCGGCGACATCCTGACCACCGGTCGTCTCAGCGCCGCCACGGCGCAGACGATCCGCGTCGCCGGCCTCGACACCGCCGCCTGCGCGCAGCCGTCGATCGCGTGCATCGACGCGTTGCCGGGGGTGGAGGGGATCGCGGACGAGCGCTTGCAATCGGCGGTGTCGGAACTGTGGCTGCAGCACGCCCTGGCGCTGGCCTCGCCGGTGCCTGGAAAGCCGGTCGACGCGGCAAGCGCGGACGCCCGGCTGCAGGCGCTGTTCGAAGCCGCGCGCCATGCCTACGTCTACCTGTTCTACACCGCGCGCTTGCCGGGGGAGCGTGCGTTCGAGGATCGCCAGACCCAGGTCCGGGACTGGTACAACCATGCCGTCCAGGCGGCGGCGACGCAGCTGTTCGATACCCGATTGCGCAGCGCGCCGGCGGCCGACCGCATCGAGGTCGCTGGCTGGACGCTGCATATGGACGTGACCGGCGTGCGCCTGCCCGGCGGCACGGACATGCCGCAGGAATTGCTGCCGGCCGCATCGCTGTCGTTCAAGGGCCTGCGCAGCATCTACCGTCGCGATGGGTTCGGCGCCGAGATGGTGGCAGTGATGGACGACCCGGTGGCCGCCGCCGCTGCGGCCGCGCCCCAAGCGCGCGCCGGGCACGGCCCCGCCGTGCCGGCGTGGAGCGAGATGCCCTCGCCGAGCCTGACCCTGCTGTTCCGCTTTCCGGGTGAGGATGCGGCCCAAGTGCTGGCCACGCGCGAGGTGCTGGCCAGCGCGCACGACCCCTACATCGAGGACACCGTCGTGCTGCGCGGCCAGCCGGTGCCTCTGGCCGCGAACTTCAGCGCCGGTTACGGGCTGTGGCTGGCGCGCTCGGGCTTCGCCGTGCAGTCGCTGCGCACCTTGCTGGGCCGCGAGCGCGGAATCGAGCGCCCGCACCTGTACATGATGCAGCCCTACGATCCGCAGCGGCGCATCGTGTTGATGATCCATGGCCTGGCCAGCAGTCCTGAGGCGTGGGTCAACGTCGCCAACGAAATCATGGGCGACGAGGCGCTGCGCCGGAACTACCAGGTCTGGCAGGTCTATTACCCGACCAACATGCCGATCGCGCTCAATCAGGCGGCGATCCGGCGCCTGGTGATCGATGCGCTCGCGCACGTCGATCCCGACGGACAGGCCCCCGCTTCGCGCGACATCGTGCTGATCGGCCACAGCATGGGTGGGGTGATCGCACGGCTGCTGGTGTCGTCGTCAGGCGATGCGCTGTGGGACGCAGTCGTCGAGGCGCGCGAGATCGAACCGGCGCGGCTGGCGCGGATCCGCCCCAGGCTCGAACCGATGCTGCGCTTCGAGCCGATGCCGCAGGTCGGCCGTGCGGTGTTCATCGCCGCGCCGCACCGCGGCACCGAGGTCGCCGGGACCCGGCTCGGGCGTTGGATATCGGGCCTGGTGCGATTGCCACTGACCTTGCTCGAGGGCTTCGGCGACGTGATCCAGGCCTTGGCCGGCCACGATGCGGACAGCGACGCGACGCGCTCGCCCAACAGCATCGACAACCTGTCCAAGGACGATCCGTTCGTGCGCGCGGCGGCGCAGTTGCCGATCTCGCCCGCGGTGCGGCTGCACTCGATCGTCGCGCGGCGCAGCGCCGAGGGCGACTTGGCCGACAGCGACGATGGTCTGGTGCCGTACCGCAGCGCGCACTTGCCGAACGCGCTGTCGGAAAAGGTCATCGTGTCCGGGCACAGCGTGCAGGAGACCGCACCGGCGGTCCTGGAGATCCGCCGGATCCTGCACCAGGACATGGCGGGGCGCCCGGACGCCACGCCGGTGCGGCCCGGCCACGAAGCGATCGTCGATCCAGGCGCGTGACGCGCGCCCGGATCGGTCGTCGGCACGACACCCGATCCGACCCCGCGTCCGGCCCAGCCAGTGACGGGCGCACCGCGTCCCACATCGGGCGATCGGGCGATCGGGCGGCGCGCGAGGCGCTGCGTCTCGCCGCCAAGGCGTTCAGGGAGGCACGAATTACTGTACTATTCGGTTCAGTCACTCCGCCTGTGTTCAGTTGCATTCCGCCAACCTTGACGGGTTTTTAACTTCGGCTGCTTGCGTGTCCTTCGATCCCGCTCCCGACATCGCCGTCCGTCTCGACCGGGTCCGTCTCGACCGCAGCGGCCGGACCGTGCTCGCGGACATCGACCTGACGGTGCCGCGCGGCAGCGTGACCGCGGTGCTGGGCCCGTCGGGGAGCGGCAAGTCGACGCTGCTCTCGGCGCTGACCGGCGAGCTGGTGCCCGCCGCCGGCAAGGTCGAGGTGTTCGGGCGTCCGGTGCCGCAGCGCCAGCGCGCGCTGTTGGAGATGCGCAAGGGCATCGGGGTACTGCTGCAGGGCAACGGCCTGCTGACCGATCTCACGGCGGCCGAGAACATCGCGCTGCCGCTGCGCATCCACACCGACCTGCCCAAGCCGGTGATCGCGCGACTGGTCGACATGAAGCTGCAGGCGGTAGGCCTGCGCGCGGCCGCCGATCTGTATCCGCGCGAGCTGTCGGGCGGCATGGCGCGGCGGGTCGCGTTGGCCCGCGCGCTGGCGCTCGACCCGCCGCTGATGATCTACGACGAGCCGCTGACCGGCCTGGATCCGATCGCCTCGGGCGTGATCATGAGCCTGATCGCGCGGCTCAATGCCAGCCTGGGGTTGACCAGCATCGTGGTGACCCACCATGTCCACGAGACGCTGCCGGTCGCCGATCGCGCGGTGGTGATCGCCAATGGCCGGATCGTGTTCGCCGGCACCCCAGCCGCGCTCGAGGCCTCCGAGGACCCGCTGGTGCGGCAGTTCCTGCGCGGCGAGCCCGATGGGCCGATCGCGTTCGACCGTGCCGACCTCGTCCGGACGGAGGCGGCATGACGCGCGCGATCCGTCCGTGTACCGCCCGCCATCGCTGCCCGGGATGCCGCCGATGACCGCCGCCATCCGTTCGCTCGGCCGTGCCGGGCTGTTCTCGTTGTCGGTGCTGCGCGCCTCCCGGCCGACTGCCGACTTCTTCGCCGAGTTGCTGCGCGAGGTCTACAAGATCGGCGGCCGTTCGTTGCCGATCATCGCCGTGGGCGGCGCCTTCGTCGGCCTGTCGCTGACGCTGCTGGGTTACCGCGCGCTGGAGACCTACGGCGCCAGCAACCAGGTCAGCGTGCTGATCGGCCTGGGCCTGTACCGGGAACTGGCGCCGGTGCTGACTGCGCTGCTGTTCGTGGGCCGTGCCGGCAGTTCGATCGCCGCCGAGCTGGGTCTGATGCGGGCCACCGACCAGATCACCGCGCTGGGCCTGATGGCGATCGACCCGGTCGCCAAGGCGGTCGCGCCGCGGTTCTGGGCGGCGGTGATCTGCGTGCCGCTGCTGACCGCGTTCTTCTGCAGCCTGGCGCTGTCGGCAAGCTGGTTCCAGGCGGTCCAGGTGCTGGGCATCGACAACGGCATGTTCTGGCAGACGATGCAGGATGCGGTCGACTTCCGCGGCGATTTTCTGACCGCGTTCCTGAAGTCGGCGGTGTTCGGCGGCACCGCGGCGCTGGTCGCCTCCTATGTGGGCTTCCATGCCGAGCCGACGATCGAGGGCACCTCGGTCGCCACCACGCGGGCGGTGGTCAACGCCTCGCTGCTGGTGCTGATGTTCAACTTCGTGATGTCCGCATTCCTGTTCCGTTGATGCCCGATCCGGCGTCCGGTCTTTTCCTTCACCGCCGCGCAGGCGGCCCGCTGCAAAGGTGACACCCATGACAAGCGCCCGTGGTCCCCGTCTCGAGTTCGCCGTCGGCGCGTTCCTGCTGCTGGCGCTCGGCTCGCTGCTGGTGCTGGCGATCGCCTCGACCAACGGCAAGTTCGGCTTCGGCCGTGGCGGCACATACGAACTCACCGCGCGTTTCAGCAATCTCGGCCAGTTGCGCCCCAACGCCCCGGTGAAGATCGGTGGCGTGACCATCGGCCGGGTCGACAGGATCGACCTGGACCCGGTGAAGTTCGATTCGATCGCGACCCTGGCGATCGAGGACCGCTACGCCGAGATTCCGGCCGACACCTCGGCCGCGATCCTCACCGGCGGCCTGCTGGGCGAGAGCTACGTCGGCCTGTCGCCTGGCGGCGACCTCGAATCGCTGCAGCCCGGCGAGGAGATCGCGTTCACCTCGCCGGCGGTCGATCTGATCCAGATGGTCGGCAAGTACATGTTCAGCGGTGGCGGCGATGCCGCGCCGCCGGCGGACGACCCGCCCGCCGCCGCGTCCCCCGACGCGTCCCCCCGTGACGAAGGAGTGCTCCCATGATCCGCATGCCCCTGATCCGCCGTGTGCTGCCGCTGGCGCTGGCCGCCGCACTCGCCCTGCCGGTCGCGACCGTGTCCGCGCAGGCCCGTCCGGCCGCCGCGCCGGCCGCCGACGCCCAGGCCGGCTCGCCGAGCCAGTTGGTGCTGGCCAACAGCGAACGCGTGCTCAAGACGATCGAGGCCCGGCGCGCCGAGTTCAGCCGTGACCGCGCGGCGCTGCAGCGCTTCATCACCGGCGAGTTCGACACCATGTTCGACCGCGACTACGCCGCGCGGCAGGTGCTCGGACGGCATGGGCGCGGCGCCTCGGATGCCGACGTCAAGGCATTCGGCGATGCGCTGGCCGAGAACCTGATGCGCCGCTACGGCTCCTCGCTGCTCGATTTCAACACCCAGCTGCGCGTGCGCATCAAGTCCGAGGCGCCCCTGCCGCGCGGCCTCGGCGTGCGTGTGTCCAGCGAGCTGCTGCGCAGCGGCGGCGAGCCGGTCCCGGTGGATTATCTGATGCGCCAGAGCGGCGGCACCTGGAAGGTGTTCGACGTCATGGTCGAGGGCGTGTCGTTCGTGCGCACGTTCCGCGAGCAGTTCGACCCCGAGCTGCAGCGCAAGTCGATCCAGCAGGTCGCCCGCGAACTGCGCGCCGGCCAGATCCAGGCCGACACCGGCCGATGAGCGCGCCCGCCGCAGCCTCGGTCCGGCGCGACGGCGATGCCCTGGCGTTCGCCGGCGCGTTGTCGGCGGTGACGGTGCCGGCGCTGTGGCCGCGCGTGCAGCCGCTGCGCGCCGGCGCCAGCCGTCTCGACCTGACCACGGTCACTGCCGTCGACAGCGCCGGGCTCGCGTTGCTGGCCGAACTGGCCGGGGACGGTGCGCTCACGGTCCACGGCGAACCGCCGGGCCTGGCCGAGCTGCGCAGCGCCTACCGGCTGACCCCGGCGCTGGCCTACGTGCGCGCGTGACGCGCGGCGTGCAGGACGGCGGGTGTATCGTCGTCGTCGCCGACGCGGTCGGTTCTGCCCTGAGGTCGCGCCTGCGCGCGGCATCGGCGCCGGACCCCGGGGGGACGACGGCGAGACCACCGGCGCCCCTTCGATCCAGGGTTTCTTGATGTTCCATCGGCCCCCCCACCGGACTTCTCCGATGTCGACACCGCTTCGTACGTTCCGCCCGATCCTGCCGCTGCTCGCCGCGGCCACGCTCGTCGCCTGCGCCGGGACCGGCGCGCCGCGCGATCGGGTTCCCTCGCCGGTCGCGGTCGATGCGCCTGCCCCGACCGGTGTGCCCGACGCGGCCCAGGCCGATGCGTCCGAGCAGCCGGTCGCGCCCGATCAGGCCACGGTCGTGGCGGCCTTCGACGAGGCTGCGCGCATCGCCGGCGATGCCACGCCCGCGGATGGCACGCCGGTCGCCGACATGCCGACCCAGGCTGAGCTCGATTACGCCGCGCTCTACGGTGAGCAGGTCTACGACCCGGTCGCCGACCCGACGCTGCCGGCGGCCGCGCAGATGCCGCGCAGCTACGACCCGTGGGAACCGTTCAACCGCAAGATGTTCGCGTTCAACAGCGCGGTCGACCGCGGCGTCGCCAAGCCGCTGGCCAAGGTCTACGCGAAGATCGTGCCGCGGCCAGTGCGGCTGGGCGTGACCAACTTCTTCAGCAACCTCCGCCAGCCTGTGTCGGCGCTCAATGCGCTGCTGCAGGGGCGGCCGAAGGACGCCGGCCAGTCGCTGGGCCGGTTCGTCGTCAACAGTACGCTGGGCATCGGCGGCATCTTCGACCCGGCCACCGACGCCGACATCCCGCATCGCGATGCCGATTTCGGCCAGACGCTGGGCGTGTGGGGCTGGCAGAACTCGCGCTATGTCGAGCTGCCGCTGTTCGGCCCGCGCACGCTGCGCGACGGGTTCGGCATGGTCGGCGACGCGCCGCTGTCGCCGCTGCGCCAGCTCAGCGACGACACTTGGCGCTATGGCCTGCAGGGTCTGCAACTGGTCGACCTGCGTACGCGGCTGTTCGTGGTCGACAGCATGCGCGAGGGCGCGACAGACGAGTACGCGCTGATCCGCGATGCCTGGATGCAGCGCCGCGCCTATCAGATCGAGTCGGTGCGCCGCCATCGCAGCGACGACGACGACCTGCCCGATTACCTCTACGAAGACGACGCGATGCCGACCGTGCCGGTCGATGCGATCCCAGTCGTGCCGGGCATCTCCAACCCCTGAGTCACAGCGGGGCCGCATGCGGTCCCGCCGTCGATCGTGTGGGCGGGGCGAACCCGCTCAGCCCGCCAGCGCGGCCTCGACCGCCGCGCGCAGCCGCGGATCGTCGGCGGTCACGTCCGGCGCGAAGCGGTCGACGACGCGACCGTGGCGGTCGATCAGGAACTTCTCGAAATTCCACAGCACGCCCGGCGCCGGGTTGGGGGTCATGCCGTGGCCGCGCAGGCGTTCGCGCATCGGACCCTCGCCGGTCGCCTGCGGCTGCGCCGCGGTCAGCGCGGCATACAGCGGATGCGCGTTTGGCCCGGTGACCGCGATCTTGGAGAACAACGGAAATCCCACGTCGTAGTGGAGCGTGCAGAACTGCTGGATCTCCGCGTCGCTGCCCGGCTCTTGGCCGGCGAAGTCGTTGGCCGGAAAGCCCAAGATCTCCAGCCCCGCCGCGTGCTTGTCGCGATACAGCGCTTCGAGTCCGGCGTACTGCGGGGTCAGCCCGCACTTGGAGGCCACGTTGACCACCAGCAGCGCCTTGCCGGCGTAGGCGCCGAGTGTCGTGGTCTCGCCATCGATGGTCGTGAGCGGGATGTCGGTCAGTGCTGCGGTCATGGCAGGCGTCGGCAGGTGGGGGAGCGCCGATCATGCCACCGCCGCGCCGTCATGGCGGCGGCGATGTGGGCGCCGGTCAGTCCTGCGCGCCGTCGACGCTGTCGTCGAGCGCATCGCCCAGCAGCGCCTGCGCGTCCGGGCCGGGCAGCGACTCGACGCCGCGCAGCTGGCGCTCGATCGCACGCGTGCGCACACCCGCCGCCTTGATGCTGTTCTGCACGGTGTCGAGCTGGCTGGTCGCCCGCTCGAGCACGGTCGCGAACTTGCCGAACTCGGTCTTGACCGCGCCCAGCACCTGCCACACCTCGCTCGAACGCTGCTCGATCGCCAGCGTGCGGAAGCCCATCTGCAGGCTGTTGAGCAGCGCGGTGATCGTCGTCGGCCCGGCGACCACGATGCGGTGCTCGCGCTGCAGCAGATCGACCAGGCCGGCGCGGCGGATGACCTCGGCGTAGAGCCCTTCGGTCGGCAGGAACATCACCGCGAAATCGGTGGTGTGCGGCGGGCACACGTATTTGTCGCAGATCGATTTGGCCTGCACCCGGATTGCGCGTTCGAGCTGGGCGACCGCGGTCTTCACGGCCTCCGCGTCGCCTTGTTCCTGCGCATCGAGCAGGCGCTCGTAATCCTCGCGCGGGAACTTCGCATCGACCGGCAGCCACACGACGGCGTCGGCATCCCCACGGCCCGGCAGGCGGATCGCGAAATCCACGACTTCCGCACCGCCCGGCTTGACCCGCACGCCACGGCCATACTGCTCCTGGGTCAGCGTCTGCTCGAGGATGTTGTCCAGCTGCACCTCGCCCCAGCCGCCGCGGTTCTTGACGTTGCTCAGCACGCGCTTGAGGTCGCCCACGCCGGTCGCCAACTGCTGCATCTCGCCCAGGCCGCGCTGCACCTGCTCGAGCCGCTCGGACACCAGCTTGAACGACGCGCCCAGGCGCGCCTCGAGCGTGGTCTGCAGCTTCTCGTCGACGGTCGCGCGCATCTGCTCGAGCTTGGCGGCGTTGTCGGCCTGCAAGGCGCGCAGCTGCTGCTCGAGCGTGGCGCGCATCTCACCGATGCGCTGCTCATTGCGCTGGGTCAGTTCGTTCAGGCGCGCGCCCAGCGCATCGGCGAACCGCTGCTGCTGGTCCGCGCCCTCGGTGCGGGCCTTGCGCGCGTCCTCGCCCAGCGCCGCGCGCAGCACGTCGAGGCGTTCGTCGGTGGTGCGGGTGAATGCGTCGAGCCGTGCATCGGTGCGCACGGTGAACTCATCCAGCCGCTGGTCGGTGCGTGCGGCGACCGCCTGCAGCTGCGCGCCGAACGCGTCGATGCGCTGCGCCTGGGCAGTGGCGAAGCCATCGAGCTGCTGGCGCAGCTCCGTCCGGCCCGCGCGCTGTTCCTCGCGCAGCGCGCGCTCCAGCGCCTCGCCGCCCGCGCCGGGACGACGCAACAGCAACAACACGAGCAGGCCCGTCGCGACCGCGACGAGGACGAGGATCAAGGCGAGCAGAACGACATGCGGGTTCATTGGCGCCAAGTGTAGCCAGCCCGGTCGCATGCGGTGCGTCGGCGGTGGCGATGGCCGCGCGTCTGCGATCAGGGCGGGCCTGTGCAGGTATGGCCACGATGCGTCGAACCTTGCTCGCGCTCGGGCAAGCGGCTGTTGGCGGCGCCGGCCGGTTACTTCCGCAAGGGCGACCTGGACATCACCGCCGCGCGCTACGGCGTGCCGCGCGTGGAGACCCTGCCGGCGTTGATCGCGGCCGTGCGCGCCCGGCTGGCGGCCTCGCACTCGACGCCGTAGCGCCGGGGGCGGGCTGCATCAGCCCGCTGCAGGCACCGGCGCGTTCGCAGCGACGATGCCGGCGCGCCGCAGGTCGTCCCAGACGCCGCCGGGAATCGCCACCGACATCGAGGCGATGTTTTCCTGCACCTGCCGCGCGTTGCGTGCGCCGGGCACGATCGCCGAGACGACCTCGGGTGCATTGGCGAACTGCAGGGCGACAGTGCGCAGGTCGACGCCATGCGCACGCACGATCTCTTCGGCTTTCGCGCGTCTTTGCTGGGCATCGGCCGGCACCGGCTGCGACCCGTACAGGTAGCGGTCGCGACCGGTCAAAAAGCCGGCCAGCAGCGGTGAGCCGACGATCACCGAGATGTCCTTCGCGGCGAGCTTGGGGAAGGTGTCGTCGAGCGCGCGCTGGTGGTCGAGCAACGAGTACTGGCAGGCGAGCAGGAAGAGATCCGGGTCGGCCACCTCGATCGCCCGCAGCGCCGGGTCTGGCGTGTTGACGCCCATTCCCCAGGCCTTGATCAGGCCTTCTTCGCGCATCTTGGTCAGCTCGACGAAGGCGCCGGTGCGGGCCTGCTCGAAGTACTCGGTCCAGCGTTCCTTCATGTCGCCGTTGTCGGGCGACAGGTCGTGGATCAGCACGATGTCGATCGCATCGATCCCCAGGCGTTGCAGGCTGTCCTCGATCGAGCGGCGCGTGCCGGCCGCGCTGTAGTCGTAGCGGTAATCGAACGGCGGCGGGTCCTTCCAGCCGACCTTCGGCGTTTCCTTCGTCGCGGTCAGCAGGCGGCCGACCTTGCTGGAGATGACGTACTCGGCGCGCGGCTTCTGTCCCAACACGTGGCCGAAGCGACGCTCGGAGCGGCCCAGGCCATACCAGGGCGAGGTGTCGAACAGGCGCATGCCGCCGTCCCACGCGGCCTCCAGTGTGGCCTGCGCGTCGTCCTCGGTGACGACCGCCCAGTTGTTGCCCAGTGGCGCGCCGCCCAGCCCGACGCGCGCGCGCGGGCGGTATCTGCCGCTGCTCGCGGGATTGGTCGGCAGCGCAGCGGACCGGCGACGGCCCTGCGTCGGCAGGACATCACCGGGGGCGGTCTGGGCGCGCGCGGCCAGCGGCGCGGCGGCGAGGGTGGCGGCGCCGAGGGCGGCGGCGGACAGGAAAGCGCGTCGGGAGGACATGGCGGGCTCCATCGTGCGGGGAACGGGCAGCACCGCCCCGCGCGCGGGCGCCGAGGCGATGCCGTGATCCCGCACCCTGCCAGCCCGCGCGGCTGCGGACCGTGAACCGAGCCGGTTCAGCGCAGCGTGCGATCGAGCCAGTTGAGCACGCGCTGCTGCAGATCGATCTCGTGGGCCTGTTCGTGGAACCAGTGCGGGCCGCGCGGATAGGTGACCAGCTCGACCGGCGTGCCGTTGAAGCGAAGCGCGCGATGGAGCATCTGCGCCTGCGACAGTGGCACGCGCGCGTCGGCCTCGCCATGCAGGATCAGGACCGGGACGTGGATGTCGCGCGCGTGATGCACCGGCGATTGCGCGTCGTAGGTCGCGCGCTCGCGCAGCGGATCGCCGAAGTAGCCGGGCAGGTAGTCGGGCACGTCGTTGGTCAGCGCCGCGCTCGCCAGGTCGAGCACGCCGGCGCCGACGATCGCAGTGCGGAACCGGTCGCTGCGTGCGACCGCCCAGGCCGACAGGTAGCCGCCATAGCTCCAGCCACCGATCGCGACGCGCGCCGGATCGGCGATGCCGTCGCGCTCGAGCAGGTCGAGGCCGTCGAGCACGTCCTGCAACGGGCCGTCGCCCCAGTCGCCACGGGCGAGTTCGGCGAATTCGCTGCCGTGCCCTTCCGAGCCGCGCGGGTTGGGCAGCAACACGGCGTAGCCGCGTGCGGCGAGCAGCTGCGCCCATTCGTGCCACGAGCCCTGCCAGCCCGACCACCAGGCCCAACCCGGCCCGCCGTGGATCTGCACCAGCGTCGGCAGCCGCGTCGCACCATCCCAGTCGGGCGGGGTGACCAGCAGGGCGCTGATCAAACGGCCATCACGCGAGGCGGGCCATTCGAGTTCGCGCACCCGACCCAGCCGCCAGCCGGCGACCTGCCGGTGATGGTCGCTGCGTTGCGCCAGCCGCGTGCCGTCGAAGGTCCAGACATTGCCGGGGCTGTCGTCGCGCAGGCCGAGGTAGGCGGCGCGGCCATCGGCGGCGACGGTGAAACCGCGGAACGGAATCTGCGGCCGCGCGCGCTCGGTCGCCGCGCCGGTCGCCGCATTGAGCTGCACCAAGGCGCCGCGGATGCCGCGCTGGCCCTGGCCGAGCAGGGTCGCGTCATCCTGCCAGCGCGCCAGCCACAGCGTGCCCGGCCAGTGTTCGCCAAGCGCGACGCGGGTGTCGCGAGCGATGTCGTGCACGATCGGTGTGGCGACCATGCCGTGCGTGCCCAGGCGGCCGTACAGTAGCCGGGTGCCGTCGGGCGACCACTGCAGCGGATGCGCCGAGGCATGCGGTTCTAGCGGCGCACCGATGCGTCCGCTGGCGACGTCGAGCAAGACCACTGCCGAGTCGTACCAGTAGTCGTTGAGCGTGGTGCCCGAAGACGTGCGCAGCGCCAGCGTGCGGCCGTCGGGCGACCACGCCAGGTCGTGGACCTGCAGCCCGACCGGCGTGAGCGCGCGTGCCGCGCCATCGGGCAGCGCACGCAGCCACACGCGCGAGAAACGTGTCGGCTGCTCGACCACGACGGCATCGTCCTTGGCCGCCAGGCGCGCGGCCTCATCGGGCGAGGGTGGATCGGTCTGCAGCCAGGCGAGCCGGGTGCCGTCGGGCGACAGGTCGAACGCGGTCACATCGGCGGGCGTATCGGTGAGCGGTGTCGCCGCATCACCGTCGGCGTCGACGCGCCAGACCTGGGTCGGGCCGGTGGCGTCGGCGCCCGGTGGCCGACGGTCGGACAGGAACAACAACTGCCGGCCGTCACGCGACCAGCGCGGCTGGCGGTCCTGGGCGTCGTCCGGCACGGGCAGGGCACGCGGCGCAGTGTCGCCGTCGAACGCCACGCGCCAGACCTGCGTGCGTGGCGCTGCGCCGCCGGGCTGCGGCGTGCCGACGGTGTAGGCGATGCGGCGTCCGTCGGGCGCGATCTGCGGATCGTCGACGGCGGCCAGCGCGGCGATGTCCTCGGGGGTCGGCAGGTGGCCGTGCGCAGGGACGTGCGCGGACGCCAGTCCGGGTAACAGCAGCACGCCCAGCGCCAGACGGCGGATCATGCGCCCGCTCCGGCAGGCGCCAGCCGCGTGCGCAGCCAGCCGGCGCCGCGCGCCAGCGCATCGCGCGCGATGTCGGACACCGACATGGCCTCCAGGAAGCTGTGCGGCGCCCCGGCATACGCCTGCGCTTCTACCTCGACGCCGCTCGCACGCAGGCGCGCCGCCATCGCCGCATTCTGCGCCGCGAGCACGTCGCGTTCGCCCCACAGCAGCAGCGTCGCGGGCAGGCCGTGCAGTGCGGCATGCGCGGGCACGGCCGCGGGGTCGCGGCAGCGGTCCGCCGCCTCACCGAGATAGGCGCGCCAGTAATCGGCCATCTCGTCCGCGCCGAGCATCGCATCGGCGCCGCCCAGCGTCGTCGCCGAGTCGGCGTCGATCGCGGTGTCGAACGCACCGTAGTGCAGCAGCAAGCCGGCGAGTCCCGTCTGCCCGTCCGCGTCGCGCAATTGCAGTGCGCTGGCGAGTGCGAGATTCGCCCCGGCCGAGTCGCCGCCGATCGCCAGTCGCGTGGCATCGAGGCCGAAGTCGTCGGCGCGCGCGCGTAACGCACGCACCGCATCCACACATTGCCGCAGTGCGGTCGGATAGGGATGCTCGGGCGCAAGCGCGTAGTCGATCCCGACCACGACGATGCCCGCGCGCGCAGCGAGTTCGCGCATCAGCCGGTCGTGGGTGTCGAGGCTGAAGAGACACCAGCCGCCGCCGTGTACGTAGACCAGTGCCGGAGCCGGGTGGCTCGCGCCCGCCGGACGGTAGACGCGCACGTCGAAGGCGCCCGCCGCGCTGTCGATGCGATGCGTGGTGGTCTGCGCCATCGTCGGCCCACCCGCGCGCCACGGCGTCCGTACGGTCTCGGCGATCGCACGCCGCTGCGGCCAGTCGAGCGTGCGGCCGCCGGCCAGGCGGGCGCCTTCGCTGCAGATCGCGGTCACGAAGCCGCGCAGCATCGGGTCCAGCGCGTCGGGCGCGGCGCTCATGCGTCGTGGTCCGCGGCGAAGTCGCGCATCCAGTCGACCAGCATGTGTTCGCCGCCGCGGGTCAGGCCCGCGAGCAACTGCGCGAAGTCGTGCGGCGCTTCGTCCTGGCCGAGCTTGAACGTGGCGCGGGTGGCGACGATGTGGCCGCGGATCGCGGTCACTCCGCTCGCCAGCCGGGCGTAGCGTTCGCCCATTTCCTGCATCGACCAGGCAGCCGGGCGGCCCGCTTCCATCGACGTCACCAGCGCATCGAGCTCGTCGGCGATGTCGGCCTGGCTGTCGCTGCAGGCGACGTCCAGCGTGAACGCAGCCGCGGCGTAGTTCCAGCTCGGGGCCTGGGTGCGGTCGTCGAGCCAGCTCGGCGACACGTAGGCGTGCGGACCGATGACCAGGGCATGGGCCCGCGGATCGCGTTGCAGCCTGGCCACGTGCGGGTTGCGTCGTGCCAGGTGGCCGCGCAGTGCGACCAGCCGCCCCTGGGCATCGCATTCCACGCGCAGCGGCAGCGGGGTGAACGCCGCATCGTCGCCGCCGGGCGACACCAGCCAGGCGAAGGGTTGCGCCTGGACCAGGCGCACGATGTCGCCGTCGTGGCGGGGCGCATAGCGGGTGTCGCGGGCGTGACCCATCAGCGTGTGTCCTCGTGGTTGGCCACCGACGTCGGTGGCCAGCGATCTTGCCAGGGTGCGGCCGCCTCCAGTTCGTAGGCCAGCGCCAGCAGCAGGGCTTCGCGGCCGCGGTCGGCCGCGAACTGCACCCCGATCGGCAGGCCGCTGTCGCTGTGCGCCAGCGGCAGCGAGATCGCAGGGGTGCCGGCAAGGTTCTGCAGCGGCGTGTAGGAGATCCATTCGAACATCGCCGGCAACAGCGCGGCGAAGTCGCGGTCGGGCGCCAGCGTGCCCAGGGTCGGTGGCGGCGTGCGCAGGGTCGGACACAGCAGCACGTCGTAGTGCGCGTGGAAGCGCGAGAACAGGTCCGGCAGCGCGGCCATGGTCGTCCAGGCGCGTTCGAGCTCGGCGACCCCGCAGTGCGCCTCGTGCCACTGCGCCAGGCCCTGCGTCCACGGCTCGAGTGTGCGCTGCGCGAATGCGGCGCCGCCCTGGGCGGTCGCCAGTTCGACCGCGTCCACGCCCAGCCGCGACCACAAGGTGTGCAACGCCGCCCAGACCGCCTCGCCGTCCAGAGGCCAGGTCACCGCCTCGACCGCATGGCCCAGCGATACGCACAGCTGCGCGGCCGACTGCGTCGCCGCCGCGACCTCGGGAGCGGGCGCCAGCCCTGGCAGCGATTCGAGCACCAGTCCGATGCGCAGGCGTTGCCGATCCGGCCCGGTCACCGCGGCCGGGCGGTCGGGATGCGCGGTGGCGAAGGCCCAGGCGGTGTCGCGAACACTGCGCGACATCAGGCTGTCGGCGACGATCAGGTCCTCGATCGCATGGCGGCCGCGCACCTGCACGCAGGCCCCACGCCCGGGCTTGAGCCCGACGACGCCGCAGGCCGAGGCCGGAATGCGGATCGAGCCTGCACCGTCGCTGCCGTGCGCCAGCGGCACGATGCCGGCCGCGAGTGCGGCTCCGGCGCCGCCGCTGGAGCCGCCCGGCGAATGCGCGCGCGACCACGGGTTGCGCGTGACCGGGCCGAGCAGCGGTTCGGTCGAGCCCATCAGGCCGAACTCGGGCATCGCGCTCTTGCCGATCGCCACCAGGCCCGCAGTGTCGAAGCGCTGCACGAACGGCGGCGCCTCGGTCGCCGGTTCACTGCTACGGCTGCGCGAGCCGCCGCGCGTGGGCATGCCCGGTACGCGCAGCGAATCCTTCGCCAGCCATGGGACACCGGCCAGCGGCGCGGCCGGGTCCGGGCCTGCGGCATCTAGTGCGCGCGCGCGGCGCCGGGCATCGTCGAATGCCGGATGGCTCAACGCGCCGAGCGCGGGATCGATCAGTTGCGCGCGGACGATCGCCGCCTCGGTGAGTTCGAGCGCGGACACCTTGCCGCTGCTGCGCAGCGCGGCCTGCGCGTGCGCGTCCAGCCGGCCCAGCGCCAGCGCATCGGCGCGCCCGGCCGGGGAATCGAATGACGTCATGGACTCGTGCATCTCCTGTCGCGCCGTGCCCGGGTTGGGCCGGCATGAAGAATTGCGACGCGGCGCAGCCGCGTCGGATCAGTAGCGCCAGTGCACCGTCACGCCGAACGTGCGCGGCCGCACCAGGCCCTGGCCGATGCCGTTGACCTCGGACACGCTGCGGGTGATGCCGCGCACGTCGCCCAGGTTGCTGCCGAACAGGGTCAGGTCGGTGCTGCCGAAGGTCATGCGATAGCGCAGGTCGACGGTGTTGTAGTTGCCCTGGGTGTGACGGACCGCACCGGGCACGGCCGATGCCAGGTCGCTGATGCCGCTGCCGACGTACTGGTGGGCGAGCGTCAGCGTCGGCGCGAAGCGCGCGTCGAACTGGTAATTGAGCACGTTGCTGACGGTCCAGTCGGCCGAGCCTGGCAGCTGCGCACCTGCCGGCGCGGTGCCGGCCCAGAGGATCTCCAGGTCCTCGTCCAGTCGGGCCTGTTGCCAGGTCGCGGCCAACTGCCAGTCGAAGCCGGCGACCGGTCGCCAGGTGGTCGCCAGTTCGACGCCGCGGCTGTAGGCCTGGCCGCCGTTGCTGGCGTAGTTGTAGAAGTCGGGCGTTTGCAGGCGCAGTTGGATGTCCTTCCAGTCGACGTAGAACAGCGTGGCGTCGACCAGCCAGCGGCCGTCGGCGAAGCTGCTGCGTGCGCCGAGCTCGTAGTTGACCAGGCTGTCGCTGCGCGAGCCGGCGGGAATCGGGTAGGCGCTCAGGCCCCCTGTATTGGGTTCGCCGAAGCGGAAACCTTCCGACACCAGCGCGTAGACCATCAGGTCCTGAGACGGTGTCCAGGTCAGCGAGGCCTTCGGATTGAAGCCGTCCTCGTCGGTGCGCGCCCGGGTGACGACCGGGGCGCCGGGCCAGGTGGAGAACCCGACCTGGGTGCTGCGCGACTCGACGCGGGTGCGGAAGAAGCGGCCGCCGAGCGTGGCTTTCCACTGGTCGTTGAAATGGAACGTGCCCTCGCCGAAGACCGCCAGTTCGGTGCCGTCGAGATGGCTGTAGAACGCGTTGAAGATCGCGTCGTCCGGCGCGATGACCGCGCCGCTGCCCGGTCCGAACAGCGGCGAGCGGTCGAACGCCCCGGCCGCCCCCTGCGCGCCGAGCGCTTCGTAGGTGGCCTTGTCGGTCTGGAACACCATGCCCCCCACCAGCCACTCGAGCCGTTGCGCACCAGACGAGGCCAGCCGCAGTTCCAGGCTGCGTCCGGTGCTTTCGCCGCCAGATGCGATGTACAGCGGGGTGTCGAGATCGAGCCCGAGGTCGGCGTTGTAGGCGCCGCGGATCGGGGTGTAGTCGAACTGCCAGTCCTGGCGCTTGTCCTGCTGGGCGAGCAGCGCGGTCAGGGTCGCAAAGCCCAGGTCCTGGTCCAGCCGCAGGCTGTGCACCGCGACCCGCGTGTCGGTGAACTCGGGAATCGCGGTATTGCGCTCGAACTCGCCGAGCCCGGCGATGCGGTAGCTGTTGTCGTCGGCATCGGTGTTCTGCCACAGGCTCAACCAGCTCAGTGTGGTGGCCTGCGATGGCGTCAGCGTGACCGACAGTCGGCCGCCGGCGGTCCGGCTGTCGTTGCTGCCGTCGCGGCCCAGGCCGATGTTGTCGAGGTAGCCCGGGTCCTCGCGCAGCTGCGCGACGGCGCGCACCGCGAGCACATCCTGCGCGATCGGCAGGTTGACCATCGCCTTGGCGCCGAAGCCGACATCGGCATTGCGGGTCTGGCTGGCGGTGAGTTCGGCGGCGGCGTCGAAGCCCGAGGCATCGGCGAGGTTGGCGACGTAGTTGATCGCCCCGCCCATCGACGCCGAACCGAACAAGGTGCCCTGCGGTCCGCGCAGCACTTCGACGCGATTGATGTCGAAGGCGTCGATGTCGGGGACGACGATCGTCCAGCCCGGCTCGGTCAGCGGCACTTCGTTGAGGAAGTAGCCGGTCGTGGTCTGCCCCTGCACGTTGCCCGAGCTGGTCGCGATGCCGCGCATGACCACATGCGAGACGCCCGGCTGGTAGTTGTTGAACACCACGCCGGGCGTGCGCTGGATGTAGTCGCCCAGCGACTGTGCGCCGAGATCCTCGAGCTGCTGCCCGGTGACCGCCGACACCGAGCCGGCGATCTCGCGCACCGACTCCTGGCGTTTGCCGGCGGTGACGACGATGGTGTCGAGCTCGGTGGTCGAGGGTCCGGTTGCTGCGGCGTCCTGTGCCAGGGCCACGGCCGGGGCCGTCAGCAACGGCGTACACAGACAGGCCAGATGAACGGCGCGGGTCAGGCGTGAGACGGTAGGCGGCTGCATGGGAATCCCCGTTTGGCGGTGGCTGGACACGGATACGTCCGTGGCGCGGCTGGGCGTCCCCTTCCCGGCGCGCTGCGACGCGTTTCGAGTATTAGAAGACGTGCGCGACCGCGTCCAGCAGATTCCACGGCCGCCAATCATCGGCCAAGTCATTGAATCCAAATGGGAGGGTGCGGGTCCGCACCGCATATGCGACGGTATGGGGCGGCCAATTTCGCAGAATCTGCGTCCCGACCACCAAAATTCGGTACGTTGTACCGTCCATTGTCCCGACACCACCCCATCGTCCCGCCCATGCCGTCATGACGATCCGTCCGCCCGACCGCACCGACCTGAGAATCCTCGACGTGCTGCAGCAGGACGCGCGCATCACCAACCATGCGCTGGCCGAGCGCGTCGCGCTGTCGCCCAGCGCGTGTCTGGCGCGGGTGCGTGCGCTGGAGCAGCGCGGCCTGATCCGCAGCTACCGCGCCCAGGTCGCGGTCGATCGCATCCGCTCGGCGACGATCGTCATGGCGCAGGTCAGCTTCCGCCAGCATGCGCTCGAGGGGTTCACCGAGTTCGACCGGCGCATCCTGGCGATGCCGGAGATCGTCGAGGCCAGTCGCGTGTCCGGTCCCTACGACTACATGCTGCGGGTCATCGTCCGCGATGTGCACCACTGGAAGGACGTCGCCCGCGCGCTGCTCAGCGGCGACGACGGCGTGGAGAAGATCGTCTCGCACTTCCTGATGGACGAGGTCAAGGCCTTCGCCGGCTATCCGTTGACCGACGACGCGCCGGCGCTGCGCTGATTGGGGCGCCGCACGCGCCTCAATGCAGCCGCAGCGGCAGCGCGCGCGTGGCGGTGTTGCCGCTGGCATCGCGCACCACTGCGCGCAGCACATAGTCGCCGGCCGTCAGCGTCGCCGGATCCCACAGCGCCGGTTCGAGGCGGCCGTCGCGCACCACGTTGTTGACCGCATAGCGGAAGCGCGTGCGTGAGGCGCCGTGCACGGTGATGCCGCTGTCGGCCGCGTAGGCCACGCGCACCGCCTCGCGATGCGGCGGCATGCGGTCGAAGTCGATCGTCATCACCGGGGTCTCGAAGCCGGGCAGCGGCGTGCCGTCGGCCGTCAGCAGTTGCCAGCCCAGCGCGTGCAGGCCCAGGCGCCGGCGCGCCAGGTTGCCGTCGACCTGGTCCCAGGCCTCGACGACGATCTGCACGCCACCGCCCGCGCGCGGCACGCGCAGCCGGCCGTCTTCGCGCGCGACGATCGGCTGGTCGCTGGCGTCGAGCAGGGCGAGGTCATCGATGCGCGGCGCGACGGTGTCGACGAAGTTGCGGAAGCGCAGCCCGATCGCATTGCGCTGATAGCCGGGGGGGCCGACCATGAGGTGCACATGCGCCTGCGCGTTGATCGTGCCGATCGCATCGCCGGCGCGCAGCCGCGTGCCGCGCGGGATGCGCACGCGCGCGGTGCGCCCGTCGTCGCCCGCGATCAGTTGAAAGCGCGGGTCGAGCGCCTCGCCGCGCGGCGTGCGGCCCACGCACATGTGCATGTAGGTCAGCTCGTCGAGGACCAGATGCTCGGCCTGGTCGCCGAATCCGGCGGCGGCGAACGGGCTGGCGACCTTGGCGTCGGCGATCACCAGCACCGGGGTGCCGACATCGCCACGCACGTCGAACCCCGCATGCAGGTGGTTGCGCGACTCGCCGCGGAAGTTGCCGCGGACCTCGCCGAGCGTGCCGACGACCTCGTGCCAGCCGTCCTGCGGCGCCAGCGGCCAGCGGCCGCGGGTGTCGGGCAGCGCGATGTCGGGTGCCGGACCGACGGCGGCATTGGTGAGGTTCTGCTTGGCGCGTTGCGGGCGCACCTGCACGATGCGGTGCACGCGATGCGCGGCCGCGTCGGCGACCCACAGCCGGCTCCAGGCATCGAACGCGAGCCCGGCCGGTCGCGCCAGGCGCTGGGCCATGTCGCGGCCGGTCAGCACGTGCGTCTGCTCATCGGGCGCGACTTGCAGCACGCGCCCGCGCGCGAGTTCGCCGAGGTAGAGCCGGCCTTGGGCATCGATCGCGACCGAGATCGGCGCCGAGGGCGCGTCGCCCTGCAGGAGCGGCGTCGTCGTGCTGCCGTCTGGCGCGATGCGCCGCAGCGCGTGGTTGCCGGTATCGGCGACCCACACGCGGCCGTCGGCGTCGACGGCGATTCCGCTCGGTGTGTCGAAGCGCGCCTGCATCCCGCTGCCGTCGGCGAAACCCGGCCGGCCGTCGCCGGCCAGCGTGCGCACCTGGCCGTGCTCGATCACACGGATGCGGTCGTTGAAGCCATCGGCCACGAAGATCCGGCCGGACGTGTCGACTGCAACGCCGGTCGGCGCATGGAAGCGCGCTTGGCTCGCCGGGCCGTCGGCAAAACCGGCCTCGCCGGTGCCGGCGAGGGTCGTCACCGTGCCGTCGGGCGCGACGGCGCGGATCGCGTGGTTGCCGGTGTCGGCGACCAGCAGCGTGCCGGCGGCGTCGATCGCCAGACCCGAGGGCGTGTGGAAGCGCGCCTGCGCGCCGCGGCCGTCGGTGAATCCCTCCGCGCCGCCGGCGAGGGTGTCGACGCGGCCGTCGGCGCCGATCCGCCGGATGCGGTTGGATGCGCCGCCCTCGGCGACGAACGCCGTGCCGTCGGCCGCGACGACGATGCCGTAAGGGTCGTCGAAGCGCGCCTGGATACGATCGCCGTCGACCGCGCCGCGATGCCCGTCGCCGGCCGCCAGTTCAACGCGTGTCGGCAGGCCCGCCGGTGGCGGACCGAGCGGTGGCGGTTCGCTGTGCCGACGCTCCCACCAGACGCTGCCCGCGAGCGCGGCGAGCGTCAGTGCCGCCACGCCCCACAGCGCCCGGCGTGCGCCGGGCCGCAGCCGCGCCGTCACCCTAGTCGAGCACGCGGCAGAACACCGCCTTGAGATAGCGCGATTCCTGCACGTGCGCCAGGAACGGGTGATCGGGGCCGGCGCCGGCGACCTTCAGCACCTGGATCGTGCGGCCGGCGTAGAACGCCGCGCGGCGCAGCATGTCCAGGAACTGCTCCTCGCTGACCAGCCCGGTGCACGAGAACGTCGCCAGCAGGCCGCCCGGCTTCACCACGCCGAGTGCCAGCTTGTTCATGTCCAGGTACTTCTTCAGCGCCGGGATCACCTGGTCGCGATCGCGGGTCATCTTGGCCGGGTCGAGCACGACGACGTCGTAGGCGTCGCCCGCGTTCCCCGCATCACGCAGCCACGGGAAGATGTCGGCCTGCACGAAGCGGATGCGCACATCGTTGAGGCGGGCATTGCCCTTGGCGATCTCGATCACGTCCTCGTCGATGTCCACACCGACCACTTCGCTGGCGCCACGCACGGCTGCGTAGACACCGAAGCCGCCGGTGTTGCAGCACAGGTCGAGCATGCGCTTGCCCGCGACCTGGCGGCTGAGCCATTCGCGGTTCTCGCGCTGGTCGGCGAAGAAGCCGGTCTTGTGCGCCCCGGCCGGGTCGGCGCGGAAGCGCACGCCGTGCTCGGTGATGATCGCAGGCTCGGCGGGCGTGCTGCCGCGGAAGTCGAAGCTCTCCTGCTTCTGCACATGCTCGTCGGCGAAGCTGTGGAACCGGCAGCCGGGGAACTGCTCGCGCAGCGCCTCGAAGATCCAGTCGCGGTGGCGGAACGCGCCGGCGCTGAAGAACTCGACCACCAGCAGGTCGCCATAGCGGTCGACGACCAGGCCGCTGATGCCGTCGCCTTCGCTGTGCACCACGCGCCAGGCGTCGGAGACGGCGTCGAGCCCGAGTACCTCGCGGCGCAGCGCGACCGCGTCGGCGATCTTGCGCGAGAACCAGCCCGCGTCGACCGGGACATCGGGATGGGTTTCGAGAATGCGCACGGCGATGCGCGAATGGCCGTTGTAGAAGCCGCGGCCGATCCATTCGCCGTCGACGCCGACGACCTCGACGATGCTGCCGGGCTTGGGCCGCTGCGCGGGCTTGTCGACCAGGCGCTGAAAGATCCAGGGATGACTCGAACGCCAGGCGTTCTTGAGATGGACGACGGGGTTGGGCGTGTTGGTCATCGCGGCATTCTACGCGCTCGCCGCGCAGCGGCCGCTCGCAGAAGGGCGCGCGACTCAGCGGCGCAGCGCGTCGGCCGGTACCACCAGTTCGGTCGACAGCGCCAGGTGATCGGAGAACGCCGCCGGCAACGCCTGCATGTTCGTGCACTGCAGTGTGCGCGTGGCGAGGATGTGGTCGATCGCGCGCTGCGGTCGCCAACTGGGGAAGGTATGCACGGCGCAGGCCGGTGGTTGCAGCTCGGTGCCGCGGTAGAGCACGTCCATCTCTGGGCGGTCCCAGGTGCAGTTGAAGTCGCCCATCAGCACCGCGTTGGGATAGTCCTGCAGCACCTCGGAGATGAAGGCCAGCTGCGCGCGTCGCGACTGTGCCCCCAGCGACAGATGCGCGATGGCGACCACCAGGCCTTCGGTGCCCTCGCCGAACCGGCTCAGCAGCACGCCGCGGCCGCCGATCCGGCCGGGCAGGGCGTGGTTGATGACCTCGACCGGCTCGAGCCGGCTCAGCAACCCGTTGGCGCTGGAGGCGACCGCGCCGACGCGGCGGTTGGGCTGGTGGCTCCAGAACGCGAAGCCGCCGCGCTCGGCGAGGTAGTGGGTCTGGTTGGTGAAGCCCGAGCGCCAACTGCCTGGGTCGGCCTCCTGCAGGCCGACGATGTCGTGACGGCCGGCCAGCGCCGCGATCGCGTCGAGCGCGGTGCGCTTGCCGGCCGGCAGTACGTGCGACCAGCTGCGGGTCGCATAGTCGCTGTAGCGGCGCGTACTCGAACCGGCCTGGATGTTGGCGCTGAGCAGCCGCAGGCGCTGCGGTGCGGGTTCGGACACTGGGGCGGGCGTGGGGTCGGGCTGCGACATCGGCCCTAGCGTGCGGCACGCTCCGTTGCGATCAGGTGATCGGCAATGCGCAGGACGTCCTCGAGCGAGCGGCCGCCGATCACGCGGTACTTGCCGTCGATGATGATCGTCGGCGTGGCGTCGACGCCACTGCGCATCGCGAACTGCCGTGCCCGGCCCAGGTTCGCATTGACCGCGAAGCTCTGCATCGTGCTGCGGAAGCGCTGCGGGTCCACACCCAGGCTGCCGTAGAACGCCACGATGCTGTCGGCATCGGCGTTCTGACGCAGCTTGCGTTCGATGTGGACGGCGTTGAACGTCGCATCGTGGGTGCGCGCCAGCGTGCCCATCGCCTCGGAGGCATAGAACGCACGCGGGAACTGGTCGCGATCGTCGAACGTCGCCGGCACGGCGACGAAATGCACGTCGTCGGGCAGCTTGGCCTTCCAGGCGTTGAGCAGCGGCTCGAACGCCGCGCAATGGCCGCACCAGTACGCGAACACTTCGGCGACCTCGATCTTGCCGGCGGTCTGCGCGAACGGCTGGCCGTTGTCGATCACGACGTAGTCGGTGCCGGCGACCGGGGCCGGGCCCTCGGGCGCGACGACCGGATTGTGGTTGGGGGCCGGTGCGGCGGCCTCTGCCCCGGGGCTCGGCTCGGCGGCCGGCGGCTGGGTCGCGTCGGGCGCGGGCGTCTGCTCGCTTGCGGGGGCGCTGGCCGGCGCGGTCGGCGCGGCGTCGGGCGTGGCGGCCGGGTCGGGCTGCTGCCCGCAGGCGGCGATCAGGACGGGGGCGAGCAGCACCAGCAGGGAATGGCGGATCTTCATGGACGGTCTCTCGATGTGAGCGGTCGGTACGGGGGCCCGGTCGCCGGTGTGGCGGCGGCGCGTCGGCTCAGGGCCGGACGCGTTCCCGGGCGATGAGCTGGTCGGCGATCGTCAGCGCGCCCTCGAGGGTACGCGCCTGGACCCGGTAGCGGCCATTGATGATGAGCGTCGGCGTGCCCTGCAGGCCACTGCGCTGCGCGAAGGCCTGCGCCGCGTTCAGTCGCTCGTCGGTCTGTGCGCTGGTCATCGCGGTCTTGAACGCGGCCTGTGACGGCGCGCCGTGCGCGGCGTAGAACGCCGCCAGCGCATCGAGGCTCGCACCGCTGCGCGGCAGCTGGCCGGTCTTGTGGACGGCGTCGAACACCGCGGCATGCGTGCGCTTGTCGATGCCGAGCGATTGCGCGGCGAAGAACGCCCGCGCGAACGGGTCGCCCGCGGTGAACACCGCCGGCAGATAGGTGAAGCGCACATCGCGCGGCTGCCGGGCCAGCCACGCGTCGATCATCGGCTGGAAATGGAAGCAGTGGATGCAGCCGTAGGAGAACACCTCGACCACCTCGATGTGACCATCGAGCGGCTGCCATGGCGTGCCGCCCTCGATCACGGCGTAGTCGACGTTCTCCACCGGCGCGGGCGACTGCGCGGCGGCGGGCAGGGCGGCCGCCAGCGCGAGCAGCGCGCAGGCCAGCCAGCGGCACCAGGCGGAAACGGAGCGGGAGACGGACATGGCGGCGTGGACTCCTGGAGCGGCGCGGCGCAGGCCGGCCGGGAACACGGGGATGGACACAGGGTGGGACAGACACGCGAACGCCGGCGCGGGAAGCCCGGCCGGCGTTGCGGACAATACGGGATCGGGCGGGACCGTGCATGGCCCCCGCCCGGCGGCGCACTCACTCGGTCGCGGGCGCCGGCTCGGCGGGCGCGTCGGCAGCCGGGGCCGTATCGGCGGCGCCGTCGCCCTGTTGGGCCTGGTCGGCAGTCTCGTCGGTCGGCGGGACCGGCTGCTCGGCCGGCGGCGTGGCCGGTGCCGGCATCGCCGCGGCCTGGGCCTCGATCGCGGCCAGCATCTTCGGGTCGGGGCGTTGGTGCAGGCCCTGCATGTAGCTGGCGAGTGCCTCGATTTCCTGGTCGGTCAGGGGCTTGGCGACCGTGGCCATGATGTCGAACAGATGGCGGTCGGCCTCGTGGGTCTCGCCGGCACGGTAGGCCTGCAGGCGCGCGGCGCTGTACCAGGCCTGCTGGCCGCCGACGTGCGGATATGCCGGGCCCGGGTTGCCGCTGCCCGCCGGGCCGTGGCAGGCCATGCATGCCGGGATGCCGCGCTTGGCGTCGCCGCTGCGGAACAGCGTCTGGCCGATCTCGTAGAACTTCATGCCGTCGTAGGGCCCGCCTTCGACGACCGCATCGTCGGCGATGCCCGCACCGCTCTTCTGCAGCGCGTAGTGCGCGCCCAGGTCGCGCATGTCCTGCGCGCTGAGCATCGCGGCGAACGGCTGCATGATCGGGCTCATGCGCTCGCCGCTCTTGAACAGCGCGAGTTGGCGGGCGATGTAGCGCTCGCCCTGTCCGGCGATGCGCGGATAGACCGTCGGCGCGGCATCGGCATTGCCGTCCACGCCATGGCAGGCGGCGCAGGTGCCGGCCAACTGGCCGCCCTTCTGCGCATCGCCCGGACGCGCCTTGGCCAGCGCGGCGACCGCGTTGACGTCGGGATGGCTGTCCAGGTCGACGGCCTCCACCTCGGGGGCATCGGGCAGCGGCGCCACGGTGGACTGGGCGAACGCGACCGCGCCGACCACGAGGGCGGCAAGGCCGGCGATAGCAAAGACGCGAGCGTGGCGCATGGCTGGGCTCCGAGAATTCTCGACGCTGCGGCCGGCGGAATGCGGCTCGCGAGGGTTGAAATTATGTGTGGCGGACCCGAAGCGGTCAAACCGCGACCGGACGCCGCAGGGGCGGTGTGCCAAGCTATGCCGATGGCCAATCCTTTCAATCGCGCCGCGTACTTGCTCGCCGCGCACGTTCCGCGCCAGCTTCCGCCCGACGACGGCTTCGAGGTCGCATTCGCCGGTCGCTCCAACGCCGGCAAGTCCAGCGCGCTCAATGCACTGTGCCGGCAGAACGCCCTGGCGCGCGTGTCCAAGACCCCGGGCCGCACCCAGCAGCTGGTGTATTTCGAGCTGCCGCCGCACGAGCGCCGGTTCCTGGTCGACCTGCCGGGTTACGGCTACGCCAAGGTGCCGCGCGAACTGCAAGCGCACTGGCAGGCGTTCATCGCCGACTACTTCGCCCAGCGCCAGGCGCTGCGCGGCCTGGTGGTGGTCATGGATATCCGCCACCCGCTCAAGGACTACGACCGGCAGATGATCGAGTTCGCGGTCCGCAACGGCACGCCGGCGCACGCGCTGCTGACCAAGGCCGACAAGCTCGGCCGCGGCGCGGCAGGCAACACCTTGCAGGCGGTGCGCCGCGAACTGCAGGCCCAGCACGGCGATCAGGTCAGCGTGCAGACCTTCTCGTCGGAGTCCAAGGCCGGCGTCGACGAACTGCGCGCGGTGGTCGCGCGCTGGATGGAGATCGGCGCACCCGCTGCCGGCGCCGACTAGCCGGTGCGAGGCGCCCGGTGCGAGGCGCCCGGTGCGTTACTGCGGCGCGGTCGGACGCGCCACGCCGACCCGCGGCATCGCTTCGAGTTCGTCGATCACCTCGCGCGGCGCGCGCAGGCGGATCTGCACCGGGAACGATTCCTGTATCACGACGTCCTTGACGACGCCGCGCCGTTCCAGCGCCTGGACCCGCTCGAGCACCGGATCGGGCGATTCGGCGCTGCCCGCGATCGTCGCCGCTTCCAGCGGTGCGCGCTGGGTGGACGGGGGCGTGGCGCCGCAGGCGGTCAGCAGCACCGGCAGGGCGAGGGCGGCAAGCATCGATTTCATGGCGTCTCCCGTGGCGTCTGGAAGGAACGCCATGGCGCCCGTGCTCGGGACGCCATGGCGGTTGTCGGCCTGCAACGGCAACGCGCCGGTCAGGGGTTGGCGGAGATCCAGTTCTGCACCGTGTTCTGCACTGTGGCAGTGATCCGTGTCCCGCAGTTCTGGCTCGACGAGCCGGTCGTGTGCACACCGCGCACGACATAGCCGCTGTCGTAGATGCCGCTGCCGCTGTTGCCGCCGGCGGTGTCGATCGTATAGCAGAGTCGGAACGAGCCGCTGGTGTTGACCGTGCCCGAGTGCCGCCACATCGTGCCGAACGGCTTGTCGCCCGGGTAGCCGGTGATGGTGTGCGTGCCGCCGCCGTAGGTGCCCCAGGCCGCGTAGCCGCCGTGCGCAGGCGCGCTGAGCACGATCAGCGCGTAGTCGTAGTTGGTGTTGCCGCCGTTGTGGTATTCGGCGGTCGTCATGACCCGGCTCCAGGACGTCGTGCCCCAGGGCTGGTAGCTGCCGTTCTGCGCCACAGTGAAGTTGAGGCTGGAATAGAAACTGCCCGCCCCGTTGGAGACGCAATGCCCGGCGGTGAGCACATGCTTCGGCCCGATCAGCGTGCCGGTGCAGCCGATGCCGATGCGGCCGATGTTGTAGAACGGTGCAACGGTGGTGTTGGTCACCTGCACGCGATTGTCGGCGCCGATGACGACCTTGGGCGAAACCGTCGGCAGGCCGTCGGTCCGGGGCAGCGAGGGGGGCATCCCGGGCGTTGCGGCGGGGGTGCGGCCCAGGACCTCCAAGGCCTCGATCGCCTGCTCGAACAGTGCGACGTCGCGCGGGTCCATCGTCGCGATGAACTGGTCGCCCTCGCGCGTGGCCATGATCGTGGTCAGGCCCGCGGCCTTCTGCAACAGGGTCGGAGGCCGGCCGGCGGTGGCGTTCTCGGGCTGGATGCCCGTCACCAGGTCGTCGCCGTGGATGAACCGGGCCTTCTCGCCCAACCTTTCGAACTTCAAGGGCTCGGCGCTCGCGACGCTGGCGCTCAGTGCGCCCAGCGCGAGGGTCAACCCCAGTACGGTCACATGCTTCATCGTAAAACTCCTTGTGTCGATGGATGGTCCTCGAGAGGGAATGCGCCGGAAAGAGCGTGTCGCAAGTACCCCGGGCCGCCCGGCGGTGCGGTCCGGCATGGCGTCGAAGGCGATGCGGCATCGATGCCGGTCGACGCGCAGCCAATGCGATGCGTCGATACAGCAATGACCTCGGAGCACCTCCCTGTCCTGCGTCGCGACATGCGGCGACTGGCATCCAGCCGATACGGCGTGCGACAGCGCGGTGCGACACGATGTCGCAGCGATCGCGAGCGACCACTATGGGCGCAAACCCGGTGCCTGGCTGTGATTGGAGTCACGGATGATCGGACGCGCCTGCGCCTGCCCACATTCATCTGGACGTGAATACGACCGCGCCACGCGCCGGGCATCGTGCGGTCGCCCCGGCAGGCGTCCAGCGTCGCCGGGGCGAGCGCTGCATCGGCGGAAATCTGCGGCCCGATCCGCTCAACGATTGCCGCCGAAGCAACCGGTATAGTGCGCGGATTCCGCGGCTGGCCTGCGGCTGTCCCCGCCATTTCCGCCGAGCATCATCGCCTTGTCCAGCCCCAGCCACGTCGCCGATACGCCGATCACCGACCGCAACGCACTGGTGGAGGTGCTGGCCTCGGGCGAGAAGCCGGCCGCCGACTGGCGCATCGGCACCGAACACGAGAAGTTCGGCTTCCGCCTGTCCGACCTGCGCCCGCCGACCTTCGATGGACCGCAGGGCATCGAGGCGCTGCTGACCGGGCTCACTCGCTTCGGCTGGGCGCCGGTCGACGAGAACGGCCGCACTGTCGCCTTGCTCAAGGACGGTGCGTCGGTGACGCTCGAGCCGGCCGGACAGCTGGAGCTGTCGGGCGCGCCGCTGATCGACATCCACGCCACCTGCAGCGAGGTGCACACGCACCTGCGCGAGGTGCGCGCGGTCGCCGAAGCGCTCGGCCTGGGCTTTCTGGGCATGGGCTTCCAGCCCAAGTGGCGGCGCGACGAGATGCCGTGGATGCCCAAGGGCCGCTACCGGATCATGCGCGACTACATGCCCAAGGTCGGCACGCTCGGCCTGGACATGATGACCCGCACCTGCACGGTGCAGGTCAACCTGGACTACGCGTCCGAAGCGGACATGGTCAAGAAGTTCCGCGTGTCGCTGGCGCTGCAGCCGGTGGCGACCGCGCTGTTTGCCGATTCGCCGTTCACCGAAGGCAAGCCCAACGGCTTTCTCAGCTACCGCTCGCACATCTGGACCGACACTGACGCCGATCGCACCGGCATGCTGGACTTCGTGTTCGAGGACGGCTTCGGCTACGAGCGCTACGTCGACTACCTGCTCGACGTGCCGATGTACTTCTCCTATCGCGATGGGGTTTACCACGACGCCAGCGGTCAGAGTTTCCGCGACTTCCTGCGCGGCCGGCTGCCGGCGCTGCCCGGTCAGCTGCCGACGCTGCGCGACTGGTCCGATCACATGACCACCGCGTTCCCGGAGGTGCGGCTCAAGAAGTACCTGGAGATGCGCGGCGCCGACGGCGGCCCCTGGAGCCGGTTGTGCGCGTTGCCCGCGTTCTGGGTTGGCCTGCTCTACGACGACACCGCGCTCGATGCCGCCTGGGATCTGGTGCGCGACCTCACGCTCACCGAGCGCAACGCGCTGCGCGACGCGGTGCCCCGGCAGGCGCTCGCCACGCCGTGGCGCACGGGCACGCTGCGCGATCTCGCGGTCGAGGCGCTGAAGATCTCCGCCGCCGGCCTGCAGCGTCGCGCCCGCCACAACGGCGACGGCCAAGACGAGCGCGTGTTCCTGGACACGCTGATCGAGATCGCCGAGTCGGGGCAGACCCCGGCCGAGCAGAAGCTCGCGCTCTACCACGGCCCCTGGCAGGGCGACATCGATCGCGTGTTCCGCGAGTTCGCCTACTGACGCGCGGCCGTCACCCACCACGGGCCCGGCTTGTGTAAGTTGTCGGGATGACGCCAGACGCCACCCGAGAGTCCGCCCTGCCGCTGCGCGAAGTCGAGTTCGCGCGTACCGATACTCTGCTGCGCGACGATGTCCGCCGACTCGGCGCGATGGTCGGCGACATGCTCGCCGAACAAGCCTCGCCGGCGCTGCTCGAGCGCGTCGAGGCGCTGCGGCGCGCGGCGATCGCACGGCGCGAGTCCGGTACGCCGGTCGATGCGCTGGCCGAGGGGCTGTCGCAGGTCGCCACCGACGATGCCGAGGCGCTGGTGCGCGCGTTCGCCGCCTATTTCGGTGCGGTCAACCTCGCCGAGCGCGTGCACCGCATCCGCCGTCGCCGCGACTACCAGCGCGCCAGCGACGCGCCGCAGCCCGGTGGCTTGGAGGCGGCGGTGCGCGCACTGCACGACGATGGCGTGACGCTCGACGACCTGCAGGCCTGCCTTTCACGGTTGCACGTCGAGCCGGTGTTCACCGCGCACCCCACCGAGGCGGTGCGCCGGGTGCTGCTGGAAAAGGAGCGCACGATCGTCGAGCGGCTGATCGCCGACATCGACCGCGAACGCACCCCGACCGAACGCCGGGCCGACGATGCCCGGATCGGGCTGGCACTGGCGTCTGCCTGGCAGACCTCCGAGTCGCCCGCGCGCAAGCCCACCGTCGCCGACGAGGTCGATCACGTCGGGTTCTATCTGTCGAATGTGCTCTACCGTGTACTGCCGGTGTTCTACGAAGCGCTCGGCGACGCGATCGAACGCGTCTACGGCACGCGTCCGGCGCTGCCGCAGGTGCTGCGCTTCGGGACCTGGGTCGGCGGCGACATGGACGGCAATCCCAACGTCAACGCCGACACCATGCGCGCCGCGCTCGGCGCCCAGCGCAGCCAGGCGCTGGCGCAGTACCGCCGCGACCTGCGCGGGCTCGGCAATGTGCTCACGCAAACACTGGGCCGCGCCACGATCGACGAATCGATCATGGCGCGAGTCGACGACTACCGGCGCCGCCTGCCCGACGCCGAGGCCGCACTCAACCCGCGCCATGCCGACATGCCGTACCGGCGCCTGCTCGATCTGATGCAGCTGCGACTGCGCCTGACCGATGCCGATCACCGCGCCGGCTACGCGGATGCCGACGCGTTCCTCGCCGATCTGGTGTTGATGGATACGAGCCTGCGCGGCAACCGTGGCGATCACGCCGGCCTGTTCGCGCTCGAACGCCTGCTGTGGCGTGTGCGTACGTTCGGCTTCCATCTCGCCGCGCTCGATCTGCGCCAGGATTCGGCCGTGCACGACGAGGTGCTCGGCCGCATCGACGACAGCGACTGGTCCGCGCTCGAGGTCGAGGCGCGCGTCGAGCGTCTGCACGCCATGCTCGATGCGCCCCCGAAGGCCAACGGCGCGCTGTCCAACGCGACCGTCGCCTCGACGCTGGGCGTGTTCGACGCGGTCACCGATCTGCGCCGCAGTCATGGTGAATCCGCGACCGGGCTGTACATCATCTCGATGGCGCGCAGCGCCGCCGATGCGCTGGCGGTGCTGGCGCTGGCGCGCATCGCCGGCTGCGTCGAGAACGGCGACGTGCCGCTCGACGTCGCGCCGTTGTTCGAGACCGTCGACGACCTGGAGGCGGCGCCGGCCGTCATGCGCGCGCTGTTCGACGATCCCCGCTATCGGGCGCACCTGACTACGCGCGGCAATCGCCAGACGGTGATGCTCGGCTATTCGGACAGCGCCAAGGACGGCGGCCTGCTGGCCTCGCGCTGGGCACTGCAGCGCACCCAGGTCGAACTGACCGCACTGGCCCAGGCCGCCGGGGTGCGCATCGCGTTCTTCCACGGCCGCGGCGGCTCGGTCAGCCGCGGCGGCGGCAAGACCGGACGCGCGATCCATGCCGCGCCGCGCGGCTCGGTCGACGGCGTGCTGCGGGTGACCGAGCAGGGCGAAGTGATCCACCGCAAGTACGGCATCCGCGCGCTGGCGCTGCGCAATCTCGAACAGACCGCCGCCGCGGTGCTGCAGGCCACACTGCGACCACGCCCGGCCGACCCGCGCGAGGACGCCTGGCGGGACCTGGCCGGCGACCTGGCCGAAGTGTCGCGCACGCACTACCGCGCGCTGGTGCACGAACGCCAGGACTTCCCCGACTACTTCCGTGCCGCCACGCCGATCGATGTCATCGAACGGCTGCAGATCGGCTCGCGGCCCTCGCGCCGACGCGAAGGCGGCATCGCCAACCTGCGCGCGATTCCCTGGGTGTTCGCCTGGGCGCAGAACCGTTCCGGCCTGACCGGCTGGTACGGCCTGGGGACCGCGCTCATGCACGGCATCGAGCGCCACGGTCGCGAAGCGATGAGGGAGATGGCGCGCGACTGGCCGTTCTTCCGCGCTGCGCTCGACGATGTCGAGATGCTGCTGGCCAAGAGCGACATCGATATCTTCGAGCGCTACTCGCAGTTGGCCGGCGATGCCCATGCGGTGTTCTTCCCCGAGATCGCGGCGGAGTTCTGCCGCACCCGCGACGCGATCCTGCTGCTCAAGGACCAGGACACGCTGCTGGCCGACGACTATCGCCTGCAGCTGTCGATCCGCCTGCGCAACCCCTACGTCGATCCGATCAGCCTGCTGCAGGTCGAACTGCTGCGCCGCTGGCGCGCGGCCAACCGCGAGGACGACGACCTGCTGCGTGCGTTGATCTCGACCGTCAACGGCATCGCGGCGGGCATCCAGAACACCGGGTGAGCCGGCTGTTTGCGGTGCATGCGCCTGCCGTGGTCAGTTCGACGCGCCGCCTTCGGTCTGTGCATCGCGCAACAGCAGTGCCTTGGCGTAGTCCTCGAACTCGACCAAATGGCGGGTGATGACCGCGATCGTGATCGGAAGTTGCAACGTCTGGTATTCGTGAACTGCAATATTGCGGTAGCCCACCATGCGTTGAAGCGCGCTGGCGAGATCGCCATCAATCCAGTTCGCGGCTGCGAGTAGGGCGAAGACATCGCGAGCGCTCTGGGGGATGCCGATGCGTTCGCGCCGGATCACGTGCTGACCCATGTCCAGCGCCGCCTCGCAGGCGCGCTGGATGTTCAGGATCGCGGCATCTTGGCGCGTGTAGTCGTCACCGAACGTCGCGGGATTGTGCGCGTACTCTTCGCGCGCCCTGCGGACGCAGCGCTCGATCGTCGCCGCCTTGTTCAACAGCACGTCATCGGCCATGAATGCGTCCCTCCCTGCGGATGTCCGACAGCAACCCGGCGCGCGCGCGATCGAGCTCCAGTTTCTCGCCGAGGACGGCGCATTCGAACAGACCCGCACGTACATCCGAGGCCCACCACCGTTCGCCGCGGGTCAGCACCTGGTGCTGCATGACCGTCGATGCACGTCGCAGGTCCAACAGATCCACATCGCAGCCGACCGTCCCGGCCAGATCGCCTGCCAACTGCCACAAGGCCACCGGCTCGGCATAGCCCTCGACCAGGACGGCGAGGTCCAGGTCGCTGTGCGACTCCGCCTGTCCGTTGACCCGGCTACCGAAGGCATAGATGCCGAGCAGACCCGGCACGCGACGTCGAAGCGTCTCGATGATCGATTGCTTGTCCATGCTGTGGTACGAGGAGCGGGGCACCAGTGTAAACAAGCCGGTCTGTAAGCGGGGGTTACGGCGCTGCGAGCGGTCCAGGGGTCGACCATGCGGTCGAAGCCGCGTGAGTTCGATGAACATCAAGCATGGTCGACGCATTGGGCGAGGGCTTGTCGTTGTGAACAATGCACGTCTGGGGCGAAGCCACGACATCGAGGCGAAGAAGTTCGTGCCGCAAGCAGTCCTATCGATGGCGGCGCTACAGCCTCTCGGCCACGTGCAGTCGCACGGCCTGAGGTGGCCAGAGGCATGCATGCCAGGGCGGCTTGCACGCGCCTGTCGGCTTCGCGATATACTCCACCCCAGTACCAAGCCCGCAGGCCGACCATGCCCCATTCGCCCGAGGAAAAGAAGCGTGTGCTCGCCCGTGTGCGCCGCATGCGCGGCCAGCTCGACGCGCTCGAGCGCGCGCTCGAAGCCGGGGCCGATTGCGCGCCGGTGCTCCAGCAGCTCGCCGCGATCCGCGGCGCGGTCAACGGCCTGATGGCCGGTGTGCTCGAAAGTCACCTGCGCGAAGAGCTCGCCGGGGCCAGCAGTGCCGACCGGCGGCAGGCCTCGATCGACGACGCCATCGCGCTGGTCCGCTCCTACCTGCGCTGAGCGGCCCATCGCCTGCGTGTTCCTTTTCTGACGTTCCCTGGAGTCATCGCCATGAAATCCCGTGCTGCTGTCGCCTTCGCCCCCGGGCAACCGCTGAAGATCGTCGAGATCGACGTCGCGCCGCCCAAGGCGGGCGAGGTGCTGGTGAAGATCACCCACACCGGTGTCTGCCACACCGACGCGTTCACGCTGTCGGGCGACGATCCGGAAGGGCTGTTCCCCGCGGTGCTCGGCCATGAGGGCGCGGGCATCGTCGTCGAAGTGGGCGAGGGCGTGACCTCGGTCAAGCCGGGCGATCACGTGATTCCGCTCTACACCGCAGAGTGCGGCGAGTGCTTGTTCTGCAAGTCGGGCAAGACCAACCTGTGTGTCGCCGTGCGCGCCACGCAGGGCAAGGGCGTGATGCCCGACGGCACCACGCGCTTCTCGTACAACGGCGAGCCGATCTACCACTACATGGGCTGTTCGACGTTCAGTGAGTACACCGTCGTCGCCGAGGTCTCGCTGGCGAAGATCAATCCCGACGCCAACCCCGAACATGTCTGCCTGCTCGGCTGCGGCGTGACCACCGGCATCGGCGCGGTGCACAACACCGCCAAGGTGCAGGAAGGCGACAGTGTGGCCGTGTTCGGCCTGGGCGGTATCGGCCTGGCGGTGATCCAGGGCGCGCGCCAGGCCAAGGCCGGGCGCATCATCGCCATCGACACCAATCCGTCGAAGTTCGAGCTGGCGCGCGAGTTCGGTGCCACCGACTGCGTCAACCCGAAGGACTTCGAGCAGCCGATCCAGCAGGTGATCGTCGAAATGACCGGCTGGGGCGTGGACCATTCGTTCGAGTGCATCGGCAACGTCAACGTGATGCGCGCCGCGCTCGAATGTGCGCACCGCGGCTGGGGCCAGAGCGTGATCATCGGCGTCGCCGGCGCGGGCCAGGAGATCAGCACGCGGCCGTTCCAGCTGGTCACCGGGCGCAAGTGGCTCGGCACCGCGTTCGGTGGGGTCAAGGGCCGCTCGCAGCTGCCGGGCATGGTCGAGGACGCGATGAAGGGCGAGATCGAACTCGCGCCGTTCGTGACCCACACCATGGATCTGGACGCGATCAACGACGCCTTCGACCTGATGCATGAAGGCAAGTCCATCCGCTCAGTGGTCCATTACTGAGTCGCGGCCGTGGGCTGGTTCGACGCCCGGCGTAGACCGCGTGAGGTCGATCCGCGCGCGGCCCTGGTCGAGCCGATCGAGCAGGCGCTGCGCGCGCTGGGCTGGGTCGAAGGCGAGGTGGGCGCGCCGCGCGCAGTGGATTCACCGTTCGGCCTCGACGAGATGCCGTTCGAGCATTGGTTGGCGCAGGTGTTCCTGCCACGCCTGCACGAGGCACGCGCCGGTGGCCAATGGCCACCGCGCAGTGACGTGGCAGTGGCCGCCCATCGCAATCTCGACGGGCAGCCCGATACCCAACCGCTGCTGCGCCTTCTCTCGCAGCTCGATGCACTGATCAATACACGGGCCGGCTAAAGGCCGGCATGCAGGAGCGCCTCATGCAACGCATCGAACATCGCGCCAGCTTCGGCGGCTGGCAGGACGTCTACGAACACGCCTCCGACACACTCGGCTGCACGATGCGGTTCGCAGTCTATCTGCCGCCGCAGGCCGAGCGCGGCCCGCTGCCGGTGCTGTACTGGCTCAGCGGCCTGACCTGCAACGAGCAGAACTTCATCACCAAGGCCGGTGCGCAGCGCTATGCCGCCGAGCATGGCGTGATCGTCGTTGCGCCTGACACCAGCCCGCGCGGCGAGGGCGTGGCCGACGCCGAGGGCTACGACCTCGGTCAGGGCGCCGGCTTCTACGTCGATGCCACGCAGGCGCCGTGGGCAGCGCACTACCGCATGCACGACTACATCGCGCGCGAACTGCCGGCGCTGATCGAAGCCCAGTTCCCGACCACCGATGCGCGCGCGATCAGCGGGCATTCGATGGGCGGCCACGGCGCGCTGGTGATCGCGCTCAAGCACCCCGGGCGCTACCGCAGCGTGTCGGCGTTCTCGCCGATCGTCGCGCCCAGCCAGGTGCCGTGGGGCGAGAAGGCGTTCTCGGCGTATCTCGGCGACGACCGCGCCGCCTGGCAGGCCTGGGACGCGACCGCGCTGGTGGCCACCGCGCGCGAGCGCCTGCCGCTGTTGATCGACCAGGGCGAGGCCGACGAGTTCCTCGACGGCCAACTGCGCCCGCACCTGCTGCAGGCCGCCTGCGCCGCCGCCGGCCATCCGCTCGAGCTGCGCATGCAGCCCGGCTACGACCACAGCTACTACTTCATCGCCAGCTTCATCGGCGACCACATCGCCCACCACGCCCGCGCGCTGCGCGGTTGACGGCCGGGCGTTGGCGGCGGGGCCGTGCGGTCGCCCCCACCCCAGCCCTCCCCCGCAGGCGGGGGAGGGAGCAATGCGCGAGCATTGCGCACGCCATCCAGTCCTCCTCACCCAATCGAGCGCTTTCCCAAAGTGCGCGCGCTTCGCTCCCTCCCCCGCCTGCGGGGGAGGGCTGGGGTGGGGGCAGCTACCGGTCGTCGCCGACCACCAACGCGCGACGCAGGCGTTCGGCGTCCTCGAGCGTGTCGGTCGACACCTGGAAGCCGTCAGAGAACGGGCCGGCGATACGTGCGGTGATCAGCAGTCTGTCGTTGGCGACCAGGCCCAGCTGCCGGGCGATATGGTTGGTGGTCAGTGCTTTGAGTCGGGCGGCGCCTGGCGGGGTGAGTTCGACCACGATCGCGGGACGATCGCCGAGAACCTCGGCGCGGACCGAGCGGACATCGGCGCCGGGGATCGTATCGACGTGGCGCAGGTGAAGTGTCCGGCCGTCGTCGGTGGTCCAGGCGCGGGTCGTCTCGCTGCCCGGCGGCGCATCGCGCGCGGGCTCCAGGTGCAATTCAATGTCGACATAGCGCTCGGAAACCGCGGACTCGGCGGGTCGCTCGACGCAACCGGACAGCGCGCCGAGCGCGGACAGGGCAAGCAGGAGGGGCAGCAGGCGTGCTCTCGACATGGGCAGGACCGTGTGGGGACGTCGGCCCATCCTACCTGCCGCGCTCACGGCACCCGCGCGCAGACCCAGGCGTCGACGCGGGCGACGCCGAGCCGGCGCAGCGCCCACGCCGCGGCATGCAGGGTCGCGCCGGTGGTCATGACGTCGTCGACCAGCGCGATGTGCGCGGGCAGCGGGCCACGGGCCGTGGCCACGAATGCGCCCCGGACATTGCGGCGCCGGCCCGGCGCATCGAGGCGGGACTGCGGCGCGGTCGCCCGGGACCGGCGCAACAGGTCGGCACGCAGCGGCAGCGCCAACGCGCGGGCCAGCGGACGCGCCAGTTCGAGCGCCTGGTCGTAGCCGCGGGCGCGCAGCCGCGCCGGATGCAGCGGCACCGGCACCAGCGCGTCGGGCCGCGGCCGCGCGGCCAGCGCCCGCGCCATCGATGCCGAGAGCAGGGCACCGGCGGCGAGGTCGTGATGGAACTTCAGCCGCGGCAGCAGGCGGTCGACCGGGAAGCCGTAGACGAAGGCCGCGTAGGTCGCATCGAGCGGCGGCGGGCGACGCAGGCAACCACCGCATAGCGTGTCGCCGGCCGCCAGCGGGACGGCGCAGCGCGCGCAGGCCGGCCCGGTCCACGGCAGCGCCGCCGCGCAGGCCGCGCACAGCGCGCGGCCGTCGTCGCCGCGTGCCTCGCATACCAGGCAGCGCGCCGCGAACAGCCGCCGCAGCCAGCGATGGGCACGGCGCTCGTCAACCAGCGAGGCCGGCGTCTGGTTGACAGCCTGCGTCATGCTTTCCAGACTGCCGGCCCTATCCCGCCGCGACCGTCGGAAAACCGCCATGTCCGTTGTCAGCCACGCCCGCGATACCGCCGGCCAGCCCATCCTGCGTCACGACTGGAGCCGTTCGGAGGTCGAGGCGCTGTTCGCGCTGCCGCTGACCGAGCTGCTGTTCCGCGCCGCGCAGGTGCATCGTGAGCACTTCGATCCGGCCGAGGTCCAGGTCAGCACGCTGCTGTCGGTCAAGACCGGCGGCTGCCCGGAGGACTGCGCCTACTGCCCGCAGGCCCAGCGTTACCACACCGGCGTCGATGCGACCAAGCTGATGGCCACCGAGGCGGTGCTGGAGAAGGCGCGCCAGGCCAAGGCCGCCGGCGCGACCCGCTTCTGCATGGGCGCGGCGTGGCGCTCGCCCAAGGACCGCGACATCCCGAAGGTCGCGGCGATGATCCGCGAGGTCAAAGCGCTGGGCCTGGAGACCTGCGCCACGCTGGGCATGCTCAGCGGCGAGCAGGCGCGCGCGCTCAAGGACGCGGGCCTGGACTACTACAACCACAACATCGACACCGACCCCGAGTACTACGACGCGATCATCCGCACGCGCGAGTTGCAGGACCGCTTCGACACCCTCGAGCACGTGCGCGAGGCGGGCCTGAAGACCTGCTGCGGCGGCATCGTCGGCATGGGCGAGAGCGGCCGCCAGCGCGCCGGTCTGCTGCGCACGCTGGCCAACCTGCCGGCGCATCCCGACTCGGTGCCGATCAACCGGCTGGTGCAGGTCGAAGGCACCCCGCTGCATGGCACCGAGCAGATCGACCCATTCGACTTCGTGCGCACGATCGCGGTCGCGCGGATCCTGATGCCGCGCTCGATGGTGCGGCTGTCGGCCGGGCGCCAGGACATGAGCGACGAGCTGCAGGCGATGTGCTTTTTGGCCGGCGCGAACTCGATCTTCTACGGCGAGCAGCTGCTGACCACCGGCAACCCCGACACCGAGCGCGACCTGGCGCTGTTCGCGCGGCTGGGCCTGCGGCCGATGCAGGTGATGGTCGATGCCGCCGATCACGACCACCCGGGCACCGTGCACGCCGACATCATCGAACTGCCGCAGCACCCGGCGAGCTGCGCGGCATGAAGCCGGCGCGCGCGGACGCGGGCGGCGATGTCGCCTGAGCGGCCCGACCTGCGCGAACGCGCGCGCGCGGCGCGGCTGGCGCGCGAGGCCCGCCACGCCCGCCGGCGGCGGCGCACGGTCGCGCGCCGCGACGGCATGCGCTGCGAGGTCGATGGCCGCTGGCTGCTGAACTTCTGTGGCAACGACTACCTCGGCCTGGCCCAGCATCCGGGCGTGGCGGCGGCGCTGCGCGATGCGGCGTCTGAGGACGGCGTCGGCAGTGGCGGCTCACACCTGGTCTGCGGTCATCACGCCCGCCATGTCGCGCTCGAGCGCGAGGTCGCCGACTGGCTGCAGGTGCCGGCGGCGTTGCTGCTGGGCAGCGGCTTTGCGGCCAACCTCGCGGTGCTGCAGGCGCTGCTGGGCGAGGACGATGCCTGCGTGCAGGACCGGCTCAACCACGCCAGCCTGATCGACGCTGCACGGCTGGCCGGTTGCCGGCTGCGCCGCTACCCGCACGGCGACGCGCAAGGCGCGCTGCGCCAGTTGCAGGGCCTGCCGGGCGGCGCGGCGCTGGTGGCCACTGACGGCGTTTTCAGCATGGACGGCGACATCGCGCCATTGCGTGCACTGGCCGCGGTCGCGCAGGCGCAGCAGGCGCTGCTGTACGTCGACGACGCGCACGGCATCGGCGTGTGCGGGCCCGATGGCCGCGGCAGCGTCGCCCAGGCCGGCCTCGGTGTCGACGCGGTGCCGCTGCAGTTGCTGACGCTGGGCAAGGCGCTCGGCGGCTACGGCGCGGTGGTGGCCGGCGATACCGACCTCGTCGCGCACCTGGCCGAAACCGCGCGGCCCTACGTCTACACCACCGCACTGCCGCCGGCGCAGGCCGCCGCGACGCTGGCCGCGGTGCGGCTGGCGCGCCACGAGCACTGGCGCCGCGAGCGGCTGGGCGCGCTGGTGCAGCGCTTGCGCGAACGCGCCGCGCGCGCGGGCCTGGACCTGATGCCGTCCGACACACCGATCCAGCCACTGCGCTGCGGCGACAACGCGACCGCGCTCGCGCTGTCGCAGGCACTCGATGCCGCCGGCTTCTGGGTCGCGGCGATCCGCCCGCCGACCGTGCCCGAGGGCCAGGCACGACTGCGCATCACGCTCGCCGCGACCCACGAGGACGCCCAGATCGACGCGCTGGTCGATGCGCTCGCCGCCGCGCGCGATGCGCTGGCACCGACAGCGTCTGCGATCCCGGCATGAGCACGCAGCCCCAAGACACCCGCCGCGCATTGCTGGCGGTGGCGATCGCACTCGCTTCGGCGCTGTTCTTCACGCTGACCTATGTGCTCAACCGCGCCAGCGCCAGCGGCGGCGGCCACTGGGCGTGGACCGCCTGCCTGCGCTACTTCATCACCCTGCCGCTGCTGCTGCCGCTGATGCCGTGGCAGGGTGGCACCGCGCCGGTCCTGCGTGCGATCGCCGCGCATCCGTGGGCGTGGCTGCGCTGCAGCGCGATCGGCTTCCTGGTGTTCTATTGCATGCTGTCGTTCGCCGCGTCCAGCGGCCCGGCGTGGCTGGTGGCGGGCAGCTTCCAGTTCACCGTGATCGCCGGCATGTTGTGCGCGCCGCTGCTCTATCGCGACGCCCGTCGCCGCGTGCCGCCGGCCGCGCTGGCGGTGGCGGCGGCGATCCTGGTCGGCGTGCTGCTGATGCAGTTCGGCCACGGCGGCGCGGGCCTGGATGCGGCGGGCTGGATCGCGCTGGCCTGCGTGCTGACCGCGGCGATCGCCTATCCCCTGGGCAACCGCCTGTTGTTGCTGCACCTGGAGCGCACCGGCGAGGACCTCAGCGCGACCCAGCGCGTGTTCGGTCTGACGCTGGCCAGCCAGCCGTTGTGGCTGGTGGTGGCGGCCTTCGCCTGGCACCAGGCCGGCCCGCCCGCGCTGTCGCAGGTCTGGCTGGCGGCGGGCGTGGCGCTGAGCGCCGGCGTGATCGCAACGATCCTGTTCTTCCAGGCCACCGGCATGGTCCGGCACAACCCGGTCGCGCTCGGCGCGGCCGAAGCGATGCAGGCGGCCGAACTGCTGTTCGCCGCGCTGCTGGGCGCGCTGTTCCTGCACGAGGCCTGGCCGCAGGGCCGGGCGCTGATCGGCGCGCTGGTGGTGACCGGCGGCATCGTCGCGTTCGCGCTGCTGGTCGCACGCCCGGCGGCCAGCAGCCCGCGCCGCACACGCGCGCTGCGCGGGGACAAGGGCGCATGACCCACGAAGGCACACCGACGATGCACGACATGCCCCCCGCGACCACGCTGCCCGACGAGGGCAGTGGCCTGCACATCGAGGTCTGCGGCGACGGGCCGCCGCTGGTGCTGTTGCACGGCTGGGCGATGCACGGCGGCGTGTTCGCGCCGCTGGTCGCGCGCCTGCGCGCCCACCGCACCGTCTACTGCGTGGACCTGCCGGGTCATGGACGCAGCCGCGAGGCCACCGTGCCGCTGGCGCTCGCCCCGGTGGTCGATGCGCTTGCGTCGCGGTTGCCGCCAGCGCCGTGGCTGGGCTGGTCGCTCGGTGGACTGTTCGCGCTACAGGCTGCGGCGAGCCGCCCGGGCACGGCGACCGCACTGGCCGTGCTGTGCGCCAGTCCGCGCTTCGTGCGCGGCGAAGACTGGGCCCACGGCATGGCGTCGGAGGTCTTCCGCGACTTCGCGCGCGGCCTGCGCGAGGACTACCGCGGCACGCTCGACCGCTTCATCGCGCTGGAAGCCTTCGGCTCGGACGATGCGCGCGGCGAGGTGCGCGCGCTGCGCGCTGAAGTCTTCGCCCGCGGCGAGCCGGCCGCGCATGCGCTCGTCGACGGGCTGCAGCTGCTGCGCAGCGTCGACCTGCGTGCGGCACTGCCCGGGCTCACCGTGCCGAGCCTGTGGCTGGCCGGTCGGCGCGACCGGCTGGTGGACCCGCAGGCGATGCACGCGGCCGCTGCGCAGGCCCCCGGCGCGCAGGCGCACACGATCGCGCACGCCGGCCACGCGCCGTTTTTGACCCACGCCGATGCCGTGGCCGAGCATCTGCTCGCGTTCCTGTCCACGGTCGCGGCCTAGCGCGCACCGTTTCCCCGCCCCCGAATCGCCGACCCCATGACCGCCATCTTCGATCGCACCCACGTCCGCCGGGCGTTTTCGCGCGCCTCGTCGAGCTACGCCGGCGCCGCCGCTCTGCAACGGCAGGTCGAGGCGCATCTGCTCGAGTCGCTGGACTATCTCGACGACCGCGTGCCCGGCTGCGTGCTCGATGTCGGCAGCGGCCCGGCGCATGCCGCGCTGGCGATGCGCGCGCGCTGGCCCAAGGCGCGCATCGTGGCGGTGGACCTGGCCTTGCCGATGCTGCAGCAGGCGCCGGTGCGCGCCGGCTGGCGCGACCGCCTCGGCCTGCAGCGCCCCGTCGACCGGGTCTGCGCCGATCTGCGCGCACTGCCGATCGCCGAGGACAGCGTCGACGTGCTGTTCTGCAACCTGTCGCTGCAATGGGTCGAGGACCTGGCGGCCGCGTTTGCCGGCTTTCGTCGGGTGCTGCGCCCCGACGGCCTGCTGCTGTGTTCGACCTTCGGCCCGCAGACGCTGATCGAACTGCGCGAGGCCTTCGGCCATGCCGACGAGGTGCCGCACGTCAGCCCGTTCGCGTCGATCGCCGAGTTTGGCGACGCGCTGATGCAGGCCGGCTTCCGCAATCCGGTGCTCGACCGCGAGGTCGCCGTCCACCATCACCCCGACATGGCCGCGCTGATGCGCGAGCTGCGCGCGGTCGGTGCGACCAACGCGCTGGCCGGTCGTCGTCGTGCGTTGACCGGACGCGCGCGCTTCGCCGCGGCCGCGGCGCACTACGAACAGTTCCGCGAGGCCGACGGCCTGCCGGCGAGTTGGGAATGGATCACCGCGATGGCCTGGGCGCCGCAGCCGGGGGCGCCGATCCGCGACGGCGGCGAGGAACTCGCGCGATTCCCGGCCAGCGCGATCCCGGTCCGCCGGCGACGCGACTGACGCCGCGCCGCCGGCGCAGGCTCAACCGGCCTCGGCCATCCAGGCCTCGGCGTCGGCGCCGGCCGCGATCCGCATCGGTGTCCCGGGCTCGGTCGTCGCCCGCCAGATCGCCTCGGCCACGTCCAAGGCCTGGGTGACCGGGCCGTCGGTCTCGCGGAAGCCGGTGAGCACGCGTTCGACCAGCGGCCCGTATGCGGGATGGTCGACGCCGCGCAGGTGCGCGCGTGCGTTCTCGCCGAAGCGCGTCTCCGGTGCCCGGCCGGGCAGGACCAGCCGCACGCGGATGCCCAGTGGTTCGACCTCGACGGCCAGCGATTCGGTCATCGCCTCGACCGCTGCCTTGCTGGCGCGATAGACGCCCAACAGCGGCAGCGGCCGCAGCGTCACTGACGTTGACCACGACGCGGGCGGGGTGCCGCGCGCAATGACGGCGATGGCCCGCAGGCGTTATGCTGCGCTGCAACAATATCCGGATCTCCCTTCTGTGTCCGCCAATTCCCGCCCTGGCGCGTTCGACCCCGTGCCCGACGCTGCCGAGGTGGCCGCGGCCGTGGCCGTGGCCGCCCCGGCGCCGCTGCCGCAGCGCCATACCGTCGCCGAAGATGTGCAGGGCCTGATCCTGGCCAGCCTGGTCAGTGCGCTGGGGATGTCGATCCTGGCCACCGGCGGCCTGATGGTCGGGGGCGTGGCCGGCATGGCGTTGTTGGCGCACTACGCGACCGGCGCGCATTTCGGCCTGTTGTTCGTGCTGCTCAACCTGCCGTTCTATTGGATCGCGGTGCGGCGCATGGGCTGGGAGTTCACCCTCAAGACCTTCCTCGCGGTCGGCGTGACCGGCGTCGTCGCCGACCTGATCCCGCGCATGGCACCGTTCGACTCGATGACGCCGCTGTTCTCGGCGGTGTTTGGCGGTGCGCTGGTCGGCATGGGGATCCTGTCGTTCATCCGCCACCGCGCCAGCCTGGGCGGCGTGGGCATCGTGGTGGTCTGGCTGCAGCGCAGCCGCGGCTGGAGTGCGGGCAAGCTGCAGCTGGGCTTCGACGCGGTGCTGATGCTGGTCTCGCTGACCGTACTGCCGCCCTCCAAAGTGCTGTACTCGGCGCTCGGCGTGCTGGTGCTCAACTTGGTGCTGCTGTTCAACCATCGGCCCGGGCGCTACATGGGCGCCTGAGCGCGGCGTTCATCCGCCGCCGCGCGCCACCGCCTAGACTCGGCGCCTCCTTCCCGCTACGTGGATGCCTTGATGCGCTGGCGCCCGACCGCTGTGCTGCTGTTGACCGCGTTGTGGCTGCCGGCGTCCGCGCAGCAGTACGAGATCGACCTGTCGCAGATCGATGCTGCCGCGGTGCTGTCGACGGGCAGCGATGTCCTGCGGCGCGCCGCGCCCGAGGCCATCGACGGGCTGTTCCAGGCGGTCCTGCACGCCTCGCGCGAACCCGGCGAAGCGCGGGCGTTGTGCGATCTGTTCGAGCCCGACGCTGCGCGCGACCTGGCCGCGTTCCAGCGCACCGTCGACCGGCTCGGACCGGCCAGCCGCAATCGCTTCGCCAATGCCTTCACCAACGTCGCGCTGACCGGCCTCCAAGGTCAGCCGCAGGCCTTCGATCCGGCCGCCGCGCAACAGGTGCTGCGCGCCGCGGCGGTGACCGCGACGCTGCTGCACGACGGCTTCATGCTCGGGCTCACTTCGACCGGGACCGACGAGGCCAGCCGGGCAGGGCGCTGCCGCGCATTCCGGCAGATGGTCGACGTGCTCAAGGACCAGCCGCAGCCCCAGCGCGTGCTCGCGACCCGCTGGCTGCTGGCCGAGGGCCTGACCCTGGTGGCCGACGGCCAGCCTGCACGCTGACGCCCGCAGCGGCGGCCTGCTTCGCCATCGACGGTGCGCCGACGCGGGACGGGTCAGCGGCGCGTCGCGCGTCCGCTACGAGCACCGGGCCACATGCGCAACAGCACGTCGTCGCGGCGGATCCAGTGGTGATGCAGGGCGGCTGCGACATGGCCGAGCACGATCACCCAGACCACCCACTTGCCCAGCGCGTGGTGGATCACGTCGATCGGCGCCTCGAAGGCCTCCCACGACAGCTGCCATGTCGATGACAGCCACTGGAAAGCGGCGGTCTCGTTGAAGCCAGGCACCACGAACAAGCCGAAGTCGGTCGGCGCCCCGGTGCCGAGATAACCGGTGAGCGGCATGACGATCATGCAGGCGTAGAGCAGCCAGTGCGCGGTTTCGGCAAGCCAGTGCTCGGCCCGCGAGGCCGCCGGTGGGGCGGGCGTGACATTGCACGCCCGCCACAGCAAGCGAGGGAGGACCAGGAAGCCGACGAGCAAGCCGAGCGCCCAGTGGATGTTGAGGACGGGCAACGAGGCCGGCGAGGTGTCGTCCATGCACCAGATCACGACGTACACCACAAGGTAGGCGCCGATGAACGCGGCCGCGGTGGTCCAGTGGAACAGCTTGGCGATCGCGCCGAAGCGCGTCGCGGTGTTCGACCATTGCATCATCGAATCGGCCCTTGGGGCGGGGGGAGAAGGATCGCGTCGAGCACGCGATGGAGTGTTCGCAGCGCCTCCGCCAGGCGGTCTGCCTGGGCGTCGTCTGACTCGGCGATCCAGAACGCAGCTTCAGTGACCGCGCCGTAGATCATTCGCGCCGCGGCGGGGGCCGCCACGGGCGCTACGGTGCCCGCGTCCACCAGCGTATGCAGCGCCGTTTCGAGCGTGAGGATGGCCGCCGATTGCGCGGCCGCCGGGACATCGCCAAAGACTGCGCGGGTGTCCTGCAGCACGATTCGTCGGATCTCCGGTTCGAGTGCGAATTCCAGGTAAGCGCAGCACCGGCGCCGGAACCCCTCCAGGGGCGTGCCGGCGGCTGCACCGATGGCCTCCAGGCGCAGCGCGACCTCGCCCTCGATTTGCTCGACCACCGCGCGCAGCAACCCTTCCTTGCTGCCGAAGTGGTGATAGAGCGCGCCCCGCGTCAGGCCTGCCTTGGCGGTGAACGCATCCATTGAGGTCTGCGCATAGCCGACCTGTGCGAACGCCTGACGCGCGCTGGCAATCAGCAGTGCACGGGTCTGCGCCATCATGGCCTGGCGGGTCTGGCGCGGCATCGCGACGGGTCAGTGGGATTGGGATGCGGATCATCTTTCACATACGTTGCGTATGTCAAAGGGGCGGCGCCGATCCTCGCGCGTGACGTTCAGCGGCGGCGCGGTCGATCGACACGCATCTGCGGGCCACAGCGAAGCCGGCGATTGACCCACAACGCCCGGTGCGTGGAGCGCGCCTGTGCGTCGCGCCTCAGACGATCTGCGCGCCGGTGCTCGAGTTGTCGCTGCCTTCAACCAGCGCGAGTACCGCGGCCGAATGGGTTTCGGTCATGCAGCTAGCTTGCGAACGATCGACTCGTAGAGATCGCGGTGGAAGAAGTACACCTCGCGCAGCAGGAACTCGCGTTGGGTGCGGAAGGTGCGAAAACGCGTCGACGGGGTCGGCGAACCGAGCGCGTCGATGCCGAGTCGGCGGCTGGCGCGCAGGGCGCGCGCCATGTGCAGCGGGTCGCTCACCACGATGACCCGATGCAGGTCGTGCTCGCGCATCAGCCGCTGCGCTTCGACCAGGTTCTCGACCGTGGTGCGCGAGCGCGACTCGGTCAGGATCGCCGAGGCCGGGATATCGCGGCGCAACGCATAGCGGCGTGCGACCTGCGCCTCGGAGAACCGCGCCTTGGCGCCGCCGTAGCCGCCGGTGAAGATCAGCACCGGCGCATGGCCGGCGCGGTAGAGATCCAGGCCATGGTCGATGCGCGCCTCGAACACCGGCGAGGGCACCGCGTCATAGGCGGCCGCGCCCAGCACCACGATCGCGTCCGCCGGCCCGGCCTCGTCGCGGCTGCCCACATGCACGATCCAGCCCGCGACGCCGGCCAGCCAGGCGACCAGCAGCAGCGCGATCCAGACGCACAGGCGCAGCAGCGGGCGACGTCGACGCCGCTGGCTCATGGCCGCCACGGCAGCCGGTCCGGATCGACGTTGCCGCCGCTGAGCACGATGCCGACGCGACGGCCGGCGAAGCGTGCCGGCGCGCCCAGCACCGCGGCCAGCGCGATGGCCGACGACGGCTCGACCAGCTGCTTGGTGTGCACGGCGATCCGCCGCGCGGCGGCCACGGTGTCGGCATCGTCGACCGCCAGCACCTCGACCGGCTGGCCGCGCTCGATGCCGTGGCGCGAGAGGATCTCGAAGTTCGGCGCGCCCAGCAGCCCGCGCAGGCCGTCACAGACCGTATCGGGCACCAGGTCGTGCACACGCGTGCCCTGCTGCAGCGAGCGCAGGGTGTCGTCGGCGCCGCGCGGCTCGGCCAGCACCAGCCGGGTCTGCGGCGCGGCGTGCGCGATCGCCAACGCGGTACCGGCCGCCAGCCCGCCGCCGCCGACCGGCACCACCAGATCGTCGAGTGGCCCGGCCGCATGCAGCAGTTCGAGTGCGGCCGTGCCCTGGCCCGCGATCACCTGCGTATCGGCATACGGATGCACGAGTGTGGCGCCGGTCTGCGCGCGGACCTGTTCGCAGGTGCGCTCGCGGTCGGCCAGCGTCGGCGCGCAGTGGTGCAACACCGCGCCGTAGCTGGCGATCGCCGCCAGCTTGGTCGCCACCGCACCCTCGGGCACCACGACATGGCAGGCGATGCCGCGCAGATGCGCGGCCAGGGCGAGTGCTGCGCCGTGATTGCCGGACGAATGGGTGACCACCCCGCGCACCGCGATCGAAGGGTCCAGCGCCAGCACCGCATTGCAGGCGCCGCGGAACTTGAACGCGCCTGCGCGCTGCAGATGTTCGGCCTTGAAATGCAGCGCGCAACCGGCGGCTGCATCGATCACCCGGCTGCGCAGCACCGGTGTGAGATGGGCGACCGGCGCGAGCCGGGCAGCTGCGGCGAGCAGGGCGTTGGCGTCGGGCAAGGGCAGGGCGGCATGCATCGCGACAGCGTAGCCGAGCGGCCTTGCGGATTCACGATCCAACCTGACCGTGTCGCGTGGCGGACCGGCGCCCTTAAGGGCCGATTCAATGGGCGCGGCCGAAGCTGGACCCCTTATCGACCGGGGGACCGCCATGATCCGCAAGGGATTGATCCTCGTCGCCTGTCTCACCCTCGCCGGTTGCGCCAGTTATGGCTACCGCGGCGGTAGCGGCGACTACTACTACGGCGCGCCCGGCACGGTGTATCGCAGCTATGGCGCGCCCTATGGCAGCGTCGGCTATGGCCGCTATTCGGGCTGGTACGGCGGTGCGGGGTACGGCGCGCCGTACTACGGCACCCGGCCCTACGGCACCCGGCCCTACGGGTATGGCTACGGCGGCGGCTACTACCGGCCGCCGCCGGTGATCGTGCGCCCGGTCGTGCCCGGTCGCCCTGGATACGGACACGGACACGGACGACCCGGATACCGGCCGCCGCACGGCCACGGGCCTGGCCGCCCGGGCTGGGGCGATGGCCGACCCGGTGTCGGCCGCCCGGATCGGCCCGGACGCCCCGACACCGATCGCCCGGGTCGCCCGGGTGGGCACTGGGGCGGCCGCCCCGGCGGCGGCGACGGCCGTCCCGGCCACAGCGGCCCGCGTCCGGGCTACCGCCCGCCACCGCAGGCGCGCCCGCCGGAGCAGCGTCCCCCGAGCCGTCCGCCGCAAAGCCGTCCGCCAAGCAGCGACACCCCGCGCCCGGCCCCACGCGAGCGTGCCGGCTACCGCCGCCCCGACCAGCGCGTCCCCTGATCGGCCCAAAAACCGGGGTCAGAGTCGCTTTTCGCCTAGACATCGCGCCATGTCGTCAGCAACGCATGCGCGAAAAGCGACTCTGACCCCGGTTTTCCCGGTCCTCCCGGTTTTGCTGCGCTTGGCGGCTTTCGTGAACTCCGGCCCATTCCGGGAAGTCGGCCCGCATTGGGGCTTGCGCCTTTGGCATTCCCGGGCGAAGCTTGGCCCCGCCTGACCGATTGCGTCGGTTTGCGACGAAAAGGTCATACGACTGTCGATGCCCGGCGGGGGACTCTCGGATCCCCCCTGTTCCGCCCTCCGCCGGGCGTCGGCTCTTCGCTCTGCCGCGCACGATGCGTGTGTAGCGCGACGAGCCAATGAAAAAGGGGCCGGATGTCCCCCGACATCCGGCCCCGCGCTTCCCCGGGACGTGCATGGCCGGCCCTGTTCCAATCTCCAGCCGCGCCCCCCTTTCAGACGCTCGCCGTCCCGGGTGCAGTTCTAACGTACGCAGAAATCGTGCCAAGCACCGGCTCGCCGGCGCCGGCCGACCTGCCGGATAATCCGTCGATGCCCAACGACTTCCATAGCTACGACGTCATCGTCGTCGGCGGCGGCCACGCCGGCACCGAAGCGGCGCTCGCGTCCGCGCGTGCCGGCGCCCGCACCCTGCTGCTGACCCACAACGTCGAGACCATCGGCGTGATGAGCTGCAACCCAGCGATCGGCGGCATCGGCAAGGGCCACCTGGTGCGCGAGATCGACGCCCTGGGCGGGGTCATGGCCCGCGCCGCCGACGCTGCCGGCATCCAGTGGCGGCGGCTCAACGCCTCCAAGGGTCCGGCGGTGCGCGCCACCCGCTGCCAGGCCGACCGCAATCTCTACCGTGCGTTCGTGCGTCGGGCCGTCGAGACGCAGCCGAACCTGACGATCTTCCAGTCGGCCGTCGACGACCTCGTCATCGAGGGCGACGCGGTCCGCGGTGCCATCACCCAGACCGGCCTGCGCTTCGACGCGCCGGCCGTGGTGCTGACGGCCGGCACGTTTCTTGGCGGTCGCATCCATGTCGGCGAAGCCCAGTCGGCGGGCGGGCGTGCGGGCGATCCGCCGGCGACCACGCTCGCCCAGCGCCTGCGCGAGCGCCCGTTCGTCGTCGATCGGCTCAAGACCGGCACCCCGCCGCGCATCGACGGCCGCACGCTCGACTACGACGCGATGGCGATCCAGCCCGGCGACGATCCGCGCCCGGTGTTCTCGTTCCTCGGCTCGCAGGCCGACCACCCGCGCCAGGTGCCGTGCTGGATCACCCGCACCACCGAGCGCACTCACCAAATCATCCGCGGCGCGCTGCATCGCTCGCCGATGTTCTCGGGCCAGATCGAAGGCATCGGACCGCGCTACTGCCCGTCGATCGAGGACAAGGTGGTGCGCTTCGCCGACAAGGACAGCCACCAGATCTTCGTCGAGCCCGAGGGCCTGGACGTCGCCGAGATCTATCCCAACGGCATTTCGACGTCCTTGCCGTTCGACGTGCAGTTGGCGCTGGTGCGCAGCATCGTCGGCTTCGAGCAGGCGCACATCACCCGCGCCGGCTACGCGATCGAGTACGACTTCTTCGACCCGCGCGGGCTGCGGGCGTCGCTGGAAACGCGCGCGGTGGCGGGGCTGTTCTTCGCCGGGCAGATCAACGGCACCACCGGCTATGAAGAAGCCGCCGCGCAGGGCCTGATTGCCGGCGTCAACGCCGCGCGCCAGGTGCGGGGCCTCGATGCCTGGACCCCGCGCCGCGACCAGGCCTACATCGGCGTGCTGATCGACGACCTGATCACCCACGGCACGAAGGAGCCGTACCGCATGTTCACCAGCCGCGCCGAGTACCGGCTGCAGCTGCGCGAGGACAATGCCGACCTGCGCCTGACCGGCATCGGCCGCGAGCTGGGCGTGGTGGACGATGCGCGCATGCGACGCTTCGACGCCCGGCGCGAGGGGCTCGAGCGCGAGACCGCGCGCCTGCGCGGGCTGTGGGCATCGCCGCACAACGCGTTGGGCCGGGCCGCCGTCGAGACGTTGGGCATCGAGCTGCGCCGGGAGAGCAACGCGATCGACCTGCTGCGCCGCCCCGGGCTCGATTACCCGACGCTGATGCGCGTGGCGGGCATCGGGCCCGGCGTGATGGATGCGCAGATCGCCGAGCAGGTGGAGATCGAGGCGACGTACTCCGGCTATCTGGAGCGCCAGCGCGTGGAGATCGAACGTCAACAGCGTCAGGAAGGCACGGCGATCCCGGACGGCTTCGACTATGCGGGTGTGCGTGGGCTGTCGGCGGAGATCGTGCAGAAGCTCGGCCAGGTGCGGCCGTTGACTGTCGGTCAGGCCCAGCGCATCCCGGGCATGACCCCAGCGGCGATCTCGCTGCTGCTGGTGCACCTCGAACGCGCGCGGCGCGGGCGCGTGGCCGGCGCAGCGTAACGGCGCGCGCGCGTCACCTGGGGGGAGGTCGACGCCGCAGGCATCGGGTGAGGCTGGGCTTGCCGCGAACAGCGCCCCCACCCCAGCCCTCCCCCGCGATGCGGGGGAGGGAGATAAGCCGCGCGACTCGCGCGCGTAGCGCGGACGCGCCACTTCCTTCGCAGCGCAGACGGGGCCACCTCCTCCGCAGCGCGGGGGAGGTCGACGCCGCAGGCGTTGGGTGGGGTTGGGCTTGCCGTGAACAGCGCCCCCACCCCAGCCCTCCCCCGCGATGCGAGGGAGGGAGATAAGCCGCGCGATTCGCGCGCGTAGCGCGGACGCGCCACTTCCTTCGCAGCGCAGACGGGGCCACTTCCTCTGCAGCGCGGGGAGGTCGACGCCGCAGGCGTCGGGTGGGGGCTGGGCTTGCCGCGAACAGCGCCCCCACCCCAGCCCTCCCCCGCAATGCGGGGGAGGGAGATAAGCCGCGCGATTCGCGCGCGTAGCGCGGACGCGCCACTTCCTTCGCAGCGCAGACGGGACCACTTCCTCCGCAGCGCGGGGGAGGTCGACGCCGCAGGCGTCGGGAGGGGGCACGGGCCTGGCGCGAGCAAGCATCCAGCGCGCTCGCGGCGTCGTCTCCGCTCCGCTGCCGCGCGCTCGTCGGACGCGGCCTCTGTCGCGATCGCTTCCATCGCTTGCGTTCTCGCGATCTGTCGCCACCTTGGAGCGATGCATCTGGACATGCCCGAAGCGCCCGAGGATTCGCCCGCCCAGCGCGCGCGCGACCGGCAGCGGCTGTCGCGCGCGCTGCAGGCCAGCATCGGCTTCGTGCTGCTGCTGGTCATCGCCTTCGGCATCCAGGCAATGGCCGACTGGCGCGCGCTGGCGGTGCGCCCCGGCGAATGGGCCGGCCTCATGGGCCTGCTCGGTGCGCCGCTGCTGCACGGCTCGCCGGGCCACCTGATCGCCAACGCCAGCGCGCTGCTGGTGCTCGGCACGCTGGCGCTCGCGGTGTATCCCAAGGCCACGCTGCGCGGGCTGCCGCTGATGTGGCTGGGCTCGGGGCTGGGCGCCTGGCTGCTCGGCGATCCGGGGTCGCACCACCTGGGCGCCAGCGGCGTGACCCACGGCCTGATGTTCCTCATCTTCGTGCTCGGCCTGCTGCGCCGCGACCGGCCGTCGGTCGCCGCCGGCATGATCGCCTTCCTGTTCTACGGCGGCATGTTGCTGACGATCCTGCCGCAGGAGCCGGGCGTGTCGTGGCAGTCGCACCTGGGCGGCGCACTGGGTGGCGTGCTGGCGGCGTTCTGGTTCCGCCGTGCCGACCCGCAGCCGCCGCGCCGCCGCTACAGCTGGGAGATCGAGGAGGCGGAGGCCGAACGCGCTGCGTGCCTGCAGGCCGAAACGCTGGAGCCGCCAGCCCCGCACGATGTGCCGGTGCTGTGGCAGCGCCCGCCGGCCGATGACACGCGCGGCGTCGTGCTGCCGTTCCCGGCGCGCCCCCGGGCGCGCGACCTTGACGACGACACGCCGCCCGCGTCGCGTTAGGCGCGCCCCGTTCTGCCAGCGCTCAACGATCGTTGTCGCGCGCGTCTTCGTGTTCGAGCCAATGGGCGGTCGTTTTGGGATCCGCATGCACGAAGGCGACGCGAAGCCCGAAGAGATGTCCGATGCTTTCGAGCGTCTCGACCGTCGGGTTTCCTTTACCGCTCTCGATACGCTTGAGCGTCAGTAGACTCATGCCGCGATGTTTGGCGAACTGCACCTGGGTCAATCCGCTGATCTTGCGCATGCGCTTGACGGCTTGCGCAAGGTCGAGACGACCGTAGGCAATGTCGACCGCCAGCGCGTCTCTGAGCAGGCGGACCGTCTGGCTGTCAGGGCGTCGGCGTTGCATGGGCAATGGCCTGAAGCTTGGTGATCTGAAATCCGATCGCGGTCTCGCACGCCTCGACGATATCCGCATCGGCATCTCGCATGCGCAGTTCCTGGGCGAGTTTCGGCAGGTGTTCCTCGCCGAAGGTCTTGAGCGCGATGGCGACTTTCACTTTGACGTCGTCGTGCAGCGCCAATCGCTCCAGGATCACGTTCCAATCGTCGGTGATCCTGCCCTCGGGCAGACGCCAGTCGCAGGTGCGGGTGATCAGCTCGCGATCGAGATACATCGGGCCGATGTCGTACAGCGGGGTCAGTTGCACGGTCCCGTCCGGACATTGCTGCACGGAGGTGTTGCGCACGTGGTTGTCCGGGTTGCGCAGCGCCCGGTTGAGGACGTCCCGGCACAGGAATTCCGCGACGGCCTGGGCCGGATTCGACGCCATGTCCGCCAATCGTTCGGTGAGCGCAAAGAGCGATGCGTTGCGGCCGAAGCCCGGTAACCCGGCCAGTGCCGACAGCGTCTCCTGATGGAGACGATGGACGACACCATCGGGGCCGACCTGTCGGTCGAACCGGCGAAGGAACAGCATGCCGTCCTTGAAGACGGGCGTGTCGATCGTACGCAGGCCACAGGCGCCAACGGCCTGCAGATAGATGGATTCGTGGCGAAGAATCCGCTGATCGCTCGGGTCCCGGCCTCGCGGCAGCTTGATGATCCAGTGCTCACGTGCCCGCGCATCGGGCAGCGCTGCATCGGGATACCAACGCCCTTCTTCGTCCTGAGTCAGCAGAAACTTCGGGGCCACGCCCTGCACGCCGGGTGTGCCGGCCGCAAGCATGTTGTGCAACGCGAGCTGCGCAAGAAATGCATCGGTTCGTTCGCTGATGTCTCGCGTCGTGAAGCCCTCCGCCGGAGCGCCGCCGGTCTGACGCTGGTAGAACTCGACGGCGGTGTCGAGACGAAGACGTCCAATGGGCGCAAAGGCGCCGTGTTGGGCCAGGAAAAAATCCTGTGTGGCGTCCTGGGCCGAAACCCCCAGCAGGCCGGCCAGGTGCTCGCGGCCGCGCCCTTGCGGCACCAGATCCCACAGGAAGGCCAGAGGCGTCTGCGAAGCGCCCGACCAGGTGTGGATCTCCATACTGACCGGGAGCGAAAGCGCCACGGGCGGCGCGTGCTCAAGGTGGCCGAAGACATAGTCGGGCAGGTACTCAAAGCGCACGGCGCGTTCGTTCACCGCGATACGGGCAGCGCAGTGCCATGTGCCGTTGATATAGAGCTCGATGGCGCTGTCCATCGGTCGATAATGGTCTATCAAAGTAGACATTTCAAGCTAGTTTGGCAGTAAATGGAACATCTAAGTAGTCCAAATTGCTCAATGGTGCGCCTTGATGTGGCGTCATAGCCTCGACCAGCCTTTCCGCCCAGCTCGCGCCTGACCGGCCAGTTGTCGACTGCGCATGGGGTCGCACCGGTAGATCGCGCCAGGTGTCGTACCCGGGCGCCTCGAAGGGACGCGGCGCCACACCCAGCGCGCGTCCGCCCCCCGACCCGCTATGGGTGCCAGCCCGAGTGCGCTGCCGAGCCCTCGCGGCGGACAGCGTCCTCAGGTGCTCGCGTTACCATGCGCGACGCCTCGAAACAGGACATCACCGATGCAGGATGCATCTGCGGACAATCTGTACGCGCCCCCCACCGCGGACGTGGCGCCGATGCCGGCCACCGCCGCCGACGCGCAACCGTTCTACGTCGTCTCGGCGACGAAGTTCTGCGTGCTGTTCTTCGTCACCTTCGGCCTCTACGTCCTGTACTGGTTCTACGTCCACTGGCGCCGGTGGGGACGCGCCCACAACGAGACCGTGTGGCCGGTGGCGCGCGCGCTGTTCTCGATCTTCTTTGCCCATGCGCTGGCCCGGCGCATCGATCAGCGCCTGCGCGCGCTCGGCATCGTGCGCGCCTGGTCGCCGGCGCTGGCGGCGACCGTTTACGTCGTGTGTCAGATCGGCAGCACGGTGACCTCGCTATTGGCCGATGGCGGGATCGGCGTGCCGATCACCGATTACATCTCGCTGCTGGCGCTGGTGCCGATCGCGCTGTCGATGTTGGCGATGCAGCGCGCCGCGAATGCCGCCTGCGGCGATCCCGACGGCGCGGGCAACCGGCGCTTCACCTGGGCCAACGGGGCGTGGATCGTGATCTTCGGCCTGATCTGGGCCTTGGCCGGCGCGGCGATCCTGCTGCCGGCCTTCGTCGTGGATCTGTCGCAATGAACCCGATGCTGCGCGCGACGCGCGCCGGCGGCGGCTGACCGGCATGCACGCGCCGGACGATCCGTTCGCCCCGCCGCAGTCCGACGTGCGCGCACCCGCAGTGACGGGCGATGCGTTCTACGTGGTCTCGCCGCTGAAACTGGTGGTGCTCTACGTCGCGACGTTCGGGCTCTACCAGATGTACTGGTTCTACCGGCACTGGAGCCGCTGGCAGGCCGTGCATCGCGTCAAGCTGCGCCCGGTCGTGCGCGCGTTGTTCGCGTGGCTGACCGTGCATGCGCTGGCGCGTCGGATCGACGAGGCGCTGCGCGCGTCGGGCAGTGCGCGGCGCTGGTGGCCGATGGCGGTGGCGAGTGTGTTTGCGCTGTGCGAGGCGGTGTCCTGGGGCACCGCGTTCGTCGGTCCGTCGGTGGCCGAGCGCTGGCCGGCGACGACGCCGTGGATGGACTGGTCGGGGATCGCGCTGATGCCGCTGGCCTGCGCCAGCCTGGTCCGGCTGCAACTGGCCGCCAACGCCGCCTGCGGCGACCCGCAGGCGCTGCGCAACCGGCGCTTCACGCTCTACAACCTGCTCTGGATCGTGGGCGGCGTGTCGGTGGTCGCGATCGCGACTGTCATCGTCTTCCGCCTGCGCGCGGGTTGAGGCTCAGCGCCGCGCGGCCAGCCGCAGGCCGCGCGGCACCAGCGCGCGCTCGGCCAGTTCGAACACGCCCTGCACCGCCAGTGCCAGCAACGCAGCGGGCACCGCGCCTTCGAGGATCAAGCCCAGGTCGTCGAGCCGGATGCCGGTGAGGATCGGCTGGCCGTAGCCGCCCGCGCCGATCAGGGCACCGAGCGTCGCGGTGCCGACATTGATCACCGCCGCGGTCTTGATGCCGGCCAGGATCGTCGGCAAGGCCAGCGGCAGTTCCACCCGCAGCAGCCGGGTCGCCGGTGGCAGCCCGATCGCCGCCGCGGTCTCGCGCAACTCGCGCGCGATGCCGGTCAGTCCGGCGTGCGTGTTGCGCACGATTGGCAGCAGGCTGTAGAGGAACAGCGCGGCGATCGCCGGCCCCGCGCCGATGCCAAACAGCGGGATCATGAACACGAACACCGCCAGCGACGGCAGCGTCTGCAGCACGCCGGTCAGTGCCAGCACGCCCTGGCCCAGCCGCGGCCGCCGCGCGGCGACCACGCCCAGCGGCAGTGCGACCAGTAGCGCCGCGCCCAGCGAGATGCCGACCAGCGCCAGATGCTCGCCGGTGCGCTGGGCGATGCGCGCCACGCGGCCGTCGCCCGCGCTCGGCGCAACCCCGAGCCAGTCGGCCGCGACCATCGCCTCGCGCACGCCGTCGAGCTTCACCCGCGCATTGAGCCGTTGCATCGTCGCCGCATCGATCCGACCTTCCAGCCCGCGCAGCGCGGCCAGCACCGCCGGTGCGCGCGTGCCCAGGTCCGCCCGGTACAGATAGACCGCGGCATACGACGGAAAGTAGTCGCGGTCGTCGTCGAGCACGACCAGGTCGTAGTGCGGAATCTCGGCGTCGGTCGCGTACAGGTCGGTGGCGTCGATCGCCCCGCTGGCCAGCGCCCGATACGCAAGATCATGGTCGAGCCCATCGGGGCGTTGGGGCAGCGCGTAGGCGGTGCGCAGCCCCGGCCAGCCGTCGCCGCGCGACATGAACTCGTTGCTCAGGCCCAGCCGCAACTGCGGGTGCCCGGCCAGGTCCGACAGCCGCGCAATCCCCAATTGCGCGGCCTGCTGCCGGCGCATGCCGATCGCGTAGCTGTTGTCGAACCCCAGCGGCGCGGTCATCGCCAGTCCGCGTTCGGCCAGCGCGGCGTCCAATTCGGCGCGCTGCGCACGCGGCATGCGCAGCAGTTCGTCGGCCAGCGTGCCGGTGTACTCGGCGTAGGCGTCGATCTCGCCTTCGAGCAGCGCGCGCCACAGGATCCGGCTCCCGCCGAGCTGACGGCGATGGGTGACCTCGGCGCCGGCCTGCCGCGCCGCCAGCGTGGCGATCTCGCCCAGCACGACGCCTTCGGTGAAGTTCTTCGAGCCGATCGTGGCGGCCTGCGCGGCGGCCACGATCGGCAGCAACAGACCGACCAGCAGTGCCAGCATCGCGAACAGCGTGCGCCGCGCGCTCACCGTGCCGCCTCGTCGACGCTGCGCTGGGCGCGCATGAAGGCCTGCACGAAATCGTCCGCGGGCGCGTCGAGCAATGCGCGCGGCGGGCCCTGCTGCACGATGCGGCCGGCACGCAGCAGCACCACCGTGTCGGCGAACCACACCGCCTCGGCGATGTCGTGGGTCACCAGCACCACGGTCTTGCCCAGGCGCGCGAACAGCGCGCGCATCTGCGCCTGCAGGTCGTGGCGCACGATCGGGTCGAGCGCGCCCAGCGGTTCGTCGAGCAGCAGCACGTCGGGATCGAGCATCAGCGCACGGATCAGCCCCACACGCTGGCGCTGCCCGCCCGACAGCTCCGCCGGATAGCGTCGCAGCGCATCGGCCGGCAGCTGGCACAGCGCGGCGAGCTCGGTCATGCGCGCCTCGATCCGCGCCCGCGACCAGCCCAGCGTGCGCGCCAGCAGTGCGACGTTGCCGGCGGCATCGAGATGCGGGAACAGCCCGCCCTCCTGGATCACGTAGCCGATCCGTCGGCGCAGCGCCGGCAACGTGTCGCGGCGCAGCGGCGCGCCGTCGAAACGCACCTCGCCCGCATCGGGCCATTCCAGGCCGACGAGCATCCGCAGCAGCGTCGACTTGCCCGCGCCGCTGGGCCCGATCAGCGCGGTGGTCGCGCCGGGCGCGATCTGCAGGTCGACGCCGTCGAGCGCGGTGGTCGCGCCGTAGCGCCGGTGTACCTGATCGAGGTCGTACATCGCGGCAGGCTAGCAAGCCCGATGTGCAGGCCTCGCGGCCGCGCCGGCGGCCTGTGCTACGGTCCGGCCTCGCCCGCTCGGACCCGTGTCATGCCCCGTTTCGCGCTGCTCGTCTGCCTGCTCGCACTGCTGCCCGGCTGCGGACGCGAGCCGGCCCCGGCCTCGGCCGAGGCGATGCCCGCCACCGCCGCGGTCGCCAACGACACGCCGGCCGGCCAGCGCATCGAGGCCGACGTGCGCATCCTGGCCGACGACCGCATGGAAGGCCGCTTCACCGGCAGCGCGGGCTATGCGCGGGCTGCCGAGCATGTCGCCGCGCGCTTTGCCCAGATTGGCCTGGAACCGGCGGGAGACGACGGTGGTTGGCAGCAACGCGTGCCGTTGCTGCGCGCCAGCGTCGAGCGCGACGGTGCGCGGCTCGAGGTCGAGCGCAGCGGGCGGCGCATCGCGCTGCGGCCGTTCGAGCAGTTCCTGCCGCTGCCCGATTTCGCCGCGCCGCGCAGCGAAGCCAGCGCGCCGGCGGTCTTCGTCGGCCAGGCGATCGACGCCCCCGAGCTCGACCACGACGACTTTCGCGGCGTCGACCTGCGCGGGCGCATCGCAGTCGCATTCGGCGGCGCGCCCGCCCGCTTCCCGGGCACCCAGGCCGCGCATTACGGCAGCCTGCGCAGCAAGGTCGAGGCGGTCGCCGCCCACGGCGCGATCGCGCTGGTGCTGGTGCACACCGCCGCCGACGAGGCCGGCACGCCCTGGGCGCGCACGCTCGAGCGCGGGCTGCAGCCGGCGATGCGCTTGCGCGGCGACGACGGCCGCGCCTTCGACGACGGCCCGCCACTGCGTGCGATGGCGGTGGTGTCCGCGGCCGCCGCCGACCTGGTGTTCGCCGACGGCCCGCGCACCGCGGCCGAACTGGCCGACGCCGCGCGCGCCGGCACCGCGACGCCGTTCGCATTGCCCGGCACGCTGACCTTGGCCGCGCGCACGCGCATCGACACGCGCGAGGGCCACAACGTCGTCGGTCGGCTGCCGGGCCGCGATCCGGCGCTGGCCGGCGAGAGCGTCGTACACACCGCGCACCTCGATCACCTGGGAGCCAGCGCGGACGGCGAGGGCATCCACAACGGCGCGCTCGACAACGCACTGGGGGTTGCGATCATGCTCGAGGCCGCGCACGAACTGGCGCACAACGGCCGGCCGCCACGGCGCTCGACCGTGTTCGCCGCGGTGACCGGTGAGGAGCAGGGCCTGCTTGGCGCCACCTGGCTGGCGCGCCGACCGCCGCCGGCTGCCGGCCGTGCGGTCGCCAATCTCAACATCGACATGCCGATCCTCACCGCGCCCACGCGCGACATCGTGGCCATCGGCGTCGAGCATTCGAGCCTGAAGGCAGCGGCCGAGCGCGCGGCGGCGGAGGTCGGCGTCACGCTGTCGCCCGATCCGTTCCCGGAGGAGGCGACGTTCGTGCGCAGCGACCAGTACGCCTTCGTGCGCGCCGGCGTGCCGGCGCTGTACCTCGACGGCGGCGTCACGTCGGCCAGTGCGGGCCAGGACCCGCGGGTCGCGGCGACCTGGTTCCTGCGCAACTGCTATCACCGGCCCTGCGACAACGTCGACCTGCCGATCCAGTACGGCGATGCCGCCCGCCTGGCGCGGGTGAGCGCCGCGATCACGCGCCTGATCGGCGACGACGACACGCCGCCGCGGTGGAACGAGGGCGATGTGTTCGGTACGCGTTTTGCGACATCGCGTGGGGATGAAAAATGAACAAAACCGGGGTCAGAGTGCAATTTCGCAAGGCGAAATTGCACTCTGACCCCGGTTTGTGCGAGGGCCTCAGCCGCGCGTGCGCGACGGCGCGTCGTCGTTGGCGGCGCTCGGCAGCGCGCGCTCGGCGGCGACTTCGGGTAGCTCGATGATGAAGCGCGCACCGCCGCCTTCGCGGTCCTCGTACCACAGCTGCCCGCCGAGGTTGACGATGATCTGCTTGGCCAGCGATAGCCCCAACCCGCTGGAGCGCCCGTCGTCCTTGCCCGCGTGGGCCAGCCGCTGGAACGGCCGGAACAGCGCGTGCTGCAGGTCGCGGGCGATGCCCGGCCCGCGGTCTTCGATCAACAGTTGCCAGAACCCCGGACCGCCGCCGCGCAGCGAGATGTCGACGCTGCTCGAGGGCGCGTACTTGATCGCGTTGGTGATCAGGTTCTCGGCCACCTGGCGCAGCACCAGCGTATCGACCGCGACCATCGGCGAGGCCGACGGCAGCCGGGTCTGCAAGGACACCCCGCGGTCCTCGAACTGCAGCGCGTAGCGGTCGACCAGCCAGTCGACGACCTCGCGCAGTGCGGTGGCACTGTCGGCCGCCTCACCCTTGCGCGAGGTGTCCTGGGTCTCGAGGTAACGCCGGATGTAGCCCAGCGCGTCCTCGGCGCTGTCGTGGATCATCCGGTGGTAGCGCGGCACGCGCTCGGGCTTGGTTTCGCCCTTGAGCAGCATGTCGCTGGCGAACCAGATGCTCGACAACGGGTTCTTCAGGTCGTGCGCGACCAGGTTCACCAGCTCCTGGCGTTCGCGGGCGATGCGCTCGAGCCGGTCGCGGGTCTGCTTCAGGCCGACGTGGGCATTCACGCGCGCCAACAGTTCCTCGGGCATGAACGGCTTGGTGACGTAGTCCACCGCGCCGGCATCGAATGCGCGCAACAACAGGTCGCGGTCCTGGGCGACGGTCAGAAACACCACCGGCAGCCGCAGCAACTCGGGGATCTGCTTGATCTCGCCCAGCAGCGCGAAGCCGTCCATGTTCGGCATCAGCATGTCAAGCAGCAGCAGGTCCGGACGCAGGTCCGACAGCAGCGCCAGCGCTTCGGCCCCATCGGCCGCGGTCGTCACCTCGTAGCCGTGACGGCTCAGCAACGAACTGACCACGCGCAGGTTCGCCGGCTGATCGTCGACCACCAGGATGCGGCCGCTGACGGGACTGGAGTACGGCATGGAGCTCCGTGGAAAAGCCTGGCGGGTCGGGGACGCGTGCAAGTTCACGCCGAAAACGACCCAGACGTTAACAGAAATGCAGGTGACGTGATGGGCGCCGGTACAGGGGCGGCGTCGTTCAGCCCGCTTCCGCTCGCCATCCGCCCGGAGGCAGCTCGGCCAGTTGCCAGGGACCGATCGCGACGCGCACCAGCCGCAGCGTCGGCAGCCCGACCGCAGCGGTCATCCGACGGACCTGGCGGTTTCGTCCCTCGCGGATCGTCAACTCCAGCCAGGCGTCGGGCACGGACTTGCGGAAGCGCACCGGCGGATCGCGCGGCCACAGTGCGGGCGGTGGATCGAGCAAGGCCACCTGCGCCGGCCGGGTGGGCCCGTCCTTGAGCGTCACGCCGTCGCGCAGCGCCTGCAGTTGCGCGGCCGTCGGCGCGCCTTCGACCTGCACCCGGTAGGTCTTGGGCAGCTTGTGCCGCGGGTCGGTGATCCGGTGCGCCAGCGGCCCGTCGTCGGTCAACAGCAGCAGACCTTCGCTGTCGTGGTCCAGCCTCCCGGCCGGATACACCCCGGCCGGCAACCCGAACCCGGCCAGCGTCGCCCGCGGCGGCACGCTGCGGTCGGTGAACTGGCACAGCACGTTGAAAGGCTTGTTGAAGGCGATCAGCATGGAAACGAAGGGTCGGAACTTGGGCGGGGGCACGGCAGGCGGACGGCGGGACGCGCGGCTACGCATCCCTAATGTCAATGCCGAGCCTCAATCCCGGTCGATCAGGGCTTCACGAAGCGCAGCGTCATCCGGTCGCTTTCGCCGATCGCCGTATAGCGGGCCGCATCGCCCGGCTCGTGGCGGTTGGTCGGAGGCAGGGTCCACACGCCGTCGGGATGGTCGCGGGTGTCGCGCGGGTTGGCGTTGATCTCGCTGCTGCCGTCGACCCGGAAGCCGGCCGCCTGGGCCAGCGCGATGACCTGCGCCTGGCCGACGTAGCCGCTGCGGTCGTCGGTGGGCACATCGCCGGCCGCGCGATGCTCGACCACACCCAGCACGCCGCCGGGGCGCAATACATCGAAGAACGCCTTGAACATGCCCTCGGCCTGGCCGCTGCTGCGCCAGTTGTGGACGTTGCGGAACGTCAGCACGACGTCGGCCGAGCCGGACGGCCCCAGCTGCGGCGCCGCCGGGTCGTAGCTCACGATCTGCGCCCGGTCGAAGTGCGCCGGATCACGCGCGAAGCGTGCCTGCAGGCCGTCGCGCTGGGCCTGCTGGTAGTCGCGCCCGCGGCCGGCGGGCACCGCCGCCGGGTCGACCATCGCCGCGACATAGCGGCCGCTGCCGCGCAGGTACGGCGCCAGGATCTCGCTGTACCAGGCGCCGCTGCCGGGCGTGATCTCGATCACGGTCTGGCCCGGACGGACACCGAAAAACTGCAGCGTCTCGCGCGGGTGGCGGGCGCCATCGCGCGCGGCGTTCTCGGGCGTGCGCCCGTCGCCGGCGATCGCCGCGTCCAAGCGCGCCACGTTGGCGGCGTCGAGGTCGGCCGAGGTATCGGCCCGGATCTGCGCACCGCCGCAGGCAGTCAGCGCGAGCAGGACGGCGGCGCACAACGACAAGCTGCGTTGCATGGGTGGAACTCCGGTGGACAGGTGCCGCCAGCGTGCCACAAGCCGCGCCGCTGCGGGCCCGCACGGTCCGGACACACGTGGCCGGAACACTGCTTTGCAGCGCATGGACGCGCACGTCGCCGCGCGCTGCCTATGCTGGCAACCTCTTCTCTGGATGAAATTCGACCATGGCCGAACGCGAACTCGGACAGTCCGGACTGCGCATTTCGCCGCTGGCGTTCGGCGGCAATGTGTTCGGCTGGAGCGCGGACGAGGCGACCTCGTTCGCATTGCTCGACGAATGCGTCGCGCTGGGGATCGACCTGATCGACACCGCCGACGTCTACTCCGCTTGGGCCGAGGGTAACGCCGGCGGCGAATCGGAAACGCTGATCGGCAAGTGGCTGCAGCGCAGCGGCAAACGCCAGGCGGTGACCATCGCGACCAAGGTCGCCAAGTGGGCGCAGCGCCCGGGCCTGTCGCCGGCCAACATCCAGGCCGCGTGCGACGACTCGCTGCGCCGGCTCGGCACCGACGTCATCGACCTCTACCAGGCCCACGAGGACGACCCCACGGTGCCGCTGGAGGACACCCTCGGCGCGTTCTCGCGGCTGATCGAGCAGGGCAAGGTGCGCGCGATCGGCGCCTCGAACTACACCGCGCCGCGTCTGGCCGAAGCGCTGGCGATCTCGCGCCGGCACGGGCTGCCGCGCTACGAGACGCTGCAACCGCAGTACAACCTGGTCGATCGCGCCGGCTACGAGCGCGAGCTCGAGCCGCTGGTGCGCGAGCACGGCCTGGGCGTGATCAGCTACTACGCATTGGCCAGCGGCTTCCTCAGCGGCAAGTACCGCAGCGAGGCCGACGCCGCCAAGTCCAGCGCGCGCGGCGTGCAGGTGGTCCAGCAGTACCTCAACCCGCGCGGCAAGCGCATCCTCGGCGCGCTCGACGATGTCGCCTGCCGCCATGCGGCGACCGTCGCCCAGGTCGCCCTGGCTTGGCTGATCGCGCGCCCTGGCATCACCGCACCGATCGTCAGCGCCACCAGCCTCGCGCAACTGCGCGAACTGGCGGCCGCGCGCACGTTGCTGCTGTCCAAGGCCGACATCGCTGCACTCGACGGCGCCAGCGCCGGCTGAGCCGTTCCATCGTCTCGACGGGGCATACCGCCCCGATGCGGTATGACACCCCCTTCCATCCAGAGGTATGCGCCGATGAAGCCCACCACCACCACCCGCATCGTTCTGGCCGCGCGCCCCGAAGGCGCGCCGACCGCTGCCAACTTCCGCATCGAGCAGGCCCCACTGCCGGCCCCGCGCAACGGCCAGGTGCTGCTGCGCAACCGCTGGCTCTCGCTCGACCCCTACATGCGTGGCCGCATGAATGCCGGCCGCTCCTATGTCGCCCCGATCGAAGTCGGCGAGGTCATGGATGGCGGCACCGTCTCGGAAGTGGTCGAGTCGCTGCATCCGGCCTGGTCGCCCGGCGACCTGGTGCTCGCGCACGCCGGCTGGCAGACCCATGCCGTGGTCGACGGCGAGGGCCTGCGCCGCAAGATCGACCGGGACGGCCCGGCGCCGTCGCTGGCGCTGGGCGTCTACGGCATGCCGGGCTTCACCGCCTACGCCGGCCTGCGCGAGATCGGCAAGCCGGCGAATGGTGAGACCCTGGTCGTGGCCGCAGCCAGCGGCCCGGTCGGTGCAACCGTCGGGCAGATCGCCAAGCTCCAGGGCGCCCGCGTGGTCGGCATCGCCGGTGGCCCCGACAAGGTCGCGCATGTGCGCGACGACCTGGGCTTCGACGTCGCCCTCGACCACCGCGCCGACGACTTCGCCGCGCAGTTGCAGGCGGCGTGCCCGGACGGCATCGACGTCTACTTCGAGAACGTGGGCGGCAAGGTGCTCGACGCCGTGCTGCCGCTGCTCAACGACTTCGCCCGCGTGCCGGTCTGCGGCCTCGTGGCGCACTACAACGACAGCACGCCACCGCCCGGCCCCGATCGCCTTTCGCAGTTGATGAGCCTGATCCTGTCGCGACACCTGACCGTGCGCGGCTTCGTCCAGCGCGATTTCATCGCGTTGTACCCGGAGTTTCTGCGCGAGATGGGCGGCTGGCTGCGCGACGGTCGCATCCGCTGGCGCGAGGACGTCGTCGACGGCCTGGAGAACGCGCCCGACGCCTTCATCGGCATGCTCGAAGGCCGCAACTTCGGCAAGCTCGTCGTGAAGCTCACCGACTGAGGCTGCGTCTGACCGCCCCCACGCGCGCCGAAGTTCCCCCCGCGCGCGCGAGGTGGGGCCAATGACAGCCCCATTCCGAGCAGCGGCCTGCGCTTTTCTCCCTCCCCCGCCTGCGGGGGAGGGC
>NZ_JBDJMI010000014.1:0-108166 GCF_039673825.1 Luteimonas sp. TWI662 | reverse complement strand
GCATCAACAACACCATCAAGGTCATCAAACGCCGCGCCTACGGATACCGCGATCAGGAGTACTTCTTCCTGAAGATCCGCGCAGCCTTCCCCGGAATTCAGCGATGAACCAAAAAAACATCCTGATCAGGATGGTGTTCATCCGGCCGTAGTATCGTGCCGGTCACTTCACTGGGAATCACCAAGGCCTGTCGATGAGTCCGAAGAGCCCCACGCTCGGAACCCTGCTGCGCGGCTTGCGCACGCGCAGGGGCTGGACGCTCAGGGAGATGAGCGAACACACCGCCATCCCCCTGTCCACCCTGTCGAAGATCGAGCACGATCGTCTGACCCTGACCTACGACAAGCTCCAGCACTTGGCGCAGCGCCTGAACATGCGCGTGTCGGAGCTGTTTGCCGAACCCGAGCCGGGCGCCGCGCCGCAGGCGGTCACCGCCCGCCGCAGCATCGGCACGCTGGACAAGGCCTTGCGGGTCAAGACCGACAACTACGATTACTTCTATCTGTGCACCGAGTTGCGGCGCAAACGGATGATCCCGATCCTCACCCGGGTCCGTGCCAAGACGACGGCCGAGTTCGGCGATCTGGTGCGCCATCCCGGCGAGGAGTACATCCACGTGCTCGAAGGCCGGATCCAGGTGCACAGCGAGTTCTACGACCCGGTGGTGCTCAGCGCAGGCGAGGGCATCTACATCGACAGCCAGATGGGGCATGCCTACATCGTCGACACCGGCTGCGAGGAAGCCTTGCTGCTCGGCGTGTGCTCGAGCGCGGAGGAAGACCTCATGGAGTCGTTGATCACCATGCACGAGCAGGAAGGCAGCGTCTGAGGCCACCGGGGCCCGGGCCTTGCCATGCAAGTGCATGCAGGGCCTGGGATGTGCAGCAGGCCACGGGCCATAATGCCGGCATGCCGGACCTGCACGCGCCCTCTCTGACCGATGCCGCCGCTGCGGACGCGACATGGATGCGCCGGGCGCTGTCGCTCGCTGAGCGGGCGATGGCCGAGGACGACGAGATTCCGGTCGGCGCGCTGGTCGTGTCGCCGCAGGGCGAGGTCATCGGCGAGGGCTGGAATCGCAACATCGCCGAGCACGATCCCAGCGCGCATGCCGAAGTGGTGGCGATGCGCCGCGCGGGCCGGCTCCTGGGCAATCACCGGCTCGTCGGCTGCACGCTGGTGGTCACGCTCGAGCCCTGCGCGATGTGTGCGATGGCGATGATCCATGCGCGGATCGCGCGCGTGGTGTTCGGGGCCTTCGACCCCAAGACCGGCGCGGCGGGCAGCGTGTTCGACGTGCTGGGCGATCCGCGGCACAACCACCGGGCCGAGGTGACGGGCGGGGTGCTGGCCGAGGTCGCCGGGCCCATGCTGACGAACTACTTCCGTCGCAAGCGCGGGCGTCCGCCGCGTTGATCGCGGGCGAGGGGTGGGGACCGCTGCGATATCATGCGTGCCACGACAGCGATGGCGACCTGCCCATGAATGCCGACAGGCACAGCGACACCCGGTTGATCTGGATCGATCTGGAGATGACCGGTCTGGACACCGACCACGACCAGATCCTCGAGATCGCCACCGTGATCACCGATGGCGATCTCAACGTGCTGGCCGAAGGTCCGGAGCTGGCCATCGTGCAGCCGCTCGATGTGCTCGAGGCGATGGACGACTGGAACCGCAACCAGCACACGCGCTCGGGGCTGTGGGCGCGTTCGCTGGAGCAAGGCGTCGGCCTGGCCGAGGCGCAGGCGCGCACGTTGGCGTTCCTGCAGCAGTGGGTCGAGCCGGGTCGTTCGCCGATGTGCGGCAATTCGATCTGCCAGGACCGGCGCTTCCTGCACCGGCAGATGCCGGCGCTGGAGAAGTTCTTCCACTACCGCAACCTGGACGTGAGCACGCTCAAGGAGTTGGCGCGCCGCTGGGCGCCGCAGATCCTGTCGGGCTTCACCAAGCATTCGGCGCATACGGCGCTGAGCGATGTGCACGATTCGATCGACGAGCTCCGGCACTACCGGCGCCACATGGCGGCGCTGGCGCAGCCTTGATTCTCTGCCTGCGGTAGAAAGGTGCACGGCTCTAGTGCTCGCTGCGCGAGCCGTTGCGGGGGCCACTTCGGATAGGCATCGGCCTGCCGCCCGGTAGCCGCTCTTCCCTCGGCAGGCCGCTTCGCGGTCCGGCCACGCGAAGCACGCGTGGCGTTCGCATGGATGCGCGGCAGTGCCGCGCACGCCATCCATGCTCACCCTGTCCTGACTCGGGCGCGCGCGCTCCGCTTTGCGGATTGGTCCGGCCCGGCGTAGCACGCCGGGCGTTCGCCCGCTCGCGCGGCATGCCGCGCAAGCAGAACGGGCTCACCCATGGCGCGCTTGGCGCGGCCACCGACCGTCAGTCCGCTGCTGCAGACGTGTGCGCTCCGGCTTCGAGTAAACGCAACGTCGCATGCTGGGAGAAATCGCGCACTGGCAGGCTCAGTGCGTCGTGCTGGTCGGGGGCTGCGATAGCGGGCCATGGATGGCCCGCGGCGGCGAGTCAGCCATGGATGGCTGACCGAGCCGGGGAGCAATCCCCGGCCGGCGCGACGCGCGTTCCGGAGAGGAGGCAGTGGAAAAGCAAGATGTCCCTGACCTCGCAAAGAGCCACAAAAAAGCCCGGGAACATCCCGGGCTTTTCGTGGGGCAGGGCGGTCAGCCCGCGCGTGCCTTCGACTTCGCGAGCCGCAGCCAGGTATCGACCACGGTATCGGGGTTGAGCGACACCGACTCGATGCCTTCTTCCATCAGCCATTGCGCCAGGTCCGGATGGTCCGAGGGGCCCTGGCCGCAGATGCCCACGTACTTGCCCTTCGCGCGTGCGGCCTTGATCGCCATCGACAGCAGCTTCTTGACCGCCGGGTCGCGTTCGTCGAACAGGTGCGCGACGATCGACGAGTCGCGATCCAGGCCCAGCGTGAGCTGGGTGAGATCGTTGGAGCCGATCGAGAAGCCGTCGAAGATGTCGAGAAACTCGTCGGCCAGCAGCGCGTTGGACGGGACTTCGCACATCATGATGATCTTCAGGCCGTTCTCGCCCTGCTTCAGGCCGTTCTTCTCCAGCACCTCGACGACCTTGCGTCCCTCGTCGAGCGTGCGCACGAACGGGATCATCACCCACAGGTTCTCCAGGCCCATCGTGTTGCGGACCTTGAGCACCGCGCGGCATTCGAGCGCGAACGCTTCGGCGAACGAATCGTCCACGTAGCGGCTGGCGCCGCGGAAGCCGATCATCGGGTTCTCTTCGTGCGGCTCGAAGTTGCTGCCGCCGATCAGGTTGGCGTACTCGTTGGACTTGAAGTCCGACAGGCGCACGATCACCGGATGGGGCGCGACCGAGGCAGTCAGCGTCGCGATGCCTTCGGCCAGGCGGTCGACGTAGAAGTCGACCGGGCTGCGGTAGCCGATGGTCTTGGCGTCGATCTTCTTCTTGGTCGCCGCATCCTGCCGGTCGTACTGCAGCAGCGCATTGGGGTGCACGCCGATGTGCGCGGCGATGATCATTTCCAGCCGTGCCAGGCCGATGCCGGCGTTGGGCAACTGGCCGAAGTCGAACGCGCGCTCGGGGTTGGCGACGTTCATCATGATCTTCAGCGGCGCCTCGGGCATCGAGGTCAGATCGGTCGTGGTGCGATCGAACGGCAGCTTGCCGGCATAGATGTAGCCGGTGTCGCCCTCGGCGCAGCTGACCGTGACTTCCTGGCCGTCCTCGATCGTTTCCAGCGCATTGCCGGTACCGACGACGGCCGGCACGCCGAGCTCGCGAGCGATGATCGCGGCGTGGCAGGTGCGGCCGCCGCGATTGGTGACGATCGCCGAAGCACGCTTCATCACCGGCTCCCAGTCCGGATCGGTCATGTCGGCCACCAGCACGTCGCCCGGCTGCACCCGATCCATGTCCTCGAGCCGGCGGACCACGCGCGCCACGCCCGCGCCGATCTTCTGGCCGATCGCGCGGCCCTCGCAGACCACGTCGCCGCGCTGCTCCAGCGAGAAACGCTCGATCTGGGTGTTCTTGGCGCGCGACTTCACCGTCTCCGGACGCGCCTGCACGATGAACAGCTTGCCGCTGGCGCCGTCCTTCGCCCACTCGATGTCCATCGGGCGCTGGTAGTGCTCTTCGATGATCAACGCCTGACGTGCGAGTTCCTGCACGTCCTCATCGTCGAGGGAGAAGGTGTTGCGCAGTTCGGCCGGCGTGTCCTCGGTGCGTACCCGCTCGCCGGGGACGTCGGAGTAGACCATCCGCAGCTGCTTGGCACCGATCGAGCGGCGCAGAATCGCCGGCTTGCCCGCCTTGAGCGTCGGCTTGTAGACGTAGAACTCGTCGGGATTGACCGCGCCCTGGACGACCATCTCGCCCAGGCCGAAGCTCGAGGTCACGAACACCACATCGCGGAAGCCCGACTCGGTGTCGAGCGTGAACAGCACGCCCGAGGCGCCGATGTCCGAGCGCACCATCAGCTGCACGCCGGCCGACAGGAACACGTCCTCGTGCTTGAAGCCGTGGTGGACGCGGTAGGCGATCGCGCGGTCGTTGTAGAGGCTGGCGAAGACCTCCTTGACCTTGTGCACGACGTCGTCGGCGCCGGTGACGTTGAGGAAGGTCTCCTGCTGGCCCGCGAACGAGGCGTCGGGCAGGTCCTCAGCGGTGGCCGACGAGCGCACGGCCACGGCGATGTCGCCGCCGCCGTTCTCCGACGCCAGCTTTTCGTAGGCGGCGCGGATGTCGGCGTCCAGCTCGGGCTGCAACGGGGCCTGGGTGACCCAGCTGCGGATCTCGCGGCCAGCGGCGGTCAGCGCGCCCACGTCCTCGACATCGAGCGGCGCGAGCCGGTCGAAGATGCGCTGGTGCAGATCGTTGTGCGCAATGAACGCCTTGAACGCGTCGGCCGTCGTGGCGAAGCCCCCGGGGACCGAGACGCCCAGCTTGGCCAGGTTGCCGATCATCTCGCCGAGGGAAGAATTCTTGCCGCCGACCTGGGCCAGGTCGGTGAGTCGAAGGTCGTGCAGCCACAGGATATTGGCGCTCAAGAGGAGGCTCCGTGTCGCGTGATCGGGGAGACCGGACCGGCGGGTCCGGCTGAGACGGGTTATTTTAGCCCTCCCGGGCGCCGCGGCGCTCGCCGATGCGACGGCTTCCGTCATGCCGACATCCCGTCCCGTGTTCTACGTCTCAGATGGCACCGGTATCACCGCCGAGACCATCGGCCACAGCCTGCTGACCCAGTTCAGCGGCACGCAGTTCAGCACCAACCGGATTCCGTTCGTCGACAACGCCGAGCGCGCGCGCGAAGTCGCGGCGCTGATCCGCGCCCGTGGCGAGGCCATGGGGGCACGTCCGATCGTCGTCAGCTCCTGCGTCGACCCGGGCCTGGCGACCATCCTGGAGGAGAGCGGGGCCCTGGTGCTCGACGTGTTCGCGCCGTTCATCGAGCCGCTGGAGCGCGAACTGGTCGAGGCGCGCGAGTCGCGCGTCGGGCGCGCCCACGGCATGGTGGACTTCGACACCTACCACCGCCGCATCAACGCGATGAACTTCGCGCTCGCACACGATGACGGCATGTCGGTCAACTACGACGAGGCCGATGTGATCCTGGTGGCGGTGTCGCGCGCCGGCAAGACGCCGACTTGCATCTACCTGGCGCTGCACCACGGCGTGCGCGCGGCGAACTATCCGCTCACCGACGAGGATCTCGAGCACGATCGGCTGCCGCCGCGGCTGCGCGCGCACCGGGCCAAGCTGTTCGGACTGACGATCGACCCGGTGCGCCTGGCCCAGATCCGCCAGGAGCGGCGCCCGAACTCGCGCTACGCCAAGCTCGAGACCTGCCGCCACGAGGTCAGCGCCGCCGAGTCGCTGTTCCGGGCCGAGCGCATTCCGGTGCTGAGCACCACCCATACCTCGATCGAGGAGATTTCCAGCAAGGTGATGTCGACCCTGGGCATCGAGCGGGTGATGTACTGACGCTGCGCGGACCGGGGCTGCCGGGCGGTTCACTGCACGGCGTGTAGGATCGCGTCATGGCCAATGTCGACTCCACTCGTGTCCGAATGCCCGCACTGGGCCGCTTCGGCTGGCTGATGGCGCTGTATGCCGAGAACCACGTCCGGCTCACCCGGCTGTTCCATCCCGGCGACCTGTCTCCCGGCCCCTACCTGTCACAGGCGCCGGGTACGCCGACGGTCCGACTCGACGTGATCGCGCAGCATCGCTACACCACCGAACTGCGGCTGAGCTACACCATGCTCGATCCGCTGACCGGCGAGCCGGACCCCTCCGCGCACCTGCGCCTGTATCGCGACGCCGGCCAGGTCGAGGCGACGCATTGCTACGTCGGCCGGCGCTGGCAGGACGTCATCGGCATGTTTCCGCCGCCGGCCGAAGTGGTCGACCACCGCTTGCGCATGAACACGTTCCTGGGCAAGTGGCTGCAATATCTGGTGGAGCAGGGCCATGGGGTTGCAACTTTGCGTCCGAATCTGGATGATGCGCGCCTCGCTCGGAACGAAGCCGAACTTCTCGGCTGAAGGCACCCACCCGGAGGCCGCAAGTTGCGAGTGAGATGGAAGCGAAAACTTGTTGACGTTGCCGCACGGCATCCCTACAATTTCGCGCTTCCCACTGTGGGGCCATAGCTCAGCTGGGAGAGCGCCTGCATGGCATGCAGGAGGTCGGCGGTTCGATCCCGCCTGGCTCCACCACAATTTCGTCGCGAACCACAAGGCCGGTCCGCGACATGATGCAGGCTTCTGCGTCCCCATCGTCTAGAGGCCTAGGACACCACCCTTTCACGGTGGACACCGGGGTTCGAATCCCCGTGGGGACGCCACTCAACGCTCTGCGAACGGGTTGCTTCGATGCGAAGCGGCCCGTTTTTTTTGTTGTCCCGCGCGGCACACTGCCGTCATGACGGATCGACGCCACAGGAGTAGCGTTTCGCCAGGCGCCTAGGGGGGAGACGGACGTGAGATCGATGCATGAGGCCGACCGGATCGCGTTGATCCGCAGTCTGGATCTGTTGTCGCTGGCGGGGCATCCTGAGTTGGACAGAATCGTGTCCCTGGCTGCGTTCGCATTCCGGGTGAAGACGGTCCTCATCTCCCTGGTCGACGAGGTGGACCAGCACTTCCTGTCCTGTGTCGGCACCGAGCTGCGCGGGAGCAGCCGCGAGATCTCGGTCTGCACGTATGCAATCGAGCAGGACGACATCTACGAGGTCTGCGACCTGACCGCCGACCCGCTGTTCGCGCGCAATCCGCTGGTCACGCAGGCCCCTTGCATGCGGTTCTACGCCGGTGCGCCGCTGGTGCTCGGCGACGGCTACAAGGTCGGAACGATCTGCTTGATCGACTACGCGCCGCGCCGGCTGGACGATGTCGAGCGCGAGCAGCTACGTTCGTTTGCGCACCTGGTGGTGGGGCAGATCTCGCTGCTCCGGTCGATGGGGCGGCGCGACCCGGTGACCGGCCTGGCGAACCGCCAGCAGCTGGCTTGGGACCTGCGCGAATCGCTGCGGCATGCATCGCCCGGGATACCGGCCCTGTCGTACCTGTGCATCATCGACGTGCTCGATCTGGCCAGCGCCCACCGCTTGAACCAGGCGCTGGGGGTGGCGCCGGTCGAATCGATCATCCGGCAGTTGGGCTATCGCCTGACCGACGCCCTGGGCGACACCGCACGGCTGTACCACGTCGGCGTGACCCGGTTCGCCTTCGTGCTGGCGAACGTGGCGGAAGGAGACGTCGCGGCGGTCCTCGAAGACCTGCGCGAGCGGCTCAGCGAGCCGGTGGTGAGCAGCGGCTTGACCTTGCAGGCCGTGTTCCACGCAGGTGTGGCGAGTTTCTCCGCGGACGATGCCGCCGATGTGCTGCGCCGTGCCGTCACCGCAATGCATGCGTCGCTGGAGACCGGCGCGACGTGGTGCGCGTACGACCGTGATCGCGACGCCCGCCTGCAACGTCATTACCGCCTGGCCACGCAGGTCGAGCGCGCGCTGGAGACGCATGAGTTCTCGCTGATGTACCAGCCCCGGCTGCGTCTGTCGACCGGGCGTCTGCGCTCGGTCGAGGCCTTGCTGCGCTGGCGGCATCCCGAGTACGGCGACATCGCCCCCGACGAGTTCATCCCGGTCATCGAAGGCACGACGCTGATGCCGTTGGTCACCCGCTGGGTGCTGCGCCAGGCGCTCGTGCAACTGCAGGCCTGGGAGCAGCAGGGGGTCGTGCTCGACATCTCGGTCAACCTGTCGGGTGCGGATTTCCGCGATGGACAGTTGCCGGATTACGTCGCCGGGCTGGCCCGCGAGTTCGGCGTCGCGCCGCCGCGACTGGAGCTGGAGGTCACCGAGGGCGAATGGCTGCGCGACAAGGGCCGGGTCGCCGCCCAGCTCGCCGCGCTGCAGGCGCAGGGGTTCAACATCGCGATCGATGATTTCGGCGCGGGCTACAGCAACTTCTCGTATCTCAACGAGCTGCCCGCCACCACGATCAAGATCGACCGCGGGCTGCTCGCCGGCATCGAGACCAGCGAGCGCCGCGCGCGGCTGGTCAGGACGGTGCTCAAGCTGTCGGCCGAACTGGGCTATCGCACGGTCGCCGAGGGCGTGGAATCGCCCGAGCAGATGGCCAGACTCCGCGAATGGCAGTGCGACGAGGCGCAGGGCTATCTCGTTTCGCGGCCGCTCACGCCCGAGGCATTGGTCGCGCTGCTCCGGCAACAGGCGGATGCGGAGGGCGTGCCGCTCGCCGGTGCCGGGCGGGACGGCCCGGTATAATCGGCACCGATGCCCCGGATCTCCGCCACTGCCGTCCGCATCCTGCTGCTCGCACTGCTGCTGATCGAGGCGACGGGCGTCGTCTTCGCTTCGCCCCCGATCCCGCGCGATATCGCGACGCACGACGCCGGCCATGGAGGCGGCGCCGATGCTTCTCCTTGTCACGGCGATGCCGAGCAGGCGCCGTCGGAACCGGGCAGGGCCAACACACCCCACGCGGCGTGCGACGACGACGGTTGCCGTTGCCTCCACGGCTGCAGCATCGCGCTCATGCCGCGTCTCCGCCCACTGATGCTGCTGCCCCGGCCGACGCGCCACGACGCGCACGGACTGCAGGTGCGTGCAGATCCTGCCCCTGTCCAACCGAACCGCCCTCCCATCGCCCACCTCTGATCCGCATCGATCGCCCACCCCGCGAGGGGCAGGGCGCAGCGCCCGTGTGACCGGGCTCCCTACGGATGGAGTAGCGATGACTTCCGATATGTTCTCTGGCCGCGGCGGCTTCGATCCCGCGCGCCGCCGTTTTGTCCAGGGCCTGGCGCTCGGTGGCCTGGCCGCCGGCCTCGGCGCCTGGCCGCGCCCGTCCTGGGCACTGCAATCCCCGCACGGCCGGATCCTGGCCGGCACCGACTTCAACCTGGTGGTCGGCGAGACACTGGTGAACTTCACCGGCCGCACTCGGCCGGCCGCGACCCTCAACGGCAGCCTGCCCGCGCCGATCCTGCGCTGGCGCGAAGGCACGACGGTCACCTTGCGCGTGCGCAATGCGCTGCCGGCCGGCTCGATCTTCGGCGACATGACCTCGGTGCACTGGCACGGCATCGTGCTGCCGGCGAACATGGACGGCGTGCCGGGCATGAGCTTCGACGGCATCCATCGCGGCGAGACGTTCCAGTATCGCTTCGACGTACGCCAGGGCGGCACCTACTGGTACCACAGCCATTCGGGGTTCCAGGAACAGGCGGGCATGTACGGCGCGCTGATCATCGACCCGGTCGCGCCCGAACCCTTCGCCTACGACCGCGACTACGTCGTGCTGCTGACCGACTGGACCGACCTCGATCCGCATGCGCTGTTCACGCGGCTCAAGCAGATGGCCGAGCACGACAACTGGTACAAGCGCACGGCCGGCGACTTCGCCCGCGACGTGCGTCGCGACGGCTGGCGCGCCACGCTCGCCGATCGCCGCGCGTGGGGGCAGATGCGGATGACGCCGACCGACCTGTCCGACGTCAATGCGCACACCTACACCTACCTGATGAACGGCACGACGTCGCCAGGCAACTGGACCGCCCTGTTCCGGAGCGGCGAGAAGATCCGCCTGCGTTTCATCAACGGCTCGGCGATGACCTACTTCGACGTCCGCATCCCGGGCCTGAAGATGACCGTCGTCGCGGCCGACGGCCAGTACGTGCACCCGGTGACGGTCGACGAGTTCCGCATCGCCGTGGCCGAGACCTTCGACGTGATCGTCGAGCCTTCAGGCCAGGATGCCTACACGATCTTCGCCCAGGACATGGGCCGGACCGGCTTCGTCAGCGGCACGCTCGCCGTACGGGAGGGCTTGCGCGCACCGGTCCCTGCGGTCGACCCACGGCCGATCCTGACCATGGACGACATGGGCCACGGCGGCATGCATGGCATGGATCACGGTGCGGGGCAGGGCGTGGATCAGGGCGGCCACGAGGCTGCGGCGATGCATGGCGGCCACGACCACGCCGCGATGGGGCATGGTGCCATGCCGATGCAGGCGCACCCCGACAGCGAGCGCGGCAACCCGCTCGTCGACATGCAGACCATGACCCCGGCGCCGAAGCTCGACGATCCCGGCATCGGGCTGCGCGACAACGGTCGCACGGTGCTGACCTACGGGGCGATGCGCAGCCTGTTCGACGACCCGGACGGCCGCGCGCCGTCGCGCGATGTCGAGCTGCACCTGACCGGCCACATGGAGAAGTTCGCCTGGTCGTTCGACGGCATCAAGTTCAGCGACGCCGCGCCGCTGCGGCTGAACTACGGCGAGCGCCTGCGCATCGTGCTGGTCAACGACACGATGATGACCCATCCCATTCACCTGCATGGCATGTGGAGCGACCTGGAGGACGACGACGGCCGCTTTCAGTTGCGCAAGCACACCGTCGACATGCCGCCCGGTACACGCCGGAGCTTGCGCGTGCGCGCCGACGCGCTCGGTCGCTGGGCCTTCCACTGCCACCTGCTGTATCACATGGAAGCGGGCATGTTCCGCGAAGTGCAGGTGGTCGAATGAGCGCCGCCACCTCGCATCCCAGGTGCATGCCCTCGTTGCTCGCCGCTGCGCTGCTCGTTGCAGGCGGCGCGCAGGCGCAGGACCACGCGCATGGCCACGGCCATGGCGAAACGCATCGACCGCCGTCGACGGCCGCATCGCATGGCGCGTCCGCACACCGGCACCATGCCCCCGCTGCGCCCAAGCAAGCGGGGCAGGGCGCGCATCGACCCACTGTGGAAACGACCCGTCCGCATCCCCGGACGGACCGTGGCGTACATGCGGATCGGACGGCGCACGAGACACCTGTTGACGATGCGGCCCGCCTGCAACAGGCGATGCCCGCAAGTGCCCGACATCCCGCCCGCGATGATTCGCAGGTGGACCACTCCAGAATGAATCATGCTGGGATGGATCACGCAGGGATGGATCACACGAGGATGGAGGCTGCAGCAGGACACCCAGCAGCCGCCGAGATGGAGGGCCACTCCGGACCTGCGCCTGGGGCAGGCGACTTGCCTGCGGATGCGCCTCCGCGCACGCCAATTCCTGCGCTCACTGAGGCCGATCGCGAGGCCGCATTTCCGTCGTTGCATCCCCATGCGATGGGCGATTCGGCGATCCGCCATCTTGTACGCGTCGACCGACTCGAAGGCTTCGATACCGATCACGGCCATGGCCTGGGCTGGGACGTGGACAGCTGGATCGGCGGCGATCTGCACCGCTTGTGGCTCAAGTCCGCCGGCGAGCGCGTGGCCGGCCGCACCCACGACGCTTCGCTGGATGCGCTCTATGGCCGCAGCGTGTCGCCGTGGTGGGACGTCGTCGCCGGCGCTCATCACGTGTTCGCGCCGGGGCGTGCCAAGACCTACGCAAGTCTCGGCGTGCAGGGGCTGGCGCCGTACTTCTTCGAAGTCTCGGCAATGGCGCATGTCGACGATCGCGGCCGCGTTCTCGCCGAGCTGGAGATCGAGTACGAATTGTTGCTGACCAACCGCCTGATCCTGCAGCCGGCGGTCGAGCTCTCGGCCGCCAGCGAGTCGGATCCCTCGCGCCGGATCGGCAGCGGCCTGAACGGGATCGAAGCCGGTCTGCGGTTGCGCTACGAGGTTACCCGGCGCTTCGCGCCGTACATCGGCGTCGTGCACGAGCGCAGCTTTGGCCAGACCCGGGCGCTAGCGCAGGCCGACGGCGGCAGCGGACGCGAGACGCGCTGGGTGATCGGGGTCAGGACCTGGTTCTAGCCGACGCGGTCTAGTCTTGGCGGCAGCGCCGGACCGATGCGCCGGGGCCTTCGGCCCCGGTCGCCATCGGACGCACATGCGCCACCAGCGTGAGCAGCATCTTGCCCGGTTCCTCGTTCATGACCTCGTGTGCCGACTGCTCGAACCAGACCAGTTCCTTGCACGGCGCGTCGACGGTCGCGAACCATTCGGCCGCCAGTTCGGACGACACATTGTGGTCGTGGCGACCCAGGAACAGGAACAACGGGGTCTGGAGCTCGCGGATCGTGGTCATGTCCAGCGTCAGGACCCCGGACAGGAGATGCGTCATCGAGTAGTCATTGCCGGCCCAGACCGCTGCCAGATCGGCATCGGTGTACTCGGGTGCCAGCCACAGGGCCGCAGCCTCGGCCTGTCCGCCGCGGCGGTTGTGGACCATGCCGCCGTAGTGGTTGAGCCATTTGCGTTGCTTGAACAGATCGTCCAGCGGGACCGGCGCCGTGCCCTGCGCGTAGGGCTGCAGCGACATCAATTCCTCGACAGCTTCCGCATTGCCGTCCTGGCGAGCCTGTTCCAGCGTCCATGCCCAGCCACGACGCTCGCTTTCCGGTGCATTCGAGATCTGGCCGACGCCGATGTAGGCATGCAGCCACTCCGGCCGCTGTCGCGCCACCTCGAGTCCCAGATAACTGCCCCAGGACTGGCCCAGCACGAAGATCCTGTCCTGCGAGAACGCCTCGCGCAGCCAGGCCACCATCTCCACGGCATCGGCCACCATGCGTTCGCGGGTCATCGTCGGGGCGATCGCGTCGGGATCATGGCTCGCGTAGGTTTTGCCCGCGCCGCGCTGGTCCCACTGCACGACCGTAAAAAACTCCTCCCAGCCACGCTGGAAGTACCAGCTCGTCGGCATCGACACCCAACCCGGGCCGCCGTGGAGCATCAACAGCACGGGATTGCGGCGATCGCTGCCGCGAATGGAAACCCATTGATCGATGCCGCCGATCCGGACTTTCTCGAGGCGTTCGACACCGTGATCGGTGACCACGCGCCGCATGTCGGCAACGATCGCCACGCTGTCTTCCCGGGTCTTGGACATCTGCGCGTCGGCGGCGTGCAGAGACGTTGGCAGCAGAAGGAGCGCGAGCGCCGCCGCAGCGCACGCGGTGGACAGCAGCATGGCAGCAGTTGCGGGCCGGAGAATGCGGCGAAGCGACATCGAATGCCTGTCATGATGGAACGGGGCGCCGATGATGCCATGCCACAGCGGGCAGGACTGCCGGATGCGCGCGCATGCAGGACGGCGCCACGGTCCGCGTCACACCAGCGCGGTGTGGATCGTCAGCGCATCTGGCCTTGCGACGCTGCCTCCGCACCATCGGCCCGGGTTGCCTGAGCAAGTGAACGCAGCGCAGCGCGCATGACGCGGGCGGCGGGCCCGAGCGGGCGGTCGTTGCGGTGCGCCAGATACGACGCGAGATCCACGCGCCCGTGTTGACCGAGCGCGGGGACATCGAGCCGCTTCAACCGTCCCGACGCCAGTTCGGCCTCGACGGCCCACAGCGGCAACCGGCCCCAGCCGAGGCCTTCGCTGATCATCACGTGCTTGATGTCCTGTCCGGCCACCCGCCAGGTGCTGGGCGACAGCACGCCGAAATCCTTGTCCGCGCTCCGTGCGCTGGCGTCTTCGAGCACGATCTGCAGATGCTCGGCCAGCGCCGATGGCGTCAGGCCGCCGGGCTGGCTGGCCAGCGGATGGCCGGCTGCGGCCACCGCGACGAACGGCACCGGCGACAAAGCCTCGAGCTGGATCTCCGGCTCCCGGAACTCTTCGCCCACGGTGATGGCGAGCGTGCAACGTCCCTCGCGCAGCGCGGCCAGCGGCTCGCCCAATGGGGCTGCACGCAGACGCACGGCAACGGACGGGTAGTGTCGATGCATCGCGTCGAGGGCGTGGGCGACCGCGTGGATCGGGAACAGCGTATCGACGACCAGCGACAGGCCCAGTTCCACACCTTCGCCCAATCCGCGTGCGCGGGCGCGCATCGCATCGGCCCGCAGCACGATGCCCCGGGCATCGGCGAGCAGGGCACGCCCCTCGGGGGTCAGGGCCGGCCGACGACCGGAACGGTCGAACAGGCGTACCCCCAATTGCGTCTCCAGGCTTGCGATTGCGTGACTCACCGCAGATTGCACCCGCCGGATGCGCTTTGCGGCCGCGCGGAAGCTTCCGGTGTCGGCCACGGCCACCAGGACGCGCAGTTGGTCAAGGGTCAGGCCGTCGATCATTGATCTATTCCATCGATCGGATCGAGCAAAATATTAGCACTTCCGTAGATCGGATGCCGCTGCGAAGGTGGCCACGATTCCCGTGGAGATACTTCGCATGCCCAGGGTTCTGGTGCTGTACTACTCGGCCTACGGCCATATCGAAACGATGGCGCACGCGGTTGCCGACGGCGCCCGGGGCGCCGGCGCCGAGGTTGCGGTCAAGCGGGTGCCCGAACTGGTGCCCGAAGGCGTGGCCAGCCGCGCGGGTTACAGAACCGACCAGTCCGCTCCGGTCGCGACCGTGGCCGAGTTGCCGGAGTACGACGCGATCGTCGTGGGCACGCCGACGCGCTACGGCAACATGGCCGCGCAGATGAAGAATTTCCTCGACCAGACCGGCGGACTCTGGGTCCGCGATGCGCTGGTGGGGAAAGTCGGCAGTGCGTTCACATCGACCGGCGGCCAACACGGCGGCCAGGAAACCACGCTCCAGTCCACCCACACCGTGTTGCTGCATCTGGGCATGGTGATCGTGGGCCTGCCGTACACGTTCAAGGGCCAGCTGCGCATGGACGAGGTGACCGGCGGAACGCCGTACGGGGCATCGACGCTGGCCAGCGCAGAGAACGACCGCGATCGCCAGCCCAGCGCCAACGAACTGGAAGGCGCCCGGTTCCAGGGCGCCCATGTGGCCCGGATCGCCGCGGCCCTGGCCGGGCACGCCGGGCTGCGAGGGGAGGCGTCACCATGACCTCGCATCGCCTAGATGGGCCCGTGCCCATGGCTGCCACGAGGGACCGGCTCGCGCTGTCGCTGGTCGTTGGTGCGGGCATCGTCTCCGCCTTCCAGGTGGGCAAGGCGACCCTGGCGCTGGAATCGATCCGCCTGGATCTGGGCGTGGACTTGTCGGCCGCCTCCTGGGTGCTGTCGGCGTTCGCGATGGTCGGGGCGCTGGTCAGCGTGCTGGTCGGGGCGGTGTCGGACCGGATTCAGGCGCGCCCGACGGTCGTCGCCGGGCTGCTGCTGCAGGCGGTCGGCTCGGCGCTGGGCGCGATGGCACCGGGCCTTGGCCTGCTGCTGGCGGCACGGGCGCTGGAAGGGCTGGGTTTTCTCGCCGTGACCGTGGCCGCGCCTGTGCTGGTGGTGGCGGCAACGTCCCCCGCGACACGCAAGCAGGCGTTCGCCGCGTGGGCGATGTTCATGCCCCTGGGGATGGCGCTTGTGCTGTTCGCGGCGCCGGGACTGGCCACCCTGGGATGGCGCGGCCTGTGGTGGGCGAATGCGGCCCTGCTGGCTGTGTATGCATTGGTCCTGGTGTCGGGCACACGGGATCTGCGTCCAACCGAGGGGCAGGGCGAGGGCCGCCACTGGCGGCACGGCCTGCGACGGGTGCTCGAAGACAGGGGCGCATGGTGGCTCGCCGGCCAGTTCTGTGCCTACACCGCGATGTTCTTCGCCCTGTTCGGATTCCTGCCGACGCTCCTTGGCGAGCGTCTCGGGGTCGGCGGATCCACCGCCGGCATGCTCAGCGCGATCGCCGTTCTGGCCGGCGCTGCCGGATGTCTGGCCGGCGGCATGCTGCTGCAGCGCGGCCTCGACGCGCCCCGGATCCTGCGCGCAAGCTTCGCGACCCTGGCGCTGTGCAGTCTGGGCATTCTGGCCCTGCCACTGCCCGGCGAACTGGCTTACCTGTTGTGTGTGCTGTTCTCGTTCGTCGGGGCATTCATTCCGGTCGCGATCTTCGATGCGGCGCCGCGCCTGGCCAGGCGACCGGGCACGCTCGGCTCGATCGTGGGCCTGGCCACGCAAGGCAATAACGTCGGGATCGTCATCGGCCCGGTACTCGCCGCAGGCGTGGCCAGCGCCGGGAGCTGGCACTGGGTGGCACTGCCGCTGGTGCTGATCGCCCTGCTGGCGATGCACGCCACGCCTGCCGGCCGGCACCCGTTGGCGCCAGGCCAATGAGGGCGATTGCCGGCATCGCTGTGCTCGCCTTGGCCGGGGGATCGATGTGCCAGGCGCAGGCGGACGTGACGCTGCCGCCGGTGAACCTCGGTGACAGTACGTTTCAGGACGGAATCGCTGGGCCGGGTTGGATGGTCCAACAGACCTTGTCGGCGTATGGCGCGCAGCGGTCTCGGGATGACCGCGGGCAACGTACGGTCGGCGCACCGGAGGTCGAGTCCCTAGCGCTGCTCGGCCAGCTCAGCGTGATCTCCAACCGCCGCGTCCTGGGCGCCTACTGGGGCGGGGAACTCATCGTGCCGTGGGTCCATGCGCAGAGCACGCCCGCGCACGACAGCCCTGTGCACACGCACGGCCTCGGCGATGTCTTCATCAGTCCGCTGATTCTGCAATGGCCGCAGACGCGCCTCGGCGGACGGCCGTTCTGGCAGCGCCTCAACCTCAATGTGACCCTGCCCACCGGACGCTACGGCACGCCCGGCCGCCTGGACGCGGGACGCAACGTGCTGCAGTTCAATCCGCACTACGCGTTCACCTGGGAGCGGTCCGATGCCTGGGAGCTCAGCGGTCGCGTGCACTACCTGTGGACCCGTGCCAACCACGATCCCGCGCCCGACCTCGACGCCGCCGACGTGCAGGCCGGGCAAGCGGTGCATCTCAACGCATCGATCTCGCGTTCGGCTGGCCAGGACCTGCGCATCGGCGCTGCGCTGTACGCGCTGGTCCAGGTCACCGACGACCGCATCGACGGCGTTCCACAACCGGGACGCGAGCGCATTGTGGGTGTCGGGCCCGCACTGGGCTGGTCGCGTGGCGCCGTCTCACTGCACGCCGCGGCGTACGTCGAGACCCTGGCGAAGGATCGCTCCGAAGGCACCCGGCTCAGTCTGCGTTACGCCGCGCGATTCTAGGCAAAGCCCCCGCGCAGGCGCGGAGGAGGGCCTTCGGCCGTCGCCCGATCACCGGGCGACGGCGCGCTCGTTCGAGGCCTCATCGCGCAGCCACTGGCAGAACGCGTCCACGGCCGGCGTCGGCACCGGCGTGTCGCGGCGCACCAGCCAGAACGCGTACGCATTCTCCGACGCCTGCGCGTAGGGTTGGACCAGCCGGCCTTGCTGAAGGTCGTCCGCGACCAGCGGACCGATCCCCAGCGCAACCCCGTGCCCGGCGATCGCAGCTTCCTGCGCGAGATAGGCGCTGGTGAACACCGGTCCCGCGCCGGTATCGGCCTCGGCGGCACCTGCGGCCGCGAGCCAGTCCGACCAGCCGGGCACGCCGGGCCGACCGACCGCAGTCCGGTCGTGCAGGAGCGTGTGGTGGCGCAGGTCGGCAGGCGTGCGCAGCGGATGCGGGCCGAGCAGCAGGGCAGGGGCGCAGACGGGGAACACCGCCGCGTCCATCAGGCGTTCCGCATGCACTTCCGTATAGCCGCCGGCGCCATAGCGAAGCCCCACATCGAGGCCATCGCGCACGAAGTCCGCCGGGGCGTCGCCGGTTTCGATCCGGACCTGGATGCCTGGCCATACCCGATGGAAACGATGCAGCCGCGGCACCAGCCACTTCGCCGCGAAGGATTCGAGCGTTGTCACCCGCAGCACCGTTGCGGCCTGGGACATCGCCTGGTCCAGTGCCCGATCCAGATGCCCGAACACCTCGCCCAGCGTCGCCGCCAGTGCCTGACCCGCTTCGGTGAGCTCGACCGCACGGTGATGACGCTGGAACAGAGGCAGTCCGAGATACGCCTCCAGTTGCTTGACCTGATGGCTGACCGCGGCCGGGGTCACGAACAACTGACGGGCCGCGGCATTGAAACTCAGATGGCGCGCCGCCGCCTCGAAGGTGCGGAGCGCATTGAGCGGAGCGGGGCGGCGAGATCTCACAAGAGGTGCGACCGTTCGAGGCGGCAAGCATCGTATCGCGTTAGTTTTTCTGATGCGAACGACAACACAACTCGTTTGTCGCGTGCGCGCAGCATCGCGACCATGCGCGGGCTTCCCACAGGACAACTGCCATGCGCGTCGAGGAATTGTGTTCGGATGTAGTGATGTTTGTCGGCGATGAGGTCGAATCCGTCGCCACCGCGTTCGTCGACCACGACGAGGTGCTGCTGGTCGATGCACTGGGCAGCGAAGCCGACGCGGCGTGGCTGCGCGACACCTTGTGCGGACAGATGGGGAAGACGGTGCGCCTGATCGCGACCACACACTTCATGAGTGACCACATCGCGGGCCTGGTGCAATTTCCCGGTGCTCGGGTCCTGGCGCACCGGCACCACCGGCAGACCTTCCTGTCGCAGAATCGCCGCGTCGACGCGTTCTACCGAGAACCTGACTTCGTCTTCAACGACATGGCGCTGCGCTGGGGCCGGCACCAGTTGCGCCTGCTCTACAACCCGGGCAAGTCCATGGATCACGTCAGCGTGGACGTGCCGAGCGCTGATCTGGCCTGCGTGGGCGACAACATCGTCGGGAACATCGTGTACCTGTCGAAAGCCGATCCGCAATTGCAGCGCGCCGCCATCGGTCGGATCCGTCAGTTCGGGCGCGCGCGAATCATCGGTGGACACATCGGCGTCTTCGATGCAACGGTGCTCGAGCACGCCTAACAGTATCTCGACACCATCCAGCGACACGTCGTGCGCATCCGCAGGCAGGCATCGCCGGACGCGGTCGCGGCACGCATTGCCGAGATCCGGATCGAGGACTGTGTCGCACCGGGCGTCGCGCCGGTCGCCTTCGAGCGCGCATGGCACACCCACAATCTCGAAGCGATCGTCGCGCAATCCATCTTCGCGCTGGATGCGGCGCTGGCGTCGATGGGGCAGGGCGCATGAGGGCCGTCGCACGCGCCCGGCCGGTCGATTCCGGCCGCAGGCGCTTTCTGACGGGCTGCACGGGCCTGGCCGCGACGATGGTGCTGCCGAGTGCGGTCTGCAACGCGGCGGCCGCACCAAAACCGCTGCGGATCCAGCGTTTGGCCTGGGCGGGGATCCGGCTGCAATTGCCGGAGGCGACACTGTTCATCGACCCGCTCGTCGATCCGCAGGCGTGGGGCGCTTCGCTTCCAGACACACTCGTGCCGGTGGGCGATGCCATCGGCGAGGCCAGTGTGCTGATCACGCATGGCCATTCGGACCACTTCGATATCCAGGCGACCGCATCTGCGTTGCGACAAGGCGGCGTGTTCGCCTATCCAGCCGGGCTCCACCCCAGCCCGTTGCCTGACGGCGTCCGTGCCAGGCCCAGCCCGCTCTGGGAGCCGCAGCTGATCGGCGACTTCACCGCCACGCCCGTGCCAGCAGTCGATGGCTATGGAGACACCCAGGTCTCGTGGGTCGTGTCCGCTGGCGGGCGGCGCATTTTCCATGGCGGCGACACGCTATGGCACGGCCATTGGTGGCGGATCGGCCGTCAGTTCGGGCCGTTCGACGCGGTGTTCCTGCCGGTCAACGGTGCTCGGTTCGGCTGGCGACGCCCCGTCAGCGGCCTGCCCGGTGTGCTGACGCCCGAGCAGGCAGTGGCCACGGCCGCGATTCTGGGCGCGCGCACGTTGGTGCCGATCCATTACGGGGTTCGTGACATGGAGGCCTACGTCGAGGTGGACGATCCCATCGGCGCACTCCGTGCCGCCGCCCGACAACGGGATGTCCCGGTGCAGGTGTTGACGCCCGGAGACTGGATCGCGTGGCCGGCCTGAGTGGGCTGCAACCGTGCGTCAGCCACTGGAGCCGTCGACGCGTCACAGCCCAGCGCGCCGAATCGTCAGACCTGCATCCGGGCACACGCGCCCGCGCTGGAGACTGACGATGCACGCCACCGATTCCCCCTCACAACCGGTGCCGGTCGACCGAGCATTGCCCGATGTCTATCGCGCACTACTCGCCGTGCACACAGCCAACGATCGCCACGGACTACCGCAGGCCTTGCGCCATCTGATTCATCTGCGCGCCTCACAGATCAACGGCTGCGCGTATTGCATCCGCATGCACACCCGTGAGGCGAGGGCGGACGGTGAGACCAACGCACGTCTCGACCATCTCGCCGGCTGGCAGCACATGACGGACTACACCCCGGCCGAACGCGCCGCATTGGCCTGGACGGAGGCACTGACGCGTCTCGGTGGCGATCGAGAGCCGGACATCGGGGCGTTGCGCACGCAGTTGCGCACACACTTCGAAGACCCGATGATCGCGGCGCTGACCGTGGAAGTGGCGATGATCAACCAGTGGAACCGCATCGCGATCGCCAATCACTGACATGACCGATCGGCCCGACGATGGCATCGCCGCATTCGATCACGCCCGCCCTGGGCTGCTCGGCCTGGCGTATCGGCTGCTCGGCTCGCGGGCCGATGCGGAAGATGCGGTGCAGGACACCTACCTGAAATGGCAGCGAGCCGACCGCGCGACGATCGTGTCCGCAGGCGCCTGGCTGACCACCGCGTGCACCCGGCATTGTCTGGACCTGCTGCGCAATGCCCATCGCAACCGAGTCGACTACGTCGGCACCTGGCTGCCCGAGCCACTGCGCATTGCCGACGACATCGAGCCGCAGGCCGCCGCTGAGCTGGCGTCGACGCTGACGTCGGCCTTCCTGCTGCTGCTCGAACGGCTGACCCCGAAGGAACGCGCGGCCTACCTGCTGCACGAGATCTTCGAGATGGACTACACGGACATCGCCAAGGCACTGGACATGCAGGAACCGGCGTGCCGGAAACTCGTCTCGCGCGCCCATGCGCACGTCGGGCATCCGCGTGTGCGGCACATCACACCGCCGGCGCGACAGACTGAACTGCTGACCGCCTTCGAACGCGCCATCCGTAGCGGACAGACCGAGCAGCTTGCGCTGCTCCTCTCACGAGACGTGCGCCTTGCCGCCGACGGCGGCGGAAAGGTTTCTGCGGCGCGCCGGATCATGGTCGGGGAGGGCGAAGTGCTGCGGTTCATCGCAGCGGGCCTGCATATCTGGTGGGCCGACTACGCCTTCGAGCGCGTGATCTTCAATGGCCACCTGGGCCTGATCCTGCGCGACGCGACGGGGACGGTGACCGCGGCAGCCTCTTTCTCCTATGACGAGACTGGGCGCCTGTCCGACATCTTCATCATGCGTAACCCCGACAAGCTGGTGTGGGTGGAACAGGCCGCGATCGAGGTGCTATGACGTGCGGGGGCGCGCATCTGAATACGGACACTCCATGAGGCGACTGGAGAGCAGCCTCATGGAGACGGACTGATGGCCGATCTAAGCGCAGGCTTCAGCGAGGCAACGGTCGTACAAGCGTTCACAGCCGATGGTGGTTGTCGCCGGATCGGCCAAACAGGGGACTTCATGATGCATTGGTCTCCAGTTTTGCCCGGATGCGCATCTGGACCAACGGGTGGGCAAAAAGGGGATCTGTGGCGGGTGGCTTGTTTGCCCGGGCCGCTACAGGAAAAGAACATAATGTACATTATGCGAAGTATTAGAGCCGCGGCACATCGCATAGCAGCATGGATCTTCCGTCTCATCTACGGTCGACATGCTCACCTGTTAGCACTGTAGCCACGAGAACGAAACCCAGCACTACGACCGCGTGCTGCTCGACAAGACGGCACTGCATTGCGCCTCGATCGGACTGTTGGCGATCGCTAGCATGATCGTCACGGTGGCGGTTGCGCACCAGCTCCAGATGACAGCGGAAGCCCGTAGCGCCTGGCCAACTTCGGCGACGAGCTCAGCTGCCAGAGCCCCGCCCCTCTTAGTGTCTACCTACCGAACATCGGCTACTTTTGATGCAGATCGCCTCAAGCAGTTGCACATCGGTGGGCGTTCGCCGCTGGCAACGATCTCATCGCCAGCGGTATGGACATCGGATTTAATGATGCCACGGGCCAATGATATGCCCCCTACACGCCCCCATTCTTTTGTTCGCGCACCGACGAAGGGTGGCTGCATCCGGCTAACAACCTGGCGTATAGCCGGACCCATGGACGATGCTGACGGCGACACTCCTGCCTGACTTGACCCCCAGGTGCGACTCTCCTAACCATCAAGCGCACTCTCTCGAATGTCTGCTTTGGGTCGAAAGCCGCCCTCTACCCTCAATAAGCATCCCTAATCCGCCAAGATTCGCTAGCTTTGTTGAAAGATTAGGGCAGCTTCAAATCAACTCGTTCTTGTTCCAATGTCCTGTTTGGTATCTCCTGAAGACCCAGCCACCCCGCACGGATCGCTGAGAGCCTCATGGCATTACCCGTGGCGTCCGACACCTCTTCGCCTTGCCCATGCATCGTGAGATCCATCAGCCAAGGTCGAAGTACGCTTCCGATCGGTACAGCGACCTCCTGCAGTCGCGCTGCAATCCTGAAGCCGCCGACATCGATGTCGCCCCAGTGGTAGAACAAGGTCGAGTGCGGAAGGTTTCCGGTCAACCGAGTGAATCCTGCCACCCATGCTGGGGACGGCATGCCACCGGTAAACACCACCAGTCCATCCTGGCTGCCCTTCAGCGCCGCGGCAGCCAAATGGAACGTCGTCAAGTTTTCGATCGTCAGGACCCATGCGGGCGCGCTCGTCAGACCTCCCACGGACCGCGGTGCCACGCCGACATACGGTCGCACGATCGTACAGTCAGGACCCTCCTGCATTATGATGGTGCCCGCACCGGCAACCATCAGGGGTAGCGGCTGCTTGACCAGACCGAGCGTCTTGAGCACTTCCCATTTGCCGCGTGGACGGCACGCCAGCCCTTCTCCTGACAAAACATCAAGCTGGGGCAGTAGTTGTTCGATCCGTTTGGTGTCCGAGAACAGGTGTCCGCTGAGGACGCGGATGATCTGATCCTCCCCCGGCTTGGCCGCCAACGCATCCAACACCTGCAGAGCATCTCGCCAGGAACGCCATGAGTCCGGCCCGAGAGAGCGGATACGCCGTAGAGCTGCCCAGGCCTCCAACACCTCGACCAGCCGCGGGTATCGATCCAACCACGGCGCCAGCTGAGTGCTGGCGACCTGCGCCTGATCTACGTTTGTGGCCACACCCAGCAGACTGGCCAGCGCGTCCACGTTGCGCACGCGAACCCAATCCAGCGGCCGGTCTTCGCCACCCTGGTCAGCCCAACCGGCCTTGATCGCGCCAAGCCTGACTGCTTTTCTGATTTGCTCGTGACCACGCATGCGCTCGTCGAAGTCCTGCCGCCAGTAGATTGAGCTGGTCGGCTTCAGGTTCGTTTTCTGGGGAGCCGCCGTAGATCCCGTCACCCGCTTGCGCTCGCCGCGCTGCAACTGCTCACGCAGGACGGTCTCGACCCAAGGACACAAAGCCAGTTCGCGCCCCTCAGCCACCGGCGCGCCCCGTGACCTCGGCTAAGGCCTTGTCCATCAATTCCGGATGCACCTCAACAATGTCACTGGCAAGCAGCTCCCGGGCAGCGGGTTTCACCTCGTTGCGGAACAACTGAATCCGCTTCGTCCCGAATCGGGCCATATCCCAGTAGACGTCCAGAAACGAGGACATCTTCGCTTGGTCAGATTCGGGACCTGCAATGATCATTTGCAGCCCCAGCGCATTGAGGTACTCGGCGGTCGCACGCACGTTTTGGGCATCCATCTTCTCGAACGCCTCGTCCAGCATGATCAATCCGCCACAGCCCGGCGTACCTGCCGGCTTTCCGAAGGCTGCAGCTAGGGCAGCACCGAAGATCACGTAGAGCGGCGTGCGGTGTTCGCCGCCCGAACCGGGGCCGAAGCGCTTGCTGAGCTTCCCCTTCAGTTCGCCGCCGGCATAGATGTCGACGTCATAGCTGAAGAATAGGCGATGGTCGTTGAGCGGACTGTTCTCCAACTGCAGAGGTGAGCCCTTGCCATCACCCTCCACCAAAAGTCGGAACTCCTCCGGTATGGGGCCCGAGCCACCGAACAACGCGGTCTCGCTTTCGCCCATCTCGCGTACGCGCTGGAGGAACTCGTAAAGCTTGCGGTGCTGGTCGACCTTGGTGGCCTTGAACTGATAGCGCTCGCCGTTGGTGAACTCCGGTGCTTTGTCTAGGATCCGGTTCAAGCCCTTGATCTGCTCTTCGATCGTATCGAAACCATTGAGCAGCGTGTGCGCCACGTCCGACCGGAAGACGTCGACCGCCGCTGCGTATGCGCGACCAGCTTCGTCCTTCTTTTCGACGAGTTCCAGTTCGGACATCCGCTTGATCTCGGTCTGGATCATGACTTGGGCCTGCTGCCAGTCCTGATTGCGGATCTCGTGGTTCTCGAGTTGGTAGTTGGCCAGATACGTGGTCATTAGCCCCCACGTCTTGGTGTTGGCACCATTGCCTAGCTTGATACTGTTTTCGTGCTGCGTAGTGCACTCGATGATTGCCGCGGCCGCATTCTCGTCGGTCTTAGCATCCACAGCCTGGCGAAGCCCCTCAGCCGCGTTGAGGTCACAGAGCAGACTCTGCCGCGCGGCCAGCTCGGCCTCCTGCGCTTCGGCCTGTTCGTTCGTGAGGCGTTTGAGCTCCTTGTGCATACCCTCCAATGCCAAGCGAATCCTTTCCAGATTCTTGGCAGCGGTCGTCTTGGACTCATCCTTAGTCTTGTGGTCCGCCTCGGCGGCTTCAGCCGCAGCTTCCAGCATCGCAAGTCCGCCAGAGGCGCCGGCTTGGACGATCGTCTCCGTCTGGATGATTGCCGTCTGCTGATTCACGATCTGGCCGACCGTCGTCTGCAGACGCTTTTGGAGGGTATCGCCATCGCCAGTCGACGCCAGTGACTGACCAATGTCTGTCACCAACTGCAGCCTGTGCTTGACCGCATCGCGGTGCTCATCCGCCTTCCGATGCGCCTCGCGTGCCAACCGCAGCTGCTCGTCGTTGCTGACCCCGCCGATCCGCAAACCGGCCCTCGTCGACAGGCGCAGGCGGTCGATGCCGCCGCCGGAGCTGACCATGCCGTCACGCGAAATCGCCTTGTGGCCGACGCGCAGCTGCTCGCTGCTGTCCACTAACGCCACCTTGCCCAACTCACCTTGCAGGAAACGCACCGCCCCGTTGTCGTCGCCGGCGATCAACTGGGCGGCATACGTGCCTCCGCCCGGGGCATGCCACGGGCGGGTGCGCGAGCTCAGTGCGAGCTTGGCGCCATAGATGTCGCGGCGGTTGCGGCGATACAAGTCGATCGCCGCGGTTTCCTGACCCTGATCATGGATCAGCAAGGCGTCCACGTTCCGCCCGAGGTAGGCCTCGATCACCGACTGCCATTCCGGGTCCTTGACTTCGACCAGGTCACACACAGGGGTCGAGCGGATGCCGGCGTCTTCCAGCAGGGACTTCAGGCTTTCCACCTCCCGCCGCAACGGCGCCCGACCTGAGTTGGTCCGGCCGAGGTCGCCAGTGGCCAGAGCCAGTGCCTGATTCGCTTCAGCGGTCTGCTGGGTCAGATCAAGCCGCACGCTGTCCACGGCCTTGTGTAGTGCGCCGAGGATGTTGGCCAGCACCAAAGTGTCTTCGGGCTGTATGTCTTCTTCCCGCCCGGCCCTATCAACCAGCGCCGACACATGCTCCAGCGCCTTGGCTCCCTCACCCTGCAGGTCAGTGAGGTCATTGTTGCCCAACACGCGACGCACCGTGGTGCCCAGTCTGCCTAGCTCGTCCCTGAAACCCTTCCGCACCCGATCCAGGTCCTCGCGGCTCTTGGCCAGCTCGGTCTGGCTACCCAAATGGCGCAGGTACTCCGGATCCTGGTTCAGCGCGACTTGCGCGGAGACCAGCCGCTTGTGCGCGGCTCGGGCATCGTCCTCCGCCTTGGCTAGGGCCACCCGGGCCGTGCCCTCCTCCTGCGTCAGGTGCTCGATCATCTCGCCGGCTTCGGACACTTCCTCTCCCAGCCGCTCGGCTCGGTAGACGGCCTTCAGGTAACCGTAGTTGGCCGCCCTGACGAAGTGCTGCCTGACGATGCGGTACTGCTTTTCGACGGTCTCGGCCTCCGCCAGCCGATCGGCCAGTTCCTGGATAGTGCGCTGGATCTCACGGAACTGATCCAGCCTGGCCCGGAACTGGACGACGTTGGTCGGCCGCGCCTCGATCAGGTGGCTGCGCAAGGTCTCATTGAGATCGTCGACATCGCGGTTGAGCTTGAGGGAACGTGCGAATGCGGCACGGATTGCCCGGTGGTTGGGGGACTCACCGCGGCTTGCCAGGTGCGCCCCGAACAATTGGCGAGAGAACTCCTCGCCATTGATGGTGAACACCGGTGTCGTGCCTACTTCCCTGCAGCGATCGGCCAGTTCGTGTTGCATGCGTCTCCATGGCAATACCACCTCCTGCCCGCCCTGCATCCCGATCATCTGCTCGGTGCGCAGCGCGACGCCCGGAAGGATGTAAAGGCTGTGGAAGATGTGGTCCTGGCTATCCACGGTGGCCGACAGGGCTGCACCGGCGGTGACCGGCACGCCTGCATCCGGATCGCGGAACACTAGGTTTATGTAGGTGTTGGACGAGTCACGGCATACATCGCTGGGTCGTTGTCCGTACACCCCGAGGCAGTAGTCGCGCAGGCTGCGGGCCCGTCGCTTGCCCTCGCTCGAGGCGTTGAAGTGGATCCGGTTACGATCGGCACCCAGTAGCACGATCTGCAGCGCATCAAGAAGCGCCGTTTTCCCTGTCCCGTTCGGCCCGAGGAAGGCCGTGTTCCAGCCTACATCCAGATCCTGCCGGTTGTAGAGGAAGTACTGGACTAGGCCGATGGACTCAAGCTGCTTCATCGCCAGTCCCCTCTTCCGTGTCATCGACGCCGACGCCGTAGGCCGCAAGTTGCAACAGCGCGGTCTCGCCCAGGATGTCGGTGATAGCCGGCCGGATCGCAATCTGGAACGGCTGGTCGTCTTCAGACTCGATCTCACGGGCCATGCCGTTGCGCTTGAGCGAGCGTACCAGTTCGCGCGTCTCCGCCCGATCGGGCAACTGCCTGCCCAGCAGGCCCTTGTAGAGCTGCTCCAGCTCTTCCAGGGTCACGAACGCCTCGCCGTCCACGATGTCCACGGCGTTGATCCTGTCGTCGTAGACACGGCGCAACAGCAACGCCAGCCGTGTCTCCTCCAGCCGCATGCGGGCACCGAACGCATGGCGCGGGATGGCAACGACATAGCCATGGTGAGGGTTGTGGGTGATTATCATCCCGAACTGCTCGAACACGTCGCGGAAAGCGGCTAGGTGCCGGGTCACCATTTCGTAAGGCACACGGCTGCCACGGTCACCGGCATAGATCACCTGCTCCATCATCAGGCGGTAGGCGGCCTGCTGGTAATCTTGCTCTGCGTAAAGACCGTTGCTCTGTGCCGCCAGTCGTTCCCAACTGACCATCACGCTCCCTCGCGTTCGACGACAAAGCGTCGATGTGTCATGTAGTCGTTGTTGGTCGAGCGTTCGTCCTCGAACCGCACCCGGATCCCCCGCAGCATCTGCACTACCGGGTCGTGCCGCCGTAGTTGCAGCGGCGCATCGTTGCGGGACGCGATCAGCAGCAGGCGCTGATAGCAGCACAGGTCGTTGATCGACTCGACCTCCAACGCATCTGAGTCCACCCGGCGCTTGCCGTTGAGCATCCGCGCAACGTAGTTGGCCAGTTGCACAGCCGTAACCTTGCGGTTCTCGACCAACCGCCGGCGCAGCCACTCCATGGCCAGCTCTTCGTCCGTAAGCTCTATCGTCTCGACGGTGGTGGCCACCTGCTCCCTAGGTGGCTTGCGGGGTTTGGCCAGCGCCAACGGTGACCAGTGCACGCCACCGGCGTCGCCGGGCAAGGCCGGGTGATCCTCTTGCATACCCGCCAACGCGGTGCAGGCTCGGCTGATCAGCTTGTCCAATTGCTTTGGGGCACGGAGTTTGTACTCGATCAGCGCCAAGGCACGCTGGTTAGCGATGCTGATCTCCTCGTCTAGGCGGGCGAGGTGGTCCTCGATGTTGTTCAGGCGCAGCAACTGGCTCGTATCGCGCCGGTAGGCGGCTTCCCCGCGTTCCCGATCGCCTTTGCCGATATGCTCGACATACCAGCCGATCAAGCGTTCGCGCGAGGCTTCGTCATCCTGCAGCGCGTAGGTTTTCTCGATGATCTGGCCGCGGTACTGCAGCGGGTGGTTGCGGGTCCGCAGTTCGCTGTAGTCGGCGATGTAGACCCGCTCGACGAAATCGCTGAAGAAACCGTGGACGAAGTCGCGTGCCGACTCCAGCTCCACTAGGCCATCCATCAAATCCTGTACCCTGCACCCGGTGTTGACGATGTGCGCCATGCATTGCTTGGCCTGCTTGGCCGCGGTCTGGTACGCGCTGCAGGCGTTGGGATCGGCGCTCTCCTCGTTGATTGAGCGCAGGTTGAGCAGGATCGAACGGACCTGTCCACCGATGTACTCGGGTTCCTGCCGCGCGAACTCGCTGAGGATCGTGAACAGCATACCGATCCGCGGTTTCACGGTGACCATGTCGACCACGCCGCGGCGCCGTACAGAGAACCATCCGGCTTCCGACAACGTTCTGAACACGTTGTGGCTGAGCACGCCCACTGGAGTTTGGAGTTCGCCGTCCCAGGGGTCGTCTGCCACGATGCAGGATTCAATCACCCGAAGCGCCACGGTCTTGGGGACCTCCTCGCCCGGGGCCCGGCCATTGTCTCCCCAGAGCGTCGACATTACCCGCGACAGCACATCCCAGTAGTGGCGGCTGTTCGCCACACCCAGCGGACGGAAAATGGACTCCGGCAGCCGTTCGAACAGCGGTGCGGTCACTTCGTCATTCATCTCACCACCCGTCGGTCTCGCTTGCGCGCTGAAGCAATATCGTTGTCTACCTAGTAATAAGATGTCCGTTCGTTCCCGCACCCGCCCGAGGGCCACCATCATTTCCAGCAGATTGGGCAGACGCCTTTTCCCGTGCTAGGGGCAGTAAAGCGAAGGGCGGCCTTATCGATTGAGAGCGGCCCGTAGGCGGTACTGAGGACATCCGCGCCCGAACGGACCTGGTCAGCCGTGTCCTTCGGCCATGGCTGGGGCTCGGCCTGAAGAATCGCCTAGGGGGCACTTCCGCAGCCACGCCCTGCCAACGGGTAGTCAAGCTGTCGACGTCCGGCGCTCCCCCTGCCCTGCGCGTCTTGCGGGAACAGGAGGATACGACACGGCGGGGATGATCTGAACTGCCTGGCTAGGCTAGAAGACAGATAGGGCTACCCCCGATAAACATCCCTACTCACTACATCGCCTATTGCGAGTTCCCGTACGTTAGAGCACCACCCGCATCAAGCGGGGCGCAGTGGGCGCAGCCGCGCTCGTCAGTCGCTAGCGGCCCGGAGCACGCGGGTGATTGCAAAGCTGGGATACAAGGCTCGCATTCGCGCGGATGCTTTCGATTGTGCGATGGCCGCGCGCACCATTGACCACAGCGCGAACAGGTTCGCAAAGAGCGTCGGACTTGACGCGACCGTCGGCATCCATGACACGACCGTACGTGGGTGAAAGTGCGTCAGGCGAACCGCCTGTGGTCGGCACAAAGTTGCGCACAACCCGCCCTCCGACCTCAATGTCACGGTTCGTGTCGTAGGTACGATCGATGCGCTGGCCTTCGGGGCAGCGTTCGGATTGGTACGTGACCGCTCCCTGCCAGTTCACGCACTTGTAGACGTGTTGGGCCAAGGCCGGTGCCGACACGACGAACATCACCGCGAACGCGGCGACTCTCCTGACATCCATGATGCAAAACTCCATCCCCTGTATGACGGAGTGTAAGCCTGCTTATGTGCCGCGTCACGTGACCGGACAGCGCGTGGCCAACTCGGCGGAAAGCTTGGCCGCCAGCGCCCTACCCGACGTCTAAAGATGAAAGTTCCCGAACGATTCCGGTTGGTAGATCACCTTGTCGATCCGGATATGGCGCGTGCGATCCCCCACTCTCCAGTCGAAGGCATCGCCTTCTTGGTAGCCGAGGATCGCGGCGCCGACGTCGGAGAGGATCGAAAGTTTCCCGGAGCGGTCGTCGGCATCTTGCGGATAGACGAGCTCGACTTGCGCCTGATCGTGGTCCACCTGCAGCACCACTCTGGAATTCATGGTGACGACATCGTGCGCGACAAGCTGCGGATCCACGACGATCGCGCGCTCGATCTCGTGTTCAAGCTCGACAACAGCTGCCCCTTGCTCGAACGCAATCAGGCTCTCGAGACGGGCTTTGTCGATCTCAGTGACGTAGATGTCGGTCGCTTTTGCCAGGACGCCTTCGCGCAGCAACTGGAGATATCGAGCAGAGGTCATGGATAGGGAGTTCAGCGTGGGTACTTCGGCTTTGCGCACAAAGCCGCAGCGCTCAAAGCCCTTGAGCGAGCGCGTGTTGCCCGGCTGAATCTTGGCGATGACGGTATCGGCCCGCATGTCGAGGAAGGCGAGCTTCAGGCCTTCCCGGATGGTGCTGCCGCCGAGTCCGCGCCCCCAGTTGTCCTGGTCGCCGATGACCAGGACGATTTCGCACTCGGTGCCTGTCTTCACCAGGCGGACGAAGCCGACCGGGACATCGTTCCGGTCGTAGGTCATGAAGAATCGGCCGCCCTGATTGAACAGATGTGTCAGGATCGGCATCTGCGTCCGGTCGACGGCCTGCGCGATGAATCGAGACACGCTGCGGGAGTCGCTGAGGTAGCGCGTCACGCACTCATCTTCCAACCAGTCCATCAAAAGCAGTGCGTGTGTCCGCGTGATCTCGGGACGCAACGAAACAAACGGCTTCTTCATCTTCGCCACCTTGGTCGCAAGAATGAAAGCCTGTCACGACCGCTGCCGTGCTGGTTCTTTCCGTCAAAGCTGGAAATTATAGGTCCGATCTCATGCGCGCCCAAGGAAGGGGCGCATGTAGTGCCCGCTTTCCCGTGATCGCATCAGGTGCGGCGAGGCATGCGCAGCGCTTGGCCCGCTCGACGGTGAACCTGACAAATTGTGCCCTGCCCAAAGGAGCCTGCTTCAGCGCTGCCGACTAGCGGATCCCGCGGTGGTTGCAGGCCGAAGAGACCGCATCGTTGAGCCGGCGCAGGTCGTCGTAGCGGCGCTTCAAGCCGAGGCGGGCCAGCGTCGTGTCGCGGTGCGCGCGAGCCGCGATGCAGCGCGCATGCCGGTCATCGCGCGTCGCGGCGGACCGGCGGGGCGCATGGAGGCGGCGCGCACGCACCGTTCGTGGACGCGCCGAAGGGGTGTTCGACGTCACCTGGACCGGTTGCGCCACAACGGGCGCCGGGCGCAAATCGGCGATCTCCCAGGTCCGCAACGTCGCGCCCGCGCAGGCCTGCGACTGGTAGACGATGCCGCCGGCGGCCTCCCGGCACTTGTGCAGCGACTGAGCAGTTGCCGGCAGCACGCACAGCACCAGCAGCGCGAACATCGACCTTCGCATGGGCTCCATCCTGGGCGCGATCTTGGACGGATACGGTGCCGTGTCGTCGGGCCTGGCGCATCGGCGCTCCGGCCAATCAGCCTAGGGCTGGCCCGCGCGAGCGGATCGGGGATTGCCGCGGCGTCAGTCGTCGCGTGCGGCGCGGGCCGCTTCGCGCGCGGCGCGTAGCTGGTCGAGCTTGTCCTTGAGCTTGATCTCCATGCCGCGGGCGACGGGCTGGTAGTAGAGCCGCTCACCCATCGCATCCGGGAACCCGGTCTGGTCGAGTGCGATGCCGCCTTCGGCATCGTGATCGTACTGGTAGCCCGTGCCGTATCCGAGTTCCTTCATCAGCTTGGTCGGCGCGTTGCGGATGTGCATCGGCACTTCCTGCGTGCCGTATTCGCGCACGTCGCGCTTGGCCTGGTTGAAGGCCATGTACGCGGCGTTCGACTTGGCGGTGCTGGCCAGATAGATCGCCACTTGCGCCAGGGCCAGGTCGCCCTCGGGGCTGCCGAGCCGGTCGAAGGTGTTCCAGGCGTCGATCGCCATCTGCAGGGCTCGCGGGTCGGCCAGGCCGATGTCCTCGACCGCCATCCGGGTCAGCCGCCGGGCGAGATAGCCGGGGTCGCAGCCGCCGTCGAGCATGCGTGCCAGCCAGTACAGCGCCGCGTCGGGGTTGGAGCTGCGCACCGATTTGTGCAGCGCCGAGATCTGGTCGTAGAACTGCTCGCCGCCCTTGTCGAAGCGGCGGGTGCGGTCGGCCAGGACCTGCTCGATCGTGCCGGCGGTGACCTCTCCGCCCTCGCCCGCCAGTTCGGCGGCGATTTCCAGCAGCGTCAGCGCCCGGCGCACGTCGCCGTCGGCAGCCACCGCGATCAGCCGCAGCAGGTCGTCGGCGATGTGCAGCGTGCGGTCGCCCAGGCCGCGCTCGGGGTCGGCGAGCGCACGGCGCAGCGCATCCTGGATGTCGTCGGGCGAGACCGCTTCCATCACGTGCACGCGGCAGCGCGAGAGCAGCGCGGAATTGAGCTCGAACGACGGGTTTTCGGTGGTCGCGCCGACGAACACGATCGTGCCGCGCTCGATGTGCGGCAGGAACGCGTCCTGCTGGGTCTTGTTGAAGCGGTGCACCTCGTCGACGAACAGCACCGTGCGTCGGCCGCCGTCGAAGCGGTGCGCGGCCTCGGCCAGCACCTGGCGGACCTCGGGCAGGCCCGACAGCACGGCCGAGATCGCCTTGAACTCGGCATCGGCATAGCGCGCCAGCAGCAAGGCCAGCGTGGTCTTGCCGCAACCCGGCGGCCCCCACAACACCATCGAGTGCACCTTGCCGGCCTCGACCGCGGTGCGCAGCGCTGTGCCCTCGGCGAGCAGGCGACGCTGGCCAACCATTTCGTCGAGGCTGGCCGGACGCATGCGCTCGGCGAGCGGACGCATGGCGCTGCGGTCGACCTGCAGCAGGTCGCCGGTCAACGAGGCGGCGGACTTGGCGGAACGGGACACGAGGCAGCTGCGCGGGACAGAAGACGGGTCTTCACAATAGCAAGCCGCCGTCGCAACCCGTGCGACGGCGGCAGAGATCAGCCGATGGGATCGAGCAGGCTATTCGTCGCCGCCGACGACGTCGACGCCGGCCGGCGGGGTGTAGCGGAAGGTCGAGGCGGCGAACGTGGGATTGCGCTTCCAACCGCTGAAGCCGATCGTCGTGCGCTGGCCGAGGCTGTCGAGGATCTCCATCCGCGCCAGGCCGCCGTCGTTGCCGAACCCCAGCCGCGCGTTCTCGAACGCGGCGCCCTCGACCTGCTTGGGCCGCAGTTGCAGCCACGACAGGCCGTCGCGCTCGCCGGCCGATTCGACGACGAAGTCGCGGTCGAGTCGGGATGGGTCGATCAGCGCCGCCAGCGGGCTGTCCTGCTCCTCGCTACCCTGCGGGCGGCGCGTGACTTGCTGCAGGTCGGGGTCGTAGACCCAGACTGTCCTGCCGTCGGCGACGATCAGCTGCGGGTACGGTTTGACGTACTCCCAACGGAACAGGCGCGGCGCCGACAGCGCCACGGTGCCGCTCGCACTCTCCTTGACGCGGCCATTGCCGTCGGCGACCTGCTGCGTGAACTGGCCCTCCAGCCCCTTGAGGCCGCGGGTGAAGGCGTCGAGCTGGGCGCGCGCATCGGTGGCCTGGGCAAGCCCTGCGGCCAGCAGCACGGAGGCGGCGACGAGCCAGCGGGAATGACGGAAGATCGGACGCATCCTTGGACCTCGGCTGATCGGGAATCGTTGCGGTGAGTGTGCGAATCGGTGCCTGAATGCGACGCCGACATGCGCCTGTCGGACGCATGCCGCGGCATCGACTGTTCAGCCGTCAGCGCGGCGGCGGCGGTGCGAGCACGCTGCGGTCGCCATTGTGCTCGGGCGGGCTGACCACGCCGGCCATCTCCATCGCCTCGACCAGGCGGGCGGCGCGGTTGTAACCGATCTTGAGCCGGCGCTGCACGCCGGAGATCGACGCGCGGCGGGTCTCGGTGACGATCTTGACCGCCTCGTCGTACAGCGGGTCGCTCTCGTCCCCGCCACCGCCGCTGGCCTCCGGCAGGCCGGTCGCGCCGACCACGGTGCCGTCGCCCATCGTCTGCACCTCGTCGAGCACGCCTTCGATGTACTCGGCCTTTCCGCTCTGCTTGAGGTGCTCGACGACGCGGTGCACCTCGTCGTCGGAGACGAACGCGCCATGCACGCGTTCGGGCATCGCGGTGCCCGGCGGCAAATAGAGCATGTCGCCGTTGCCGAGCAGAGTCTCGGCGCCGGACTGGTCGAGGATCGTGCGCGAGTCGATCTTGGAGCTGACCTGGAAGGCGATTCGGGTCGGGATGTTGGCCTTGATCAGGCCGGTGATGACGTCGACCGACGGGCGCTGCGTGGCCAGGATCAGGTGGATGCCTGCTGCACGGGCCTTCTGCGCCAGGCGCGCGATCAGTTCTTCGACCTTCTTGCCGACGATCATCATCATGTCGGCGAATTCGTCGATGAAGATGACGATGTAGGGCAGCGGCTCGAGCAGGTCGGCGACCTCCCCGCTCTCGGGGTTGGGCCGGAACAGCGGGTCGGACAGCGGCTGGCCGGCGTCCTGGGCGTCCCTGACCTTCTTGTTGAAGCCCGCGAGGTTGCGCACGCCCACCGCGCTCATCAGCTTGTAGCGACGCTCCATCTCGGCCACGCACCAGCGCAGGCCGTTGGCGGCCTCCTTCATGTCGGTGACGACCGGTGCGAGCAGGTGCGGGATGCCCTCGTAGACGCTCAATTCGAGCATCTTCGGGTCGATCATCAGCATTCGCAGGTCTTTGGGCGAGGCCTTGAACAGCAGGCTGAGCACCATCGAATTGACCGCGACCGACTTGCCCGAGCCGGTGGTGCCGGCGACGAGCAGGTGCGGCATGCGCGCCAGATCGGCAACGACCGGATTGCCGCTGATGCCCTTGCCCAGCGCCAGCGTCAACGGGCTGGCCGATTTGTCGTATTCCTTGGAGTCGAGCAACTCGGTGAGATAGATCATCTCCCGGCGCACGTTGGGGATTTCCAGGCCGATCACCGACTTGCCGGGGATCACGTCGACCACGCGCACAGCCTTGACCGACAGGCCGCGGGCGATGTCCTTGTCCAGCGAACTGATCTGGCTGACCTTGACGCCTGGCGCGGGCTCCATCTCGAAACGCGTGATCACCGGGCCCGGCTGGGCCTCCTTGACCTCGACATCGATGCGGAAGTCCTTGAGCTTGAACTCGATCTGCCGCGAGAGCGTATCGAGCGTCGCCTCGTCGTAGCCACTCGGCTGGGGCTTGGGCGGATCGAGCAGCGACAGCGGCGGCAGGTCCGAGCCATCGGCATTGACGCCCTGGAACATCGGAATCTGCTGTTCGCGCTTGGCGCGCTCGCTTTTCTCCACGACCGGCGGGACCACCGGCGCTTCGATCTTCACCGGCGCGCGCTTGGCGCGCAATTCGGTCTCGATCTTGCGCGCCTCGGTGCGCTCCTCGCGATGCTCGCGCGCAGCCTTCCACTCGGTGGCCTGCTTGCTGCTGCGGCGCAGCAGCGGCGGCAACTTCAGGATCCAGCCGCCGATGCGGTCCATCAGCGCGAACCACGACAGGCCGGTCGCCAGCGTCACCGACACCAGGAACAATGCGATCAGGAACAGGTTGCCGCCGACCTGGCCGAAGGCGCCCGACAGCGAGCGCCCGACCAGCCGCCCGAGGATGCCACCGCCGCCGGCCGGATAGCCGGCCAGCACGTCGAACCGCAGCGCCAGCAGGCCCGCGGCCGAGATCAGGAAGCCGACGATGCCCACCAGTCGCAGCGCGGGGCCGAAGTCGGCGCGGCCTTCGCTGCCCGCGTCCATGCCGAACAGCGCGATCCAGGCGACCGCACCGAGGATCGGCGGCAGCAGGTAGGCCATCAGCCCGCACAACTGCAGCAGGATATCGGCCGTCCACGCGCCGACCGGTCCGCCGACGTTGTGGATCTCGGTCGCCACCACCCCGCCCTGCGTCGACCAGCTCGGATCGGTGTTCGAGTAGGTGACCAGGCACGCCAGCAGGTACAGCAGCAGCGGCGCGGTGACGATCAGGGCGATGTCGCGCAGCAGCCGCTGGCGCCGCGGATTGGGCGCAGCGGCGGCCGTCGCCTTCGCGGTGGCCTTTTCGGCGCCGCGGGCGCGCTTGACGCGATCTGAGAGCGGACGTGCCACCGTGGGTAATTACCTGAGGAATTCGATACAGGTCGTTGATATTACGCCAAGCTCGGCTCCGCTGCAGCGCGACTTGGGACGGCAGCTGCGGCGGCCCCAGGGGCATCCGGGGTTGGCGCGGGCCAGCCGCGTCGCCCAGCGCGACGAGCGACGCTGCGTTGCGCGCGGCGGCCTCCGGCGCGCCTTGTCTTGCCGGGAGCGGGACGCCAAGCTATGCGTCACACACGCCGCAGTGCGATCAACCGCGAGTCTACATGAGCTCTTCGAACGGCCCCCGCCACATCCGTCTGCTGATCCTGGGCTCCGGCCCCGCCGGCTGGACCGCCGCCGTCTACGCGGCGCGCGCCAACCTCAAGCCGGTCGTCGTGACCGGCATGCAAATGGGCGGCCAGCTGATGACCACCACCGAGGTCGACAACTGGCCGGGCGATGCCCACGGCCTGCTCGGCCCGGACCTGATGGCGCGCATGCAGGCGCACGCCGAGCGCTTCGACACCGAGGTCGTGTTCGACCACATCCATACCGCCGACCTGTCCCAGCGCCCGTTCCGGCTCAAGGGCGACAGCGGCGAGTACACCTGCGATGCGCTGATCATTGCCACCGGGGCGACCGCCAAGTACCTGGGGCTGCCGTCGGAGGAAGCCTTCAAGGGCCGCGGCGTGTCGGCCTGCGCGACCTGCGACGGCTTCTTCTACAAGGATCAGGACGTGGCCGTGGTCGGCGGCGGTAACACCGCGGTCGAGGAAGCGCTGTATCTGTCCAACATCGCCCGCAAGGTCTACCTGGTGCACCGCCGCGACACGCTGCGCGCCGAGAAGATCATGCAGGACAAGCTGTTTGCGAAGATCCAGGCCGGCAAGATCGAGCCGGTGTGGCACCACACCGTCGACGAGGTGCTGGGCAACGACGCCGGCGTGACCGGGCTGCGGGTGAAATCGGTGCATGACGGCGCGACCCGCGACCTCGACGTGCACGGTTTCTTCGTCGCGATCGGCCATACGCCCAACACCACGCTGTTCGAGGGCCAGTTGGCGATGCACAACGGCTATCTCGAGATCCGCTCAGGGATTGACGGCAATGCGACTTCAACCAACGTGCCGGGCGTGTTCGCCGCGGGCGATGTCACCGACCAGCACTATCGCCAGGCGATCACCTCGGCGGGCTTCGGCTGCATGGCCGCACTCGATGCCGAACGCTTCCTCGATCAGCAGGGCTGATCGCGGAAGCGTCGCGCAGGCGGACGCGCGCGACGCGGCCGGCCGCCTGCCGTGACCGTCGAACAACTGCGCCTGTTCGCGCGCCGCCACGGCCGGCGCATGTGGGTCCGTGCGACCGTGTATTGCGCGCTGGGGGTGGTCACCGCGCTGGTCGGCGCGCTGGTCAAGACCTGGATCCCGGAGTCGCTGGCCGGCCGGATCGGCGCCGACTCGGTCGGCAATCTGCTCAGCATCCTGGCCGCCTCGATGCTCGCGGTCACCACGTTCTCGCTGTCGACGATGGTTTCGGCCTACAGCTCGGCGTCGACCGGTGCGACGCCGCGCGCGACGCGCCTGCTGATCGCCGACAGCGCGGCGCAGAGCGCGCTGGCGACGTTCATCGGCGCCTTCCTGTTCTCGGTGGTCGGCCTGATCGCGCTGAGCACCGGCCTCTACGGCGACAGCGGCCGCGTGGTGCTGTTCGCTGCGACGGTGCTGGTGATCGTGCTGATCACGCTGACCCTGTTGCGCTGGATCGAGCAGTTGTCGAGCTTCGGCCGGCTCGGCGCGACGATCAATCTGGTCGAGGCAACCACGCGCCGGGCGATCCGGGCGCACCTGCGCGATCCCCACCTGGGCGGTGCGCCGGGCATGGGCGCGCCCGAGGGCGGGCATCCGGTGGAGGCCGGGCGCGTCGGCTACATCGAACACGTCGACGTGGCGCGGCTGGCGCAGATCGCGAGCGATCAAGGCGGCGTCGTGCATGTGCTCTGCCGCCCGGGCACGTTCGCCGTGCCGGGACGACCACTGCTGGTACTGGAGGGCACGCCGCCGGATGCCGACACCCGCGATGCGCTGCGCGACGCCTTCACGATCGGCGACGAACGCAGTTTCGACCAGGATCCGCGCTACGGGCTGGTCGTGCTGACCGAGATCGGCAGCCGGGCGTTGTCGGCCGCCACCAACGACAGCGGCACGGCGATCGATGTCGTCGGTACGGCCACCCGACTGCTCTGCGAATGGGCGGCCACGGACACGGCCGGCGACGGCCCGCACCATGCGCGTGTGTTCGTGCCGGCGATTGCGATTGACGATGTCTTCGAGGATGTGTTCCCGCTGCTGGCGCGCGACGGCGCGGGCCTGCTGGAGGTCGGCATCCGGCTGCAGAAGGGCCTGGCGGCGATCGCGGCGACCGGCAACCCGGCGTTCGCCACGGCGGCGCGCCGGCAGGCGACGCAGGCGCACGCCCGCGCCCTCGATTCGATGACCTTCGAGGGCGATCGCGCGGCGCTGCGGGACGCGACGGCGAAGGCCTGGGGCACGTGAGCAGCCTGCGCATCGTACGCAGCCTCGATGCCATCGCCGCCGAGGAGTGGGACGCACTGTCGGACGCCGGCCATCCGTTCGTCGCGCATGCCTTCCTCGCGGGCCTGGAATCGGAAGGCTGCCTGCGCGCGGACTGGGGCTGGACCCCGCACCATCTGACCCTGTGGGACGCCAACAGGCTTGTGGCGGCCGCGCCGACCTACCTGAAGGCGAACTCCCACGGCGAATTCGTCTTCGACCACGCCTGGGCGCACGCCTATGCCCGCCATGGGCGGGACTACTTCCCCAAGCTGCTGTGCGCGGTGCCCTACACGCCGGTGACCGGGCCGCGGCTGCTGGCGCGCACGCCTGCGGCGCGGACGGCACTGCTCGAGGCGATGCGCGAGCAGGTGGGCGCCGCGCAGTTGTCGTCGGCGCATGTGAACTTCCATACCGACGCCGAGGCCGTCGCGTTCGACGATGACTGGCTGCCGCGGGTCGATGTGCAGTACCACTGGTGCAATCCCGGCGACTGGGCAACGTTCGACGATTATCTGGGCGCGATGGACCACAAGCACCGCAAGAACATCCGCCAGGAACGCGCCAAGGTCGCGCGCGCCGGTGTCGACTTCCGGGTGCTGCACGGCGACGAGGCCAGCGACGACGACCTGGCGACGATGCACGGCTTCTACCTGCAGACCTTCGCCGAGTACGGCAATTCGCCGGCACTGACGCTGGATTTTCTGCGTCACCTGGCACGCACGATGCCGCGGCAGCTGGTGCTGGTGTTCGCGGACCTGGCCGGCGTGCCGGTCGCCGGCGCGCTGTGCCTGCGCGGCGGCGACACGCTGTACGGCCGCTATTGGGGGGCGCACATCGCCCTGCCCGGCCTGCACTTCGAGACCTGCTACTACCAGGGCATCGCCTATTGCCTGCGCGAGGGCCTGCGCCGCTTCGAGCCCGGCGCGCAGGGCGAGCACAAGCTCGCGCGCGGGTTCTTGCCGGCGTTCGTGCACAGCCGCCATTGGATCGCCGATCCGCAGTTCCGCGAGGCGCTGCGCGACTGGTGCGCGCAGGAAGCCGAAGCGATCGGCGGCTACGCCGCTTCGCTTGGCCGCAGCGGCCCGTTCCGCGCGGACGCGCTGCGCTGAGCCTGCACCTGCCGCAGTTGGACAGCGATCCGCTGGCGCCATTTCCGCCGGTGGCCTCGGCGCTGCGGCGCCCTGACGGCCTGCTGGCCTTCGGCGGCGACCTGTCGGTGACCCGGCTGGCCAATGCCTACCGGCAGGGCATCTTTCCTTGGTACTCCCAGGGCCAGCCGATCCTGTGGTGGTCGCCCGACCCGCGCACCGTCTTCGAGACTGCAACCTTCACGCTGCCGCGGCGCTTTATCCGCCAGTTGCGGCGCAGCGAGTGGCAGGTCCGCGCCGACACCGCCTTCGAAGCGGTCGTCGCGGCCTGCGCGTCGGCACCGCGCCCCGACCAGGACGGCACCTGGATCACCGACGCGATGCAGGCCGCCTACGCCGCACTGCACCGCGCAGGCCTGGCCCACAGCGTCGAGGTCTTCGACGGCGACCGGCTGGTCGGCGGCCTCTACGGCGTCGCGATCGGCCGGATGTTCTTCGGCGAGAGCATGTTCAGCCGAACCTCCGGCGGCTCCAAGCTCGCGCTCGGCGCGCTGGCCCGCCAGCTCCATCGCTGGCAGATGCCGCTGATCGACGCTCAGGTCGGCAATCCGCACCTGGAAGCATTGGGCGCCACGCAATGGCCCAGACCCCGATTCGCCGCGGCCATCGCCGCCCTGGTCGAGCAGCCGCCACCGGTCGCGGGTACCTGGACGCAGGCGTTCGGCGTCCAGCACGCCGCGACGTTCGCCCGGCGTAGCGCGGACGAGACGTCTGCCGGGCCAGCTTGACCCGCCTCGACCTCAGGACTGGCGGACAATCCGTAAGAATTCTTCGCCGAAGCCAGGGGAATCCTGCCTCTGCGCTCGATCGGTGCGTTCGTCTTCGTCGCGCGCGTCGCGCCGGCCGGGGACTGCTCCTCGGCTCGGTCAGCCATCCCTGGCTGACTCGCCGCCGCGCGCCATCCCTGGCTCGCTATCGCAATCCCCAGCCGGCCGGACGCACTGAGCCCCGACAGTGCGCGACTTTGTCCAGCAGGCCCCGAAGTCGGGTTGCAGACGTCCATGGCAGCGGACCGGTGGTCGGTGACCGCGTCGAGCGCGCCATGGATGGCGCGCGCTCGAGTCAAGGCAGGATGCCTTGCCGAGGGGAGAGCGGCTTCCGGCCACCAGGCTGCTGCCCACCCGGAGTAGGACTCACACGTCCGCACTCAGCCCATCACAAGGGCGCAGCCTTTTGCATCGGTGCGGCAGCCGTGCCACAATACCCGACTTTGCCGGCGCGGCTTCAGCGCGGCTCCCTAACGACGAGTACCCAACACGAATGGCGAAAGACGACGTCATCGAATTCGAAGGCTCGGTCTCCGAGACGCTCCCGAACACCATGTTCCGCGTCAAGCTCGAGAACGGCCACGAAATCATTGCGCACATCTCCGGACGGATGCGCAAGAACTACATCCGCATCCTGACCGGCGACCGGGTCAAGGTCGAGATGACGCCCTACGACCTCACCAAGGGTCGCATCACCTACCGCATGAAGTAAGCGACACGCTCCTAAGCGACGCGCTCCGTCGCTGGACGACGAAAAGGCAGCCCCAAGGGCTGCCTTTTCGCGTTGCGCACGCCGGCCGGCGAACCAGCGGCGATGCGCGCCTCACTCCACGGTCGCGGTGAGCAGGCGCTCGGGCTCGGCGAAGGTCTGCACGGTCAGTTCGCCGTCCTCGACATCCACCACCACCCGACCGCCGCCCATCAACTTGCCGAACAGCAGCTCGTCGGCGAGGCGGCGCTTGATCCGGTCCTGGATCACGCGCGACATCGGACGCGCGCCCATCTGCGGGTCGAACCCGTGCTGGGCCAGCCAGTCGCGTGCGGCCGGCGTGGCGCTGAGCGTGACGTCCTTGTCGTGCAGTTGGCTCTCGAGCTCGATCATGAACTTGTCGACCACGCGCAGGATGTGATCCAGACCCAGCGACTGGAACTGCACGATCGCATCCAGCCGGTTGCGGAACTCCGGCGAGAAGCTCTTGCGGATCACTTCCATCGCGTCGCTGCTGTGGTCCTGGCGCATGAAGCCGATCGACCGGCGCGAGGCCTGGGTGGCGCCGGCGTTGGTGGTCATCACCACGATCACGTTGCGGAAATTCGCCTCGCGGCCGTTGGTGTCGGTGAGCACGCCGCGGTCCATGACCTGCAACAGGATGTTGAAGATGTCCGGATGCGCCTTCTCGACCTCGTCGAGCAACAGCACGCAGTGCGGCGTCTTGACGATCTTCTCGGTCAACAGCCCGCCCTGGTCGAACCCCACGTAGCCCGGAGGCGCGCCGATCAGGCGGCTGATCGAGTGCGCCTCCATGTACTCGGACATGTCGAAGCGCACCAGCTCGATGCCCAACTGAAGCGCCAACTGCCGGGTGACCTCGGTCTTGCCGACGCCCGTGGGGCCGGCGAACAGGAAATTGCCGATCGGCTTGTCGGGATCGCCCAGGCCCGAGCGGGCCAGCTTGATCGCAGACGTCAGCGTCTCGATCGCCGGGTCCTGGCCGAAGATCACCATCTTCAGGTTGCGCTCGAGGTGCTCGAGCACGTCCTTGTCGGTCGCGCTGACCTGCTTGGCCGGGATGCGCGCCATCTTGGCCACGATCGTCTCGACCTCCTCGACATCGATCAACGCCTTGCGCACGCCCTCGGGCAGCAGCCGCTGGCGGGCACCGGCCTCGTCGATCACGTCGATCGCCTTGTCGGGCAGCAACCGGTCGGCGATGTGCTTGACCGACAGGTCGACTGCTGCCTGCAGCGCGTCGTCGGCGTAGGTCACGTCGTGATGCGCCTCGTACTTGGGCTTGAGGCCCAGCAGGATCTGGTAGGCCTCGCCGACGGTCGGCTCGACGATGTCGATCTTCTGGAAGCGCCGGGCGAGCGCGCGGTCCTTTTCGAAGATGCCGCGGTACTCCTGGAACGTCGTCGAACCGATGCAGCGCAGATCGCCCGACGACAGTGCCGGCTTGATCAGGTTCGAGGCGTCCATCGTGCCACCCGACGCCGACCCGGCGCCGATGATGGTGTGGATCTCGTCGATGAACAGAATCGCACCGGGATGCTTCTTGATCGCCGAGAGCACCGCCTTCAGGCGCTTCTCGAAATCGCCGCGGTACTTGGTGCCGGCGACCAGCGCGCCGAGGTCGAGCGAATAGATCGTCGCCTCGCTCAGCACCTCGGGCACCTCACCGTCGACGATGCGCTTGGCCAGGCCTTCGGCGATCGCCGTCTTGCCGACCCCGGCCTCGCCGACGTACAGCGGGTTGTTCTTGCGGCGGCGGCACAGCACCTGGATCGTGCGCTCGACCTCCTCGGCCCGGCCCACCAGCGGATCGATGCGGCCCTCGCGCGCGGCGGCGTTGAGGTCGCTGGCGAACTCGGCCAGGGCATCCCCCTTGGCCTCGCCCTCCCCGCCTGCGCCCGCCGCGCCGTCCTCGTGCGCACTCTCGGGCTCCTCGCCACCGGCCTTGGCGATGCCGTGCGAGAGATAGTTGACGACATCCAGCCGGGTCACGTCCTGCTGGTTGAGGTAGTAGACCGCGTGCGAGTCCTTCTCGCCGAAGATCGCCACCAGCACGTTGGCGCCGGTGACCTCCTTCTTGCCGGAGGACTGGACATGGTAGACGGCGCGCTGCAGGACCCGCTGGAAGCCCAGCGTGGGCTGGGTGTCGCGGGTGTCCTCATCGGCGAGCTTGGTCACCGAGGTCAGAATGGCCTGTTCCAGATCGCCACGCAGACGGGCGAAATCGGCACCTGTCGCCTTGAGCACCGACTCGGCGGACGGGTTCTCGAGCAGGGCCAGCAGCAGGTGTTCGACCGTCATGTACTCGTCGCGGGCTTCGCGGGCGCGCTTGTAGCACTGGCCGATCGTGAACTCGAGATCTTTGCTGAACATGGGGCGGGGCCTCCGGAATCACTGCAACCCTGAGTGGGGGCCCGGACCCGGCTTTTCCATCCCTGCCCCGGTCCTGTCAGCCGGCTCTTATTAGGCCTTCTCCATCGTGCACAGCAAGGGGTGAAGGTTGAGTCTTGCGTATTCGTTCACCTGCGCGACTTTCGACTCGGCGACCTCGCGGCTGTAGATCCCGCATACCCCCCGGCCTCGGGTGTGGACGTGCAGCATGACCTGGGTGGCGCGCTCGATGTCGAGCGCGAAGAATCGGGTCAGGATCTCGACGACAAAATCCATCGGCGTGTAGTCGTCGTTGAGCAGCAGCACCGAATACAGCGGCGGTGGCGCCACTTCCGGCCTGCTGGTCTCCACGACCGTGCCGTGGTCGTGCTCGTGTTGGTGTCTACGGCTCATGGCGCAATTATAAGCGCCGGCGATGGACGCGTCGGGAGCGCCGGGGAGACAATGCCCCGAGTCCCCCGCCCGATCTGCCATGCGCCTTCGTTCCCCGCCCCGCCCGTTCCCCGCCCCCGTCCGTGTTGCGGCCGGCGGCCGCATGGCGCGATGCCACCGCTGCGCGACCGCGACGTGGTCCGCAGCCGGAGCGACCCGATGAGCGGGCGTTTCTGGCAGCCCGACGTGACCGTGGCCAGCGTCGTATTCGATGCCGGCCGGGTGCTGTGCGTGGAGGAGCGGGTCGACGGTCGCCTGGTGCTCAACCAGCCGGCGGGCCATCTCGAGCCCGACGAGGCGCTGGTCGATGCGGCGGTGCGCGAGACCCTCGAAGAATCGGGCTGGACGGTCGAGCCGACCGCGCTGATCGGCCTGTACCAGTGGAGATCCCCGCCGCGCCCCGGCGAGGCCGACGGCCGCCACTTCATTCGCGTGGCCGTGGTCGCCCGCCCACTGGCACACGACCCGGACCGCACGCTCGATGACGGCATCGTGCAGGCGCTGTGGCTCACGCCCGAGGCGCTGCGCGCCGAGGCCGCACGCCATCGCAGCCCACTGGTCTGGCAGGTCGTCGCCGACTGCCTGGCCGGACAGCGTCACCCGCTGTCGCTGCTGCGCCAACTTCGATGAGCGCGCCGGAGGTCGTCGTCGGCCTGTCGGGCGGGGTCGATTCGTCGGTCGCCGCGCTGCTGCTGCGCGACGCGGGCACGCCGGTGGCCGCTCTGTTCATGCAGAACTGGGCCGACGACGATGCCCAGGACGGCAGCGGCGTCTGCCGCGCCGAGGACGATCGGCGCGACGCGGTCGCAGTGGCCGGCCGTCTGGGCCTGCCGATCCATTTCCGCGACTTCTCGCGCGAATACTGGGACGGTGTGTTCGCCCACTTCATCACCGAGTACGCGGCCGGGCGTACGCCCAATCCCGACGTGTTGTGCAACCGCGAGATCAAGTTCCGGCATTTCCTCGATGCGGCGCACGCGCTGGGCGCGACCCGGATCGCGACCGGCCACTATGCCCGTGTGGGGCGTGACGGCAGCGGCTGGCAGCTGCTGCGGGCCGTGGATCGCAGCAAGGACCAGACGTACTTCCTGCACCAGCTCGGCCAGGCGCAACTGGCCGCGACGCTGTTCCCGCTCGGCGACCTGCCCAAATCGCAGGTCCGCGAGATCGCCCGTGCTCATGGCCTGGCGACGGCCGAGAAGAAGGATTCGACCGGTATCTGCTTCATCGGCGAACGCGACTTCCGCAGCTTCCTTGCCCGCTACGTGCCTGCCCGCGAGGGCGAGATCCAGACCGCTGACGGGCGCGTGGTCGGCCGCCATCCGGGGGTGTTCTTCTTCACCCTCGGCCAGCGCGAGGGCCTGCAGTTGGGCGGCGTGCGCGGCTTTGCCGCCGCGCCTTGGTACGTCGTCGACAAACGCGTCCACGACAACGTGCTGGTGGTCGATCAGCAGCGCGACAGCCCCTGGCTGATGTCGCGAACGACCTGGACCGCGCAGGCGCACTGGATTGCGGGCGCGCCGCCGGCCGCCCACTTCGTGGCCAGCGCGCAGACCCGCTACCGCCAGCCCGACGAGGCCTGCGCGGTCGAGGTGCGCGACGACGGCACGCTGGCGGTGCGCTTCGCGCAGCCGCAACGCGCGGTCACGCCCGGCCAGTCGCTGGTGCTCTACGACGGCGAGCGCTGCCTGGGCGGTGCGGTCATCGAGGCGACCGACGCCCCCGCGCCCGCCACCACGACAGCCGCAGGCGGGCCTGATCGCGCCGCAGACGCTAGACTTGTCCGATGAGCGATTCCTTTGACGATCGGGTGCTCGCGCTCGCCGCGCTCGCCCAGGCCCTCCAGCAAGTCCGCACCACCGCCGAGTCCGGCCAGTCGCGTGGCGACGCGGCGCAAACGGTCATCGACAGCGTCTTCCGCATCGATGCCGATTCGGTGGCCGATGTCTACGACGGCGTGCCGCGGTTGCAGCCCGGGCTGCGCCTGCTGCGCGACATCCTGACCCGCCAGCCCCACGACGAGGGCGTGCCGAAACTCGCGATGTCGGTGATGCGGCTCGAACGGCGGTTCTCGGCCGAGCCCGATGTCATCGAGGCGGTGAGTGCAGGCCTGCGCCGGATCGCGCCGCAGGCCGAATCGCAGGGCGCGGCGCATCCCGACGTGTTGCTTGCGCTGGGTGCGCTGTATGCCGACACGATCAGCCAGTTGCGGCCGCGGGTCATGGTCCAGGGCGCACCGCACTACCTGGGCCAGGCCAGCGTGGTCGCTGAGATCCGCGCGCTTTTGCTCGCCGCGGTGCGCGCGACCGTGCTGTGGCGCCAGCTCGGCGGCACCCAGTGGGATCTGCTGTTCTCGCGCGGTCGCATGCTCGAGTCGATCGCCCGGCGCGTGCCCTGAGCGTCAGGCTGCAGGCGTCGATCCGCATGCAGTTGTCAGCGGCCGGCTAAAGGCCGGCCACCGGGTGCCGATACCGGGAGCGTGAGAACCTCCCTGAGAGCGCCATGTACGCACGCATCCTGATCCGCCTCGCCGCGCCGTTGTCGCTGACCCTGCTTCTGCCGCTGGCGTTCGCGCTCGGTTGGGCGGCGCCTGCGCGATGGGCGATCCTGCTGACCCTCACCGCGAGTTGGCTGGGCGTGGGCCTGTGGCTACTGCGCCGAGAAACCCGGCGTTCGCCCGAACAGGTGCGCGTGCTCAAGGAGCAGGACCAGTTGCTGACCGAACTGCGCCAGTTCGTCGGCGCCGAGATCGAGGGATCGCGGGTCGAGATCGAACGTGCACGCGAGTTGATCCGACAAGCGGTCAGCGCGCTGGGCAGCAGCTTCGACGCGATGAACCGCAAGTCCCGCCAGCAGGCGCAGGCGATGGGGCGGCTGCTCGACCATACCGGCGACCAGGACGGGATGGGCGGCGCCGATGTCGCCCGCTTCGCGCAACACGCGAGCCAGCGCATGGAACAGTTGGTCGAGGCGCTGGAGCAGGTCAGCGGCCAGAGCGTGACCACCGTGTCGCACATCGATGAGATGGCCGGGCATCTGGACGGCATCTTTGCGCTGCTCGAGGACGTCAAGTCGATCGCCGACCAGACCAACCTGCTCGCGCTCAACGCCGCGATCGAAGCGGCGCGCGCCGGCGAGGCCGGCCGCGGCTTCGCCGTGGTCGCCGACGAGGTCCGCAACCTGTCCGAACGCTCGACCGCATTCAACGAACAGATCCGCAAGCTGGCCCATTCGTCGAAGGAGTCGATCGCCAAGGTCCGCGACACGGTCTCCAACATGGCCTCGCGCGACCTGGACCGCTCGCGCGATGCGCGCGCCGAGGCGGCGGGCATGCTGACCCAGGTGGCCGCGATCAACCGCTCGCTCGGCGACGGCATGCGCGAGATCTCCGAGTGCGGGCGCGCAATCGACTCGAGCGTCGGCGACGCGGTGCGGGCACTGCAGTTCGAAGACATCGCGACCCAGGCGCTGGGCGGGGTCCATGCCCACCTCGAGCGCCTGAGCGCGATCAACCGCGAGGCGATCGATCTGCAGGAGATCCTGCATCGCAACGGCGGCGCGCTCGACGAGGAAATGATGCGTGCGCTGCAGCGGATCGGACAGCGCCTGCGCGAGTCGCGCTCGACCTGGGAGAAGCCACCGCACAAGCCGGTTGCGCAGGAGAGCATGGGCGCAGGAACCGTCGAGCTGTTCTGAGTTGGAACCGCGCTCTGCCAGCAGCGCCCCGCCCCAGGCCCCGGCTTCGACCGGGGCCTGCGTGCTGTCGCGCACGAGCGCACCGGCCGATGCCACCGTCAGCAGGATCCCGGCCGACCTGCTGCAGCGGCTCGACGCCGCTGCCCACGAAGAACTGCGCGACCTGCTCGATCACGCGTCCCAGTCGCCATCGCATGCGCCCGCGCCCGATCCGGTGGCGGCCAGCATCGCCTGGGACCTGGCCGCCGGCTACTGAGCGTCGCGCTGCGCCACGCGGACGGGCTGGTCAACGAATCCAGCGCGTTCTCCAGCGCACTCCCTGCCACCGGCATCCAGTTACAAAGGCCGACGTGTCGCGCAAGGGGATGCACCCGCGCCAGTACGCTTGGCAGCTTCTCGACACGACGGCTCGCAAAACCGGGGTCAGAGGGCAATTTCTCGAGGCGAAATTGCACTCTGACCCCGGTTTTCCCTCGTCCGGCGGCTCGGTCAGCGCGCTGTGGCGCCGTCCACGGCCTGGTGGTGGGCGAGCAGCCAGCGCGCCATCTCGCGCGGCGGTAGCGGGCGCGAGTACAGATAGCCCTGGACCTCGTCGCAGCCGGACTCGAGCAACAGGCGCTCGTCTTCCATCGATTCCACACCTTCGGCCAGGACCTGCATGCGCAGCGCCTTGCCCAGGTGGATGATCGCGCGGGCGACCTCGACAGCGCGCCGCGAGCCTCCGAGTTCGGAGATGAAACTGCGGTCGATCTTGAGCCGCCCCACCGGGAAGCGGCTCAGATAGCTCAGGCTCGAGAAGCCGGTGCCGAAGTCGTCGATGGCCAGCGCTACGCCGGCGCCCACGAGCATGTCGAAGCAGGACCGCAGGGCCTCGGTGTCGTGCAACAGCGCCGACTCGGTCAGCTCGAGCTCGAGCCGGGCGGGCGGCCAACCCGCCTCGGCGCAGGCGGCGAGGACCCGGCTGGCAAACGCGGTGTCGCGCAACTGCACCGCCGAGACGTTGATCGACATCCGGCCGAACGCGATGCCGGCCGCCTCCCACGCCGCGGCCTGGCGGCAGGCCTCGCGCAGCACCCAGTCGCCGATCGCAGCGATGTCGCCGGTCGCTTCTGCGATGCCGATGAACTCGTCCGGCGGGCAGACCCCGAGCTCGGGATGCTGCCAGCGCAGCAGCGCCTCCACCCCCGAGACGCTGCGGCGTGCGATGTCGACCAGCGGCTGGTAGGCGAGTGTGAACTCTTCATGCTCGAGCGCGCCGCGCAGCGCATGTTCGACATCCAGCCGCCGCCGAGCGAGCCGCCAGGCATCGGGGCTGTAGAACTCGACCCGATTGCGCCCGCCCTGGCGGGCGCCGTGCAATGCGACCCCGGCGGCACGCAGCAGTTCGTCGAAGCCCACGCCCGCAGGCCGGATCGCGATGCCCGCACTGATGCCAAAGCGCAAGATCTCGCCGCCGACCGGCACCGGATCCGAGAGCCCGGCGACGATCCGCTGCGCGCTGCTGGCGACATCGTGACGGCTTTCGCCCTGTTGCAGCAGCACCACGAACTCGTCGGCGCCTACGCGCCCGAACAGGTCGCCGGCATCGACGAGCATGTGCAACCGGGTGGCGATGGCCTTAAGCACGCCGTCGCCTGCGGCATGGCCATGGGCCTCGTTGATGCCGCCAAACCCCGCGACGTCGAGCAGCAGCAGCGCCTGGTAGGCAGACGCGTTGGCGACCAGCGCCGTCTCGATGTCCTGGCGCAGCCGGGTGCGATTGGGCAGCCCGGTCAACGCGTCGAAGTGCGCCAGGCGCTCGATGCGCTCGCTCGCGGCGCGCTCGCGGGAAATGTCGCGGAACAGCACCAGCCAGCGCGCCGGTCGGCCGTCGCCCGACTCGTAGTCGACGACGGCCTGGGTCCACACCTGCGCACCGTCGGGCCGGTAGAAACACAGCTCGATGGTCTGAGTGGGCGCGCCGCCGGCGGTGCGGCTCATCGCCGCTTGCAGGATCTCGCGCGATTCGGTGGTGTAGTGGCGCAACAGCTCGTCGAGCGCCAGCGACTCGCCCTCGCGGCCGTGCAGGCCGGCGCACTCGCCGGTCCAGTGCAGACGCCGGGTCGCGGCGTCGACCTCGCAGCCGCCAATGCGGCCGAGTTCGGCGACGCGCCGCAACAGGTCGCCGCGCCGATGTGCCTCGGCGTCGGCATGCCGCTGCCGGGTCACGTCCTGGACCTGTGCCAGCACCCGCGCCGGCAGCCCGCCCTCGTCCTCGTCGCCGCTGAGCGAGGCCCAGATCTGCAGGTGCGCAGGGCCGGCGACGCTGTCGACCACCAGGTCGAAATGCGCGGGCTTGGCGCACTCGCGCAGGCAGCGCCAGCTGGTGCGCAGCACCGGGAACTGCGCGCGCGGAATCCGCCGCAGCCACACGCGCAACGAGCCGCCGTCGCCGACGCCCAGCAGTTGTCGCAGCTCGGGCGCGCTGTGCACCAGCCCTGCGGCCGGGGCCCAGCTCCAGCTCGACATGCCGGCCAGGCGCTGGGTGTCCTCCACCAGGCGCCGCTGCTCGCGCAAGCGCTGCTCCAGCCGCTTGTGGTCGTCGATGACGGTCAGCGTGCCGGCCACCTTCAGCGGCGCGCGCTGGGCGTCGCGGGCGATGATCCGACCGCTGTCGCGCACCCAGCGCCAGCCGGCGGCGGGCTGCAGGCAGCGGTATTCGCACAGATAGGACGATTCGCGCCCGGTCAGATACGCACCGATCGCCTCCCGCATCCGCCCGCGGTCCTCCGGATGCACCCGGCGGCACATCTCCTCGAACGACAGCGGCGCGCCATCGCGATGGCCGACGAGCGCATGCCAGGTCGCCGAACCACGCAGTTGGTCGTGACGCACGTCCCACACCCACAGGGCATGCCCGCCCGCTTCCGCGGCCTCCAGCCAGTCCTCGACATCTTCCGACAGGCTCACGCTCAACGAAAATGCGATCGGGCCGGCCCCGTCCACCGAGATCGCGCGCAATCGGCCGTACAGCGGGGCGTCCGGTCCCGGCAGTTCACAGGCGATCGCATGCTCGCCATCGAGCAATCGCGCATAGAGCAGCGACAGCGACGGCGCATGCAGTTCCACCAGGCGGTCCAGGCCCCGCCGCCGGGCGGCCGGGTTGGCGACCAGGCAGCGTCCGCCGCGGTCGAGCAGCAACAACCCGTCGGACAGCGGGTGATCGAGAAGACTCGAGATGACGCCGGCATCCATCTGGGACCGTTTCGCTCCGTGTCGGCTTGGTAGGTCGCGGATCGCGACTTTGCTCACCGTCCGTTAGCGGCGACCGTGGGACGAAGTTGAGCGCTGTCGAAAGCAGCCCGGTAGACTCGTGGGCGAACGATGCACGGGGCAGCCGGTCAGATGGGTTCCGCACACACGAACGTCCGCGCCGCACGGCGCCAGGACGAGGCGTTGCGCCGCCGATTCGCTGCATTCGGCCGCCGCGTCTGGCTGGGCTGCCTGCTCGGCGGGCTGGCCTGGCTGGGGGTTTGCGCGGTGCTGCCCGCGTCGCTGCCCGCCGCCGGACCGCTCGACGGCCGGCTGCTGGTCGCCGCGCTGTTGCTGATTCCGGCGGCCGGACTGCCCGGCTGGTGGCTGCGGCGACAGGCCGCCAGCCTGGTCCGCAACCACGAGCGCGCGCTCGCTGCCGCCCGGCGCATCGAGCGCGACCGGGAACTGCGCGAACTGCTGGAACTGATGCCCGACGGCACGCTGCTGGTCGCAGGCGGCCAGGTCCGCCACGCCAATGCCGCTGCTGCGGCCGCGTTCGGCTACGCCGGGTCGATGGCGGGGGTGACGGCCGCGACGCTGGTCGCAGAGGAGGACCGGGCGACATTCGACGCGCTGCTCGTCGAGCCCACGCACGCGCGCGACACGCCTGCCCCGCGCATGCGGCGCCGGGACGCGACTGGCTTTCGCGCCTCGCTGACCGCCAGCCGCACGCGTTACGAAGACACCGATTGCGTGCTGGTGGTGTTGCGCGACCTGAGCGAGGTGGAGCGGATGCGCGACGCGCTGGCGGCCGGCAACGCCGAACTGCGTGCGCTCGCGGCGCGCATGTTCACGTTGCAGGAAGACGAGCGACGCGCGATCTCGCGCGAGCTGCACGACGACATCGGGCAGTCGGTCACCGCGATGAAGCTGGCCGCCGGCAGTGCATTGGTGGAGACCGACCCGCTGCGCCGCCGCGACGACCTGGAGGACATCGCGATGCTGGCCGATGCGACGATCGAGCGCCTGCGCGACATCTCGGTGCTGCTGCGCCCGCCGCAGCTCGACGCGCTGGGTCTGGAGGCCGCGCTGCGCGCGCATGCCGCACGGTTGCTGCGCAACGCCGCGCTGCAGGCCGAGGTCGAAGTCGCAACGCTGACACGCCGGCCGGCCCGCGAAGTCGAGCAGGCCTGCTTCCGCATCGCACAGGAAGCGCTGACCAACATCGTCCGGCACGCCCGGGCGAGTCGGGTGGCGTTGCGGCTGTACGAGGACGCCGGCACCTTGTGCCTGCACGTCGGCGACGACGGTGTCGGCTTTCCCGACAGCGCACCGACGGGGCTGGGCCTGGTGATCATGCGCGAGCGCGCGCAAGGCGTCGGTGGCCGACTGGACGCGGCGTCCTCGCGTACCGGCGGCACGCGGATCGAGGCGCGCCTGCCCTACGACGTGCAGGCCATCTCATGACCGCTGCAGGCCGGGCGAGCCGGTAGAATCCCGCGATGCAGCCTACCTCGATGCCGCTGGAACGTCTGGGTGCCGGTCACCCTGCCCTGGCGCGGATGATCCGCGATGCCAGAACCCGCGGCGGCGCCCTGGCGGTGCTGCACGTGGACATCGACCATTTCGTCTCGGTGAACCAGAACATGGGCACGGACGTCGGCGACGCCGCGCTCCAGGCGGTCGGCGCCCGGCTGCAGGCCAGGCTTGGCGCGCAGGGCATGGTGTGGCGCCACGGCAGCGACGAGTTCGTCGTCGCCGCCTGGCTGTCCGACGACGCGCCCGCTTCGGCGCAGGCACTGGCCGAGGCCCTGGTCGAGGAGATCGAGCGCCCGCTCGAAGTCCTGCCCTATACGCTCTTTCTCGATGCCAAGCTCGGGGTGAGCCTGTGCCCGCAGCACGGCACCGAGCCCTCGGCCCTGCTGCAACTGGCCGAGAATGCGGTGCGCCGCGCCTCGCACGCGGTCTACGAACACGTCCAGTTGCACAGCAACGCGGCCGCCGATCGCAGCCAGGGCGAGAACGGCATCGGCCGGCAGATCCTCGAAGCGCTGCCCAATGGGGAGTTCCGGCTGCGCTACCAGCCCAAGATCAGCGCCCGCGACGGGCGCGTGATCGGCATGGAAGCGCTACTGCGCTGGCAATCGCCGACCCTCGGCCTGCTGTTGCCCGAGCGCTTCCTGCCGACTGCCGAGCGGATCGGCGCGATCCTGCAGATCGGCAACTGGATGCTCGATCGCGTGGTCGCACAGATCCGCACCTGGCGCGAACAAGGGTTCGACGATTTCTTCGTCGGCATGAACGTCACCACGCAACAGTTGCTCGACCCGGCATTCGTCGATCGCCTGCTCGGCCGCATGCAGCAGGCCGGACTGCCGACCTCCTCGCTGGTGCTCGAGCTCAACGAGCGGGCGCTGGGGGCGAACATCGACGTCGTCCATCGCGCAGTGTCGACGCTGCGCCACGAGGGCATCGGGGTCACGCTCGACAACTTCGGCACCGGCGACGCCAGCCTGGGCGCGCTGGTGCGGTATCCGGCCGATATCCTCAAGATCGACCGCAGCTTCATCAACGCCGCGCCTGCAGGCAGCCGCGAGACCGCGATCGTGCGGGCATTGATCGCGATGGGCCACCAGTTGGGCATGAAGGTGATCGCCAATGGCGTGGAGACCGAGGCCCAGCTCGGCTTCCTGCGCCGGGCCGACTGCGACTATTTCCAGGGCTACCTGTTCGGCGAACCGATGAGCGCCGAGACCGCGGGCCAGGCGCTGCGTCGCCGCTATCTGCGTCCGGAGCTGTTCACCGCGACCAAATCGCATCGCACGCTGCTGCTGGTCGACGACGAGGAGAACGTGCTGCGAGCGCTGGTGCGGCTGTTTCGCCGCGACGGCTACCGGATCCTGGCCGCCGGCAACGTGCGCGACGCGTTCGGCCTGCTGGCGACCAACGAAGTGCAGGTGATCCTGTCCGATCAGCGGATGTCGGAGATGGACGGCACCGAGTTCCTCGGCCGGGTCAAGATGCTCTATCCCGACACCATCCGCCTGGTGCTCTCGGGCTACACCGACCTGGCCACGGTGACCGAGGCGATCAACCGCGGCGCGATCTACCGGTTCCTGACCAAGCCCTGGGACGACAACGTGCTGCGCGACCACATCCGCCAGGCGTTCCGGACCTACGACATGCAGCGCGGGCGCGACGGCACGGAGTAGGCGCCAGGCGCACACCCCGACTCAGGCGTGCGCACCCGGTTGCCGCACCGGCAGCACGATGCGGAAGCGGCTGCCGGTGCCCGGCGCGCTGTCGACCTCGATCCGGCCGTGGTGCTTGGCGACGATGCCGTAGGAGATCGACAGGCCCAGGCCCGTGCCCTTGCCCACCGGCTTGGTGGTGAAGAACGGGTCGAAGATCCGCTGCAGCATCTCGGCCGGAATGCCGTTGCCGCTATCGGCGATCTCCACCCAGACCTCCTCACCCTCGTGGCCGGTGCGCACGGCGATCGTGCCCTGGGTCTCGATCGCCTGGCCGGCGTTGAGCAGCAGGTTCATGAACACCTGGTTGAGCTCGGACTGCAGGCATTCGACCATCGGCAGCGTGCCGTAGTCCTTCTCCAGCGTGGCCTTGTAGCGCAGCTCGTTCCAGACGATGTTGATCGTCGATTCGAGCCCGGCATGCAGGTCGGCCAGGCGCCAGGCGTGCTCGCGGTCCGAGCGCGAGAAGTCGCGCAGGTCGCGGACGATGCGGGTGACCCGCTCGATGCCCTGCCGCGACTCGGTCAGCAGCTGCGGCAGGTCGCGGCTGATGAAGTCGATGTCCAGGCGTTCGCGGGTGGCGTCGATCTCCGCGCGCATCGTCTGCGGGTCGTCGCTGCGCAGCGCGCGCTCGTAGACATCGATCAGCGCGAACAGATTGCCGACGTACTCCTGCAGGCTGCCGAGGTTGGAATGGACGTAACCGATCGGGTTGTTGATTTCGTGCGCGACGCCGGCGGCCAACTGGCCGATCGAGGCCAGCTTCTCGGCCTGCAGCAACTGCTCCTGCGCCGCATTGAAGCGAACGTTGAGCTCGCGGTGGCGCTGCAACAGTTCGTCGTCGCCGCGTCGCGGCCGGCCGGGGTCCTGCAGCACCAGCAGGTAGCGCCCGTCGTCGGCCGCCAACCGATACAGACGCGCGGCGACCTGGGTGCCTTCGCCGAAGGCGACCTGGTCGCGCCAGCGGCCGGTGGTCTCGGCCTGCTCCAGCGCCTGCGCCGGCAGCAGCGCGTCGAGCCTATACGCGTCGGCGGCCCAGGTCGGATGCAACCGCTGCAGCGCATCGCCGGTCGGGTTGGCGTACAGCAGGCGACCGTCGCCTCCGTAGAGGTAGACGCCCTCCTCGATACAGGACAGGACCGAAGTGGGCATGGTCGGGGGCGGTGCGACGACGGGATCGGAAATCGGGGGCACTGCGTGGAGCCGGCTACGGACGCCTGACGATTCTAACCGCAGGACGTCGCCGCTCAGGCGACCGCGAGTTCGCGGCTGCGGCAATCACGCTCGGCGCGGCCCTGTGCGTCGTACCCGGGCAGGCTTTCGGACCGCCCCAGGTGTCGCAGCGCCCAGTTCACCTCGCGCCGGCGCCGGGCGAGCAGCGCACCGTTGGCGCGGTTGAGCTCGCTCAGCTCGGCCAACGGGCCGGCCAGTTCGTCGGCCGGGCAGCGCTCGAGCTCGCGCAGCGCGACGATCTTGTCCTGGGTCGAGCGCATCAGCGCGCCGACATCGTGGCAGATCAGCGCCTCGCGCTCGTCGGCGAGCGCGCTCGCAAGACGGGCCAGGCTGTCCTGTGCCGGCGTCATCGGATCAGCCGCCCAGGCGGGCGTCGAGATCGAGCATCCGCGAGGCGATCGCCTCGGCGTCGACGCGGTAGCTGCCCGAGGCGATCGCCTCGCGCACGGCCTGGACGCGCGATTCGTCGAAAGCCGGTCGTGTCGAGAGGTCGCGCTGCAGGGCCTGCAGGCCAGTCGCCTCGCCGGTCAGGCGCAGGCTGTCGCCGGTCGTGGCGCTGGCGGCTTCGACCGCCTTGTCGCGGCTGTCGCCGGCGCGGGCCACCTGGGCGCCGGCCACGGGCGCGGCACTGCGGACAGTCGGCGCCTGGAGTCCATCGATCTTGTGGGTCATGACGGGGATCCTGACACGAAGTGCGTGAATGGGTTCGTGGATGGTATCGGCCCCGGTCCGCGGAGCTTTAGCGCGGATCGGCGCCGGGCGTGGGATCGCATCGTCGACTAGCGCCCGACGACCACGTCGCCGGCCGGGTCGACGATGCCCTGCACCACCCGGCGCGAGGACAGGTTCTCGACACTGACCCGCTCGCGCTCGCCGGCATCGCCGAGCGCGCGACCGGCCATGCGCACCTCGATACCGGCCTGGCGCGAGACCAGCGCGACGGTGTCGCCACGGCGCACCAGTCGCGGCGACACGAGGTCGCCTGCGGTCAACACGCTGCCGGCGAGCAAGGTGCGGCGCGCGCTGCGGCCAACGGCATCGGCCGGATCGGCGACCGCCGCGCCGGCCACGCGCGCGCCGTCGCGACGTTCGGCGATGAGATCATCGGCCGCGAGCGCCTGGCCTGCAGCCACGCCGCGCGCCAGCACCAACACCATCTGGCTGCGCCGCACGCGGACCGGCACATACAGCCGCCAACCGCTGGGGCAGCGCACCTCCACCGTGGCGCCGCCGCTGCGGGCGGCCTCCAGCGGCTCGGCGCACCGCGGCATGCGCAGCGCCGGGTCGAGCGTCGCCTCGGCCTCGCCGCTCTCGACCGCCGACAGCGCCGCCAGGCGGATCGAATCGACCGACTGGAATGCGTCCGACGCGGCCACCGACGTGACCCCAGCGACCGCCAGCAGCGCGGCGCTCAGGCACCAGGCCATTGCGGCGGGTCGCAGCAGGCAGACGGTCATGGCGGGGCCCTCACGGACGAACGGATATCGCAGGCGATGCAAGCGCCGTGCCGCGACGCGTGTCGGTCGCCGCTCAAGTCGTGGGGTTGCGCGCCGATACCGCAGGCATGTCGCAGGATCTGCTCGACCGCATCGACCAGCGTACCCGCCTCGCCGGCCACAACCGGCTGGCGCTGCTGCTGTTCCGTCTCGGCGGACGTCAGGTTTTTGGCGTCAACGTGTTCAAGGTGCAGGAAGTCCTGCGCCGGCCGCACCTGTTCCGCGTGCCGGGGCTGCCGGCGCAGTTCGCCGGGGTCGCCGACGTGCGCGGGCGCAGCGTGCCGGTGCTCGACCTGGGAGTGGCGATCGGCCATCCCGAGCGCAGCGACGACGCCCCACCCGGTTACCTGGTGGTCACCGAGTTCAACCGTTCGGTCCAGGGCTTCCTGGTCAGCGGGGTCGAGCGCATCGTCAACATCGCGGTCGAGGACGTGCTGCCGCCACCCGACCTGGGCGCCGAGGGCGGCTACCTGACCGCGGTCACGCGCTATCAGGGCGAGCTGATCCAGGTGATCGACGTGGAGAGCGTGCTGGCCGACATCTCGCAGGCGCGGATGGATGCCGACCTGTCCCCGGACTATGCGCTGCCGGCCGACGCGCCGCCGATGCAGGTGCTGGTGGTCGACGATTCGCGCGTCGCGCGCCAGCAGATCCGCAGCGTGCTCGACCAGCTCGGCGTCGGCGTGACCCTGCTGTCCGACGGCCGCCAGGCGCTCGACCACCTGTTGCAGTTGCATGCGGCCGGCGAGCCGCCCTCGCAGCGCTACGCGATGATCGTCTCCGATATCGAGATGCCGGCCATGGACGGCTACACGCTGACGACGGAAATCCGTCGCCACCCCGGCCTGGCCGACCTGTACGTGCTGCTGCACACCTCGCTGTCGGGCGTGTTCAACACCTCGATGGTGCAGAGCGTGGGCGCCAACGCGTTCGTCGCCAAGTACAGCCCGCACGACCTGGCCGACGAAGTGCTCAAGCGCCTGCACGAGGTCGCCGAGGCGGCCGGCGGGCGACTCGTCGCCGCCTGAGCCCGGTCGCGGCCACCGCGCCGGGCACCCTGGCACGCCGCTTGCACGGTCACCGGCGACCTCCACCGGAGCCCGGCCATGTCCAATCCGATCTCGTCCTACCTCGGGCTGCAGGCCGATGCGCTGCCGCTGCGCGAGCAGCGGATGAAGCTCATCGCCAGCAACCTGGCCAACGCCGACACACCCGGCTTCCAGGCCCGCGATCTCGACTTCAACGCCGCGCTGGCCGCCGCCGCACGCACGCGCGAAGCCGGCGGGCAGCCGCCGCTGCGCGAGCGCGCCGACCACATCCCGTTGCCCGGCGCCGATGCCTTGGCGCCGTTCGAGGTCGCGCGCGTCGCCGCCCAGGCCAGCCTGGACGGCAACAGTGTCGATCCCGATGCCGAGCGCGCCGCCTACGGCCGTGCGGCGCTGGAGTACCGCGCCTCGCTGAGCTTCCTCGAATCCAAGGTCCGCACCCTGCTGACCGCCATTACCGGACAGTAACCGATGAGCAACCTGCCGATCTTCGACGTCGCCGGTTCGGCCATGCAGGCCCAGTCGGTCCGCCTGAGCACGCTGGCCAGCAACCTGGCCAACGCCGACTCGGTTGCCGGCTCGCCCGAGCAGGTCTACCGGCCGCTCGAGCCGGTCTTTCGCGCCAGCGCGCACGCCAGCGACCCGGCCCTGACCGGCGTACAGGTGGCCGGCATCGTCGAGCGCGAGACTCCGCCGATCCAGCGCTACGAACCCGGCCATCCGCTCGCCGATGCCCAGGGCTATGTGTACGCGCCGGATGTCGACCCGGTCTCGCAGATGGTCAACCTGATTTCCGCCTCGCGCAGCTATCAGGCCGGCGTGGAGATGATGAACACCGCCAAGGAACTGGCCGTCGCCACTCTGAGCATGGGCCGCTGATGAGCACGATCTCCAGCGACATCGCCAACAGCCTCGGCCTGGCCGGGGGCGGCAAGGCGACCGACAAGAAGGACGCCTCGCTCGGCCAGGCCGACTTCCTGCGGCTGATGACCGAGCAGCTCAAGCACCAGGACCCGCTCAAGCCGATGGAGAACAGCGCGTTTCTCGGCCAGCTGGCGCAGTTCTCGACCGTGCAGGGCATCCAGGATCTCAACACCTCGGTCAACGGGTTCGCCAGTGCGATGGCCAGCGACCAGCTGATGCGCGGCGCAAGCCTGGTCGGCCGCGACGTGGTGCTGCCGTCGGCCAAGCTGGCGCTGCCCAACGAAGGGGCTGCGAGCGGCCTGGTCGCCGCCCCGGCGGCCGGTACCGTGAACTTCGACGTCACCGACGCCAACGGCCAGCTGGTCCACCAGTTCAGCGTGCCCGCGCATGCCGCTGGCGAGGTCGCGTTCGCCTGGGACGGCACCGATGCCGCCGGCAACCGGCTGCCGGCCGGGACCTATGGCATCGCTGCACGCCATCTGGCAGGCAGCGGCGAGTCCTCGGTACTGAGCACCTATGTGCGCGCCCGCGTCGACAGCGTGTCGGTCGGCCGCGACGGCCTCTACCTCGACCTCGACGGCCTGGGCACCGCGCCGATCGGCTACGTGCTGCGCGTCAACTGACCGCCCTTTTCATCCGCGCTCGACCTCAACGGAGTCCGCCATGAGCTTCAATACCGCCCTGTCCGGCATCAACGCGGCCAACGCCGACCTCAACGTCACCGCCAACAACATCGCCAACGTCAACACCACCGGCTTCAAAGCATCGCGCGCCGAGTTCGGCGACCTGTTTTCGCGCACGTCCTACGGCCTGGCGCGCAACGCGGTCGGCTCGGGTGTGAAGCTGAGCAACGTCGCCCAGCAGTTTTCCCAGGGCAACATCGCGCCGACCGGTCGCAATCTCGACATGGCGATCGACGGCGAGGGCTTCTTCACCCTCAACAAGAACGGCGCCCGGCTCTATAGCCGCGCCGGCAACTTCCAGGCCGACAACCAGGGGTACATCGGCACCCCGGACGGGGCCCGCCTGCAGGTCTATCCGCCCAGCGCCAACGGCAATGGCTTCGACATCGGCCGGGTCACCGATCTGCAACTGCTGACCACCGACAGTCCGCCGCGCGCGACCACCGCGGTCCACCTGAAGTTCACCTTGCCCGGCAACGCGCAGCCGCCCACGATCGCGGCCTTCGACCCGAGCGAGCCCAACAGCTACACCGCCTCGAGCGGCGGCGTCACGGTGTTCGACTCGCTGGGCGTGAGCCACGTGCAGACCTCGTACTTCGTCAAGACCGAAGCCGCCAACGAATGGCAGGTGCACACCTACATCGACGGCGGACGCGTGGGCGATGTCGCCACGCTCACCTTCACCGACAACGGCGCGCTGGCCACGCCCGCCGACGGCCGCATCGTGTTGACGCCGTTCGCGCCGGGCAATGGCGCAGGCGAGGTCGCGGTGACGCTCGATGTCAGCGGCTCGACCCAATACGGCAACGGCTTCCAGCTGCGCGACAACCGCCAGGACGGCTACGCGGCCGGCAAGCTCGACGAGATCAGTATCGCCGCAGACGGTGTGGTCTTCGCGCGCTACTCCAACGGCGCCAATGCCGCGCTGGGCCAGGTCGCATTGACGACCTTCGTCAACCCGCAGGGCCTCAAGTCTCAGGGCAACAACTTCTGGGCCGAAAGCTACGACTCGGGCGCCTCGCGCACCGGCGTGCCCGACAGCGCCGACTTCGGCCAGCTGCAGGCCGGCGCGCTGGAATCGTCGACCGTCGACCTGACCGAACAGTTGGTCAACATGATCGTCGCCCAGCGCAACTTCCAGGCCAACGCGCAGATGATCTCGACCCAGGACAAGGTGACGCAGTCGGTCATCAACATCCGATAGGCCGGGGTTCGGCCACCGGCGCGTCAGGTATCGACGGCCCGGTGATCCGCCCGCTGCACGTCGCGTTCTCTCGCTTCTCGCTGACCGAGCCCGCCGAATGGACAAAGCCCTCTACGTCGCCATGAGCGGCGCGCGCGCCACGCTGCAGGCCCAGGGCACAGTGGCGCACAACCTCGCCAATGCCGAAACCGCCGGGTTCAAGGCCGCGCTGGCCAACACGCAGGCGTATCGCGTGCCCGGCGGCGAACACGCCTCGCGCATCGACGCGATGCACATCGATCAGGGCTTCGACAGCCGGGTCGGTGCGCAGCGGGTCACCGGCAACGCGCTCGATGTCTCGCTGCGGCCCGACCGCTGGCTGGCGGTGCAGTCGGCCGACGGCGGCGAGGCCTATACCCGCGCCGGAAATCTGTCGCCGACCCCCAACGGCCAGCTGGTGACCGGCGGCGGACATCCGCTGATCGACGAGAACGGCCAGCCGCTGGCGCTGCCGCCGCACCAGGCGCTGGACATCGGCGAAGACGGTACGGTGTCGATCGTGCCCCTGGGCGAAGGCCCGCAGACGCTGGCAATCGTCGGCCGCCTGCGTGTGGTCGAAGCGCCCCCCGACCGGCTCACACGCGGACTCGACGGGCTGATGCGCAGCGCCGATCCCCAGCGGCCGCCGGCCCAGGCTGTCGGCAACGTCATGACCACCGGCGCCCTGGAATCGAGCAACGTCGACGCCGCCGGCGCCCTGGTGCAGATGATCCAGTTGCAGCGCCAATTCGAAATGCAAGTCAAATTGATCCAGCGCGGCGACGACAACGCCCAGGCCGCCAACAGCCTGCTCCGCCTGGGCGGCTGACGCTAGAAAACCGGCGTCTCAAAACCGGGGTCAGAGTGCAATTTCGTCGTCGTGGCAAGACGACCCGATGCAGTCGCTACGTAATTGCACTCTGACCCCGGTTTTGAGGCGATGGCACGGGGATTGCATCGCTGATTGGGGACGGCGCGGTGCGCCGCATCGAGGACACGACGATGAACCAGGCACTGTGGGTGGCGAAGACCGGGCTGGATGCGCAGCAGACGCGCATGTCGGTGGTCTCCAACAATCTGGCCAACACCAACACCACCGGCTTCAAGCGCGACCGCGCCAACTTCGAGGATCTGCTGTATCAGCAGGTCCGCCAGCCGGGCGGTGCGACCTCGGCGCAGACGCAGCTGCCAACCGGCCTGCAGTTGGGGACCGGTGTGCGCGTGGTGTCGACGGCCAAGGACTTCCAGCAGGGCAATCCACAGCAGACCGGCCGCGCGCTCGATGTGATGGTCAACGGTCGCGGGTTCTTCGAGGTGCTGCTGCCCGATGGCACCTCTGCCTACACCCGCGACGGCAGCTTCAAGATCAGCCCACAGGGCGAACTGGTCACCAACAGCGGCTTCGCGGTGCAGCCGGGCATCCAGATCCCGGAGGGCGCGCAGGCGATGACGATCGGCCAGGACGGCACGATCACCGTGCAGATGGCCGGCGAAGGCCAGGCGCTGGAGATCGGCGCGCTGACGATCACCGACTTCATCAATCCCGCGGGCCTGCAGGCGCGCGGCGAGAATCTGTATCTGGAGACGACGGCCTCGGGCCCTGCCCAGAACGGCACGCCCGGCCTCAACGGGCTGGGGCTGATCGAACAGGGCGCGCTGGAAGGCAGCAACGTCAACGTGGTCGAGGAGCTGGTCAGCATGATCGAGACCCAGCGCGCTTACGAGATGAACGCCAAGGCGATCTCGACCACCGATTCGATGCTCGGCTATCTGAACAACAAGATCTGAGGCCGTCATGTTCGTCCGTCCGCCTTCCGCGCCGCGCGCGCTCGTGCTGCTGGCCCTGCCCGCGCTGCTCGGCGGCTGCGTGGCCGCCGGCGATGTCCGGCCCTATCCTGCGCTGGCGCCGATCCAGCCGGTCGCAGCCCCGCCGACGTATGCGACCCAGGGTGCGATCTACCAGGCCGGCGGCGGCGGGCTGTCGCTGTTCGCCGACAAGCGCGCGCGCGAGGTTGGCGACCTGATCACGATCCAGCTGATCGAGAGCACCATCGCGCAGACCAACGCCGCGACCAAGGTCGGCAAGGACAGCAGCGTGGCAATCGCGCCCCCCAACCTGTTCGGCGCCCCGGTCACGATCGGTGGGCGCGAGGTGCTGGGCGCCAGCGCCAGCGGAAAGCGCAGCTTCGATGGCAACGGCCGCAGCACCCAGAGCAACCGCCTGCAGGGCAGCATCACCGTCACCGTGGTGCAGCGCCTGCCCAACGGCAATCTCGTGGTCGAAGGCAGCAAGGAGCTGCGTTTGAACCAGGGCAACGAACTGGTGCAGGTCCAGGGCATCGTGCGCCCGGCCGACATCGCCCCAGACAACAGCGTGCCGTCGGGCCGTGTCGCCGACGCGCGGATCGTCTACGGCGGCCGCGGCGCGATCGCCCAGTCCAACGCGATGGGCTGGCTCGGCCGGTTCTTCAACTCGCGGCTGTCTCCCTACTGAGTCCCGTCATGCGCCCTGCCCGCCTCCGCCCGTTCCTCGTCGTCGCGCTCGCCTTGTGCGCGTGCGTGCCCGCCTGGGCGCAGGAGCGCATCAAGGACCTGGCCACCGTCGGCGGCGTGCGCGGCAACGCGCTGGTCGGCTACGGCCTGGTGGTCGGCCTGGACGGCAGCGGCGACCGCACAAGCCAGGCGCCCTTCACCGTGCAGAGCCTGCGCAACATGCTCAACGAGCTCGGCGTGACCGTGCCGTCGAACGTCAACCCGCAGCTCAAGAACGTGGCCGCCGTCGCGATCCACGCCGAGCTGCCGCCGTTCGCCAAGCCCGGCCAGACAATCGACGTGACCGTCTCGTCGATCGCCAATGCGATCTCGCTGCGCGGCGGCACCCTGCTGATGGCGCCACTCAAGGGCGCCGATGGCCAGGTCTACGCCATCGCCCAGGGCAGCCTGGTCGTCGGCGGCTTCGGCGCGCAGGGCCGCGACGGCTCGCGGGTGTCGGTCAATATCCCGAGCGTGGGCCGCATCCCCAACGGCGCGATGGTCGAGCGCGGCGTCGCGACCGGGGACCTTGGCGACAGCGGCGAGCTGACGCTCAATCTCAACCGCGCCGATTTCAGCACCATCGCCAACATGGTCGCCGCGCTCGACGCGCGCTTCGGTCCGGGCACGGCGCGCGCGGTCGACGGCGTGACCGTCGCGGTGCGCGCGCCGTACGACCCGGGTGCGCGGATCGGCTTCCTCGCGCAGGTCGAGAACGTGCAATTGGCCGCCGGTTCGGCGCCGGCCAAGGTCATCGTCAACTCACGCACCGGCACCGTGGTCATCGGCGCGCAGGTCAAGGTGCTGCCGGCCGCGATCGCGCATGGTTCGCTGAGCGTGACCATCACCGAGAGCGTGGACGTCAGCCAGCCCGAGGCCTTCGGCCGCGGCAGCACGGTCGTGGCGCCACGGTCGGACATCGAGATCGGCCAGGACGGCAGCCGCATGTTCAAGTTCGCTGGTGGCACCTCGCTCGACGAGATCGTCCGCGCGGTCAATGCGGTGGGCGCCGCGCCCGGCGATCTGATCGCGATCTTGGAAGCGCTCAAGCAGGCCGGCGCGCTGCGCGCGGAACTGGAGGTGATCTGACATGCGCATCGCCCCGACGCCCATCGATCTTGCGCCCAGCCAACGGCCCGATGCTACCCGCATCGATGACGCCGCACGCCAGTTCGAGGGCGTGTTCGCGCAGATGCTGATCAAGAGCATGCGCGATGCGAGCTTCGGCGATGCGCTGTTCCCCGGCGAGAACCAGCTCTACCGCGACCTCTACGACCAGAAGCTCGCCAAGTCGTTGACCGACGGTCCGGGGCTGGGCCTGGCGAAGACGATCGCACGGCAATTGGGGGGCGCCGAGGCCGCCCCGGCGCTGGACACGCGATTGAACCCGACCGCGCCACTGCCGCCTGCCACAGCCGCCCCTGGCGACCGGTCCTTGCTGCCCGAAACGCTGGGCGCGCGCACCCTGGATCTGATCGCCGGGCGTACCGACGTGTCCGGCGAGACGGCGAGCCCGGCCTCGCCGATGGATGGCTTCATCGATCGGCTGCTGGCGCGCGTGCAGCCTGCAGCCTCGGCCGCAGGCGCGGCCGCGACCGCGCTGGTGCCGGGAGCGGCTGCGCTGGTGCCGGGAGCGGCTGCGCTGGAAAGCGCCTCGCGCGCGGCCGCCGATCGGCTCGGTGCGCGCACGCCCGAAGGCTTCGTCGCCTCGATCTGGTCGCACGCGCAGAGCGCGGCGCGCGAGCTCGGGGTCGATGCCCGGGCGCTGGTGGCGCAGGCGGCGCTCGAAACCGGCTGGGGCCGGCGCATGATCCGCCAGGACGACGGCGGGACCGCGCACAACCTGTTCGGCATCAAGGCCACGGGCTGGCAGGGCGAGCGCGCCACCGCGAGTACCCACGAGTACCGCAACGGCGTGCGCCGCGACGAGCGCGCGCAGTTCCGCGCCTATGCATCGCCGGCCGAGAGCTTTGCCGACTACGTGCGGCTGCTCAAACAGACCCCCCGCTATCGCCAGGCGCTCGAGTCGGGCGGCGACGTGCGCCGCTTCGCCAGCGCGCTGCAGCAGGCCGGCTATGCCACCGATCCGCGCTACGCCGACAAGATCAGCGCGATCGCCAACGGCCCCACGCTGGGCCGCGCGCTGTCGACGATCGCCGAAGTCGCACGCGAGGCTGGCGACGCCGTGCAGCCGCTCCGCTTCGCCGGCGCCGATGCGCCCGGCCAGGCATTCACCCGCCGCTAGTCGCCAGGACCCGTCATGGCCAACGTCCTCACCACCGGCACCAGCGCCCTGATTGCGTTCCAGCGGGCGCTGTCGACCGTCGGCCACAACGTGGCCAATCTCAAGACGCCCGGCTATAGCCGCCAGCAGGTCGAGTTCACGACCGGCACCCCACGCGACATCGGCGTGGGCTATATCGGCAGCGGCACCCGGATCAGCGACATCCGCCGCGTCGCCGACGATCTGGCCAATGCGCGGCTGATCGACAGCGGCGGCGAACTGGCCCGCTTGCAGCAACTCTCCAGCCTCACCGGCCGCGTCGACAGCCTGATGTCCGAATCGGCCACCGGCATCGCCGGGCAATGGTCGAACTTCTTCGACGCCGTCAGCGCCCTGTCGTCCAAGGCCTCGGCATCGGCCGAGCGGCAGAGCCTGCTCGGCGACGCCAAGGCGCTGACGTCGCGCTTCCAGCAATTGCACGGCGAGTTCGGGCGCCTGGCGACCGAGGTCGACAACGGGCTGGTCGCAGGCGCCACCGAGGTCAACCGGCTGGCCGGCCAGATCGCCCAGCTCAACGCACGCATCAGCAGCGCGTCGACCGCCTCGCCGGACCTGCTCGATCAGCGCGACCAGTTGATCACCGAACTCGTCGGCTGGACCGGCGGCACTGCGGTGGCGCAGGACGGCGGCGCGATCAACGTGTTCTCCAGCGGCGGCCAGGCGCTGGTCGTCGGGGCGCAGGCCTCGCAACTGACCACCGTCTCCGACCCTTACCGTCCCGAACGGCAGCAGCTCGCGCTGCAGGGCACCGGCCAGACGGTGCGCATCGACGAGCGTGCGATGGGCGGACGCCTGGGTGGGCTGCTCGAGTTCCGCAGCCAGGTGCTGGACCCGACCCAGGCCGAACTGGGCCGCATCGCGCTGGGGCTGGGCATGCGCTTCAACGCCGGGCACGCCGCTGGTGTCGACCAGACCGGCGCACGCGGCGGCGATTTCTTCAGCGTGCCCGCGCCGGTGGTCTCCGGCCACACGGCCAACGGCGGATCGGCACGGCTGTCGGCCAGCGTCGCCGACCTCGCCGCAGTCGATGGCCGCAATCTGGTCGTGCAGTGGCGCGATGGCGCCTGGTCGGCCAGCGATGCGGCCACCGGTGTCGCGGTGCCGGTCGCAGGCACCGGCACCGCCGACGATCCGTTGCGGGTGGGCGGCATCGCGTTGGTCGTCGACGGCACGCCCGCGCAGCAGGACCGTTTCCTGCTGCAGCCCACCGCCCAGGTCGCCGGTGGGCTGGCGGTGGCGATCACCGATCCGGGCCGGATCGCCGCCGCGACGGCGGTGCGTGTGGATGCCGCGCTCGACAACCAGGGCAGCGGCAAGCCGTCGGGCATGCGCGTCGATGATGCCCAGGCCGCGCTCGCGGGCCCGGCCAGCATCGAGTTCCTCGACGGCGATCAGTACACGATCAATGGCGACGGGCCGTTCCCCTACACACCGGGCGCGCGGATCCAGGCCAATGGCTGGTCGTTCGTCCTCGACGGCGGGCCGGCCGCGGGCGATACCTTCACAGTCGGCCCGACCGGCGCCGGCTCCAGCGACAACGGCAACGCCGCCCTGCTCGCCGGGCTCGACGACCTGCGCCTGCTCGACGGCGGCAACGTCAGCCTCAACGGCGCGATCTCGGGCCTGACCTCCGCCGTCGGCTCCACCGCCCGGCACGCGGCCTACGCCGCCGAAGCGCAGGCGGTGGTGCACACCCAGGCGGAGTCGGCGCGCGCCAGCATCTCGGGCGTCAATCTCGACGAGGAGGCAGCGAACATGTTGCAACTGCAACAGGCCTACCAGGCCGCCGCGCAGATCATCTCCACTGCCGACACCCTGTTCCAGTCGATCCTGGGGGCGGTCCGCCGATGAGCAATCGCATCTCCACCAGCATGCTCTACCAGCAGTCGATCGCCTCGCTGCAGTCCAAGCAGGCGTCGCTGGCGCGCCTGCAGCAGCAGATGAGCACCGGGCAGAAACTGCTGACCGCCAAGGACGATCCGGTCGGCGCCGGCGCCGCGGTCGGATTGGATCGGGCGCTTGCCGAACTCGAACGCTTCGGCAAGAACGGCGACGCCGTGCGGCACCGTCTGGGGATGCAGGAAAGCGCGCTGACGCAGGCCGGCGGCATCATGGGCCGGATCACCGAGCTGACCGTGCGCGCCAACAGTGCCTCGCTGTCGGACGGCGACCGCCAGGCCATCGCCATCGAAATCACCAGCCTGCGCGACAGCCTGCTGGAAGTGGCCAACAGCCCCGACGGCGCCGGTCGCTACCTGTTCGGCGGCACCCAGGACGGCAGCCCGCCGTTCAGTCGGGTCGCCGGCAGCGTTGCCTATGGCGGCGACCAGACCCAGCGCCAGGTCGAGGTCGCCCCGCAACTGTTCGTCGCCGACACCCTGCCCGGCAGCGATGTGTTCCTGCGGGTGCGCACCGGCGATGGTCGCGTGGACGTCGCCGCGCAGGCCGGTAACACCGGCACCGGTCGGGTCGGCAGCTTCTCGGTCGCCGATTCGTCGCGCTGGGACGGCGGCCGGTACCGGATCGCGTTCGGCGAGGACGGCGCCTATGAGGTGCGCGATGCCGCCGGCGAAGTGGTCGCCAGCGGCACGCACGTCGACGGCGAGGCCATCGCCGTGCAGGGCGTCCACGTGGTGCTCGGCGGCACGCCGGCCGATGGCGATGCGTTCGAAGTCGGCCCGGCGACGACGCGCGACGTGTTCGCGACCATCGACCGCCTGCTCGGCGCGCTGGCGCTCGATCCGACCACCGACGCCCAGAGGGCTGCGCAGCAGAATGCCCTGCAGGGCGCGATGCGCGACATCGCCACGGCGCAGGACCACTTCATCGATGCGCGCGCCGCCGGCGGCGCCCAGTTGTCGGCGCTCGACGGCGCCGATAGCCTGCGCGGCGCCCAGGGCCTGACCATCGAGTCCACGCTCTCGGGCCTGCGCGACCTCGACTACGCCAAGGCCATCGCCCAGTTCAACCTCGAGAAGGTCGCGCTCGACGCCGCCCAGCTGAGCTTCGTGCAGATGCAGCGCTTGTCGCTGTTCGATCGGCTGCGCTGACCCAGGCAGCATCGCCGCGCGTCGCACGGCCAGCTACGCGCAGGGCGCCTGGACGTCCACGGCGCGTCCGCGAAACGTCTTCTGCACGAGCCCCCACGTTCGCGATACGCTCAGGCCTGCTCCATGCGCTGCAGTCTCAGCCGCAACGCGCGGAGCCGTTGCTGCAGCAAGGCTGGCGGCAACGTCATCGACATGGCTCGCATGCAACGCGCCAGGTGTTCGGGTCGGCGATGCAGCGCCTCCAGCGCCCGTTGAAGGTCTCGCACGACAACATCGCCATAGGCGCTCCGGGCCTTGGCGATGGCGGGTCGCAACGTGCTGGGCGCCGGCGCCATCATGGCCAAATCCAGGGCGTCGCGCGAGAACGCGCTGTCGTCTGCCCAGCGATCGGCGTTCGCGAGCAGCTTGCTTGCCACGAGATCGGGGCGCGTGAGCGTCGGAATGCCGCAGATCGTGTCGCGAACGCGGGGCGTGTCGAATTCGATCCTGCCCTCAAGCACGATCTCGAACTTGATCGGCACACCGTCTACATCGAGCCATGCCCGAATGCCGTATTGGTCCGCGCGAAGGGCGCGGGTCACCGTCGGTGACGTCCGACCGGCCTTCAGGATGGGCGTCAGATGTGCGACCGGCCAGCATCTGTCGCAGGCAGCGATATCCGGCAACATCCGACACCATCAGATCGATGTCCACCGATTCGCGATACTCGCCGTGGGCCAAGGCGATGGCGGTGCCACCACCGAACCAGCATTGGGCCTGGCGCAGGCGGTCGCCGTCCAACGCGTCGAGCACAGCGGCGATCCGGCGGTGATGACCGCGTTCAAACACCGAGGACATCCACGTCGAACACCTGCGACAACGCATCGATCAAGGCGCGCTCCCCGGAGGCGAGCGCCGCGATGTCCAGATGTCGCCGATTGCGCTCGTAAAGCGCCAGCGCCTCCCGCGGTGACAGGATCGTGGCGCCGTCGCCGACCTGCCACGCCAAGCGCTGCAACTGCGCGTAATCGGAGAGGCGGATCGTCAGCGGCAGCGCTGGGAGATCCGAAGGCGCGGATGCAGTCGAAGCCGCACCTGGGACTTCGATCTCGACCTCAAGCCCCAGCGCATGCACCGCCGCGAGGACATAGCCCCAAGCGACGGAGGTCTCGCCGCGCTCCAGTCGATGCCAAGTGACGCGCGACATGCCTGCAGCTTCAGCGGCGGCCGTCATGCTGATGCCCAGCGACTTGCGCCTGTCGCGCAGCCTTTGCCCGCTATACCTGGCCTGGGTTGCCACGTCGGGAACACGTTCGACAGTCACGGCAGGCTCCTCGGTTTCGTTGCTCATCCTATACATTTCGCACGAAATGTAAATGAATGGATACAAAAAGCCAATGAACAACAAGACTGTGTTCGGTCGCCGCGACTCGGTGCCTCCCGCGGACCTCACCTAGGCCCAGCGAACGGGCAGATGGCAACCGGTCCCATGATGTGCAACGACAACCCTAAAGCCCAGCCCCGGCACGCCGTTAATGGTGTCAGCAGAGGACAGGGCCGGTGAGACGGCAAGCCCCTGCGGAGCCACCCGGCAAGGCCCTGTACCCGCCGGATCCCTCATCCAGGAGACCAGCAATGTCCGTCATCAACACCAACACCATTTCGCTCAACGCCCAGCGCAACCTGTCGACCAACAGCGCCAGCCTGTCGACGACGATCCAGCGCCTGTCCTCGGGCCTGCGTATCAACAGCGCCAAGGACGACGCCGCCGGCCTGGCGATTTCCCAGCGCTTCAGCACCCAGATCCGCGGTGCCAATCAGGCCGCCCGCAACGCCAATGACGGCATCTCGCTGGCACAGACCGCCGAAGGCGCGCTGGGCGAGATCGGCAACAACCTGCAGCGCATCCGCGAGCTGTCGGTGCAGTCGCGCAACGCCACTAACTCCGGCACAGACCGTGCTGCGCTCAACGCCGAAGTTCAGTTGTTGAAGTCGGAGATCCAGCGCGTCGCCGAGCAGACCAACTTCAACGGCAAGAAGCTGCTCGACGGCAGCTTCCAGAACCAGGCCTTCCAGGTCGGCGCCAACCAGGGGCAGACGATCAGCGTTGCGCAGATCGCAAACGCCAATATCAGCAAGCTCGGCAACTGGAACGAAGCCGCCACTTCGGCAACGGCCACGGGCGTCGCCGCGACCGGCGGCGCGGATGCGGGCGGCGGCGCTGCCACGCCGGGCACGCTGGCCTTCGACACTGCGGGCGTCGCCAATGCGGCCGCTGCGTTCACGTTCGCGGTCAACGGCACCAACGTGGAGATCGCCGCCGCGGCCGGTCGTGACGCGGCCGGGCTGGCCACCGCGATCGCCGCGGGCATCACCGACCAGGCCGCGGGCCTGACCGCCGCCGCGGACAACGGCGTCGTCACCTTCAGCAACACCTCCGGTGCCGCTGTCGCGTTGACCGGTGGGATCACCGGTGCAGTGGCCGCGCAGACCGAAGCCGGCGCTGCCACGCCGGGCAGCTTCACCGCGGGCAGCTTCACGCTGCAGGGCGTGCTGCCGTCGGGCGACAGCTCCGAGGCGATCACGATCAGCTACGGCGCCGCGGGCAGCGCGTCGGAGCGCGCCAGCAACCTGGTCACCGCGATCAACAACCAGAGCTACAACACCGGCGTGACCGCCGCGCTCGACGACAACGGCAATGTCGCGCTGTCGTCGGCGAATGGCAACTTCACGGTCGGCGCCGCCCAGGGAGGCGATGCCGCAGGCCTGCTCGAACAGACCGGCCTGACCGCTGGCACGACGGCGAACTTCGCCCAAGGCGCCGCCGCGACCGGCTTCGCCCAGCTCGACATCTCGTCCGAGCGTGGCGCCGAAAACGCCATCCTGGCGATGGACGCGGCCCTGAAGTCGGTCAACTCGGCCCGCGCCGACCTGGGCGCCGTGCAGAACCGCTTCAGCTCGGTCGTGGCGAACCTGCAGACCGGGTCGGAGAACCTGGCGGCCTCGCGCAGCCGCATCGTCGACACCGACTTCGCCAAGGAGACCGCCGAGCTGTCGCGCACGCAGATCCTCCAGCAGGCCGGGACCGCAATGCTGGCGCAGGCCAACCAGATCCCGCAGAGCGTGCTGAGCCTGCTGCGCTGATCGCGCCGCACATCCCGCACTGACGTGGACGCAACCCGCCTTTCGGCAACGAAAGGCGGGTTTCGCTTGTCTGCAGACCCTGTGCGGAACATACCGGCGGGACGCCGATCGTCCGCTGGCATGCAACCTGCATGTCCGACGTCGACTCAAGCGCGGCGCGTCGGCGCCGATATCCATTCCATACGGCGCGTGCCTGCACGGCGCGGCGTCGGCGGGCAACGGGAGACCGGACATGGCGGACTATTCCTTCGGCTACGGCGGCGTGGGCTCCGGCCTGGACATCAGTGCGATCGTCACCAAGCTGGTCAACACCGATCGTGCGCCGCACGACACGCGCCTGAACAAGCTCGAGACCAACGCCAAGTTCAAGCTTTCGGGCCTGGGCGGGGTGACGTCCGCATTCGACGGCCTCAAGACCGCGCTCGATGCCCTGCAAAAGCCTGAGGCGCTGGGCGCTCGGATGGTCAGCTCGCGCTCGACGACCGGCACGCCGCCCAGCGGGACCGTCACCGATACCGTGCTCGGCGCCACGGTCGGCGGCAATACGCCGCTGGGGCGTTACGAGGTCGTGGTCGAGCGCCTGGCCACCGCCCACAAGCTGGTCGGCGACGGCATCGGCAAGGCCACCAAGTTCGGGGCCGGTACCCTGCGGGTCGGGATCGGCAAGGATATCGTCGATGTCACCGTGGCCAAGGACGCCAGCTTGGCCGACATCCGCAATGCGATCACCGCCGCCGCCGGCAAGCACGGCGTGCAGGCCGCGCTGCTGACCTCCGACAAGGGCCAGCACCTGTCTCTGGGCAGCGCCAAGACCGGCGCGGCGCATGCGATCACGATCTCGGTGCTCGAGGGCGACAGCGCTCTGCACGGCCTGGTCGACGGCCTGGCGGAGCAGACGCCCGCCAGCGACGCGCGGATCGCCATCGATGGGCTGGTCAGCACCAGTGCCAGCAACACCGTCACCGATACGGTGCAGGGACTGACTCTCAAGCTCAAGGATGCCGGGACGAGCATCGTCGAGGTCGACGCCAATCCCACCGGCAGCCGCGCCGCGGTCGAAGGCTTCGTCAAGGCCTACAACGCCGCTCTGAACGCCATCACCACCGCCACCAGCTACAACGCCGAGACCAAGACGCCGTCGTCGCTGACCGGCGATGCGCAGATGCGCGGCGCCGGCTCCCAACTGCGCGGGGTGATGAGCGAACTGCTCGGCCAACTCGCCGCCCAGGGGCTGGATGCCAAGACTCTGGGCCTGCAGACCCAGGGCCACCCCAATCCCAACGGCAATCTGGTGCTCGATGCCGCCAAGTTCGACGCCGCGATGGCCGAGAATCCGGCCAAGATCGCGGCGGCGTTCACCGGGCAGACCGGCATCGCCAGCCGGCTCAACGCGGTGGTCAAGACCTATGTCGGCAAAGAAGGCTCGTTCACTTCGCGCAAGGACGGACTCGATGGCCAGCTCAAGGACATCGGCAAGCAGCGCGATGCGCTGGAGTTGCGCATGAAGGGCGTCGCCGAGCGCTACAAGGCGCAGTTCGTCGCCCTCGACAAGCTCATGGCGCAGATGAGCACCACCAATTCCTATCTCGCCCAGCAGCTCGCCGCGCTGTCGGCGCAGACCTCGAAGTAATCCCTCGGAGACGCCCGATGATGCCCCGCAACTATGCCCAGCAGTACCGACAGACGCAGTTGGAGGGCGCCGTCATGGAGGCCGATCCGCACCGGCTGGTTGCGTTGCTGCTGGCCGGCGCCTGCGAGCGCATCCGCCTGGCTGAAGCCTGCCTGGAACGGGGCGATCAGGCGCGCAAGGGCAAGGCAATCGGAGAGGCCTGCGCGATCGTCGGCCATCTCGACGGCTCGCTCGACCACGAAGCCGGCGGCGAGATCGCCGCCAACCTCTCCTCGCTCTACGACTACATCGTCCGTCGGCTGACCGAAGCCAACCTGCAGAACGACCCGACCGGCCTGCGCGAGTCGCTGGCGCTGCTGGCCGAGGTCGATGCCGCCTGGGCCGCGATCGGGCCCGGCAAGGCGGCAAACGAAGCGACCGGCGCATCGGCATGAGTGGGCTCGAGGCCCTGCACCGCGACCTCGCCGCGCTCGATGCGGCGATCGCGCACGATGACGTGGAGACCGCGGCCGGCCTGCTGGACGCCTATCACCAGCGCCTGCAGGCCACGGTGGGGCCCGCAGTGGGCGCATCCGCCGGGCACGCGCCACCGGCGCCGGCGCTGCGCGCCCTGCTCGACGCCCAACTCGCGCTGACCGCACGCCTGGGCGCACGCCGCGACACGGCCGCCGCGCGGTTGCGGCAGGCACACCGTGCCAACGCGGCCTCCAGGCTCTATGCCGGACTGGAGCAGACGCCGTGAATCCGCTTGCATCGACCACGCCCGCCGAAGCCGAGGCGCGGCTGTTCGGCGACGCGCTGAGTTGCGAGCTCGACCTGCCGATGGCCATCGAACCGGCCGACGGCGCCGGCCGACAGGCCGAGGCCATCACCCTGCTGTCGGCACTCGCCCACATCGAGGACCTGCGCAAGGACGACGGCGGCGAGGACCACGGCGACCTGCCGCTGCTGGCCCAGCGCATGGACGCCAAGCTCGACCTGATCCTCGCCCTGCTCGGCCGGCTGGCGCGGCGCGACGACGGCCTGGTCGATCGCCGGCTGCACTGGTCCTGCCATGGCCTGCGGGTCGACCTGGAACCGGGCGAGCATCTGCCGCCGGGCGCGGCCGCGATCGTGCGGCTGCAGCCGGCCGACTGGCTGCCCGACCATCTGGCCTTGCCGGCGACCGTCGTGGCCTGCGAACAAGGCCATGCCGGGAGCCGGGTGTGGCTGGCTTTCGCCGGTCTGCGCGCCGACCTCGTCGAGGCACTGGACCGCCATCTGTTCCGCCTGCACCGGCGCCAGGTCGCCGAACAACGGCGGCGCTGAAACCCGCCTGCCCCGCGCTGACGTATCCTGTCCACCGGGAGGCCGCTCAGACGGCGGCCAGGAGGGGACCGGGCTGGTGCGCGTATTGATCGTCGATGACCACACGCTGGTGCGGGCCGGCCTGGACCGGCTGCTGCAGGGCTTCGACGACGTCGATGTGTGCGCACAGGCCAGCGGCGCCGACGAGGCGCTGGCGCTGAGCCTGGCCCATCGCCCGGATCTGGTGCTGATGGACCTCTCGCTGCCCGGCCGCAGCGGCATCGAGGCCATGGTCGCGATCCGCGCACAATTGCCCGCCACCCGCGTGCTGATCATGTCGATGCACGACGACGCCCAGCACGTGCGCACGGCGATCGAACGCGGCGCGACCGGCTTCATCGTCAAGGACGCCGCCCCGATGGAACTGGAACTGGCGCTGCGCACCGCAGCGGCCGGCGAGCTGTATCTCAGCCCACGGCTGTCGTCGCGGCTGATGGCACCGATGTTCGGCCGCCCGGTGCAGGGCGGCGTCGATGCGCTGTCCAGGCGCCAGCAGCAGATCCTCGACCTGATCGGTCGCGGGCGCAGCAGCAAGGAGATCGCCGCCGAGCTTGCGATCAGCATCAAGACGGTGGAAACCCACCGTGCACGCATGATGGAGACGCTCGGTTGCCGGCGCGCCAACGACTTGGTGCTGCTCGCCGCGCGGCAGCGGCCGGCCGGAGACTGACGCCGCGCCGCCGGAATTCCGGCGCCGGTGCCGATCGGCGTGTGGGGGAAACCCCGACAGCAGTCAGGCAATCCCTTGCCGACGTGGGGAACGGCCCGATAGCGTTGCCGTCACGCCGCCTTCACGATGCCTGCACGCGTCGACGTCCGGCGCGACGGGATTCCGACATGAAGGCCTCCGCCTCGCTGCAGCTCGGCCAACAGCTGCACCTCACACCGCAGTTGCTGCAGTCGATCCGTCTGCTGCAGCTCGACGGGCAGCAACTGGAGCTGGAAGTGCGCCGCGTGCTCGCGCACAACCCGATGCTGGAGCTCGACGAGGTCCCCGTCGCCGCGCCCGCTCCGGTCGATACCGACGCCATCCCCGATGGCCGGGTCGAGGTCGCCGCGTTCGACGAACTGCCCGACAGCACGATGTGGGACGTGCGCAGCGCCAGTTGGAGCGGCGATGACGACGGCCTGCAGCGGATCGCGGCCGAGCCGTCGAGCGATCCGCACTGGCGAATCCTGCAGCGCCTGGCGCTGGAACTTTCGGACGCGCAACTGGCGATCGCCGCGTTCTGGCTGAGCCACTGCGACGAGGCCGGTTATCTGGTCGCGCCGCCCGAGGCGCTCGCCGAACAGGCGCCGACGCAGTTGGGCTGCTCGGCGGCGCAAGCCGAGGCGGTGCGCCAGCGGCTGCTGGCCGGCGATCCGGCCGGCATCGCCGCCCGCGACGTGCGCGAGTGCCTGCTGGCGCAACTCGACGCCCAGCCCGGCCACGTGCCCGGCCGTCCGTTGGCCCGGCGCCTGGTCGCGGTCGCGCTCGACCTGCTGGCCGCGCACGATGTCGATGCGATCGCCCGCCGTCTCGACCGCGCGGTCGAGGATATCCACGAAGCGATCGCGCTGGTGCGCGCGCTCGATCCGCGCCCGGCCCAGACCGGCGCCCCCGTATCCGACGACGCGGTCGTGCCCGATGTCGTGGTCTGGCATGCCGACGCCGGCTGGCGCGTCGCATTGAACCCGGTCACAACCCCGCGCGTGACGATCAACGCCGGCTACGAGCGGTTGCTTGCCGATGGCGGCGAGGCCGCCGCGCCGATGCGCGAACTGCTGCAGGAGGCCCGCTGGTTCGCACGTGGCCTGTCGATGCGTTACGACACCTTGCTGCGCACCGCGCGCGTGTTGGTCGAACGCCAGGCGGCCTTCCTGGCCCAGGGCGAGGAAGCCATCGCGCCGTTGACGCTCAAGGAGGTCGCCGAGGCGATCGGCATGCACGAATCGACGGTCTCGCGGATCACCACCGGCAAGTATCTGCAGACGCCACGCGGCACGATCGAGATGAAGCGCTTCTTCGCAGTGCGCCTGGAAGGCGCGGAAGTCTCCGGCGCCGCGGTCCGGGCGATGGTCCGGCGGCTGATCGAGGCCGAGCCGCGGCACCGCCCGCTGGCCGACGACGCGATCGCCGCGCTGCTCGCACGCCAGGGCGTGCACATCGCGCGGCGTACCGTCGCCAAGTACCGCGAACAGCTCGACATTCCGCCCGCACGTCTGCGCCGCGCCCCGGCGTCCGCGCCACTGGCCCGAACGGCCTGAGACCCCCATGGACAAGATCAAGGTACTGCTGGTCGACGACCACGACGGCTTCATCAATGCCGCGCTGCGCCACTTGCGCCGACTGGACTGGCTGGACGTGGTCGGCACCGCCGGCAACGGCCTGGAGGCCATCGCGCAATCCGAGGCGCTGCGCCCGGATGTGGTGCTGATGGACCTGGCGATGCCGGAGATGGGCGGCCTGCAGGCCGCGCGGTTGATCAAGGCGCAGGACGACCCGCCCTACATCGTGATCGCCAGCCACTTCGACGACGCCGAGCACCGCGAGCACGCCACGCGCGCCGGCGCCGACAACTTCGTCAGCAAGCTGTCCTATATCCAGGAAGTCATGCAGATCCTCGAAAGCCTGCGCCATCCGCAGGGCGAGCCGGGAGCGCAGCTGTGAGCGAGCCGCGCATCCTGGTCATCGACGCCGACGGCGACCGCGCCGAGCGGCTGTGCACGCTGCTCGAATTCATGGACCTGCGTCCGCGCTGGGTCGCCGAGGCCGGCGAGATCTCCACCGCGCGCCACCGGTCCAGCGACTGGGTCGCAGTGCTGGTCGGCGACATCGCCGCCGACGATGCCGCCGCGCCCGCCTTCTTCGGCTGGCTGGGCCAGGCCGGCATCGCGCCGCCGGTGCTGTTGATCGACGGCGAAGCGCCGACGTTCGCTGCCGCGCACGGCCTGCACGAGGCCGGGGTGTGGACGCTGGAATCGCCGCTGCGCCACGCCCAGCTCGAGAACCTGCTGCGCATCGCCAGCCTCAAGCGCATCGATGCCGACCGCCAGGCCTCGACCGAGCAGGGCTTCGGGCCGACCGGCAGCAGCGAGCCGGTCCGGCGCCTGCGACGCATGATCGACCAGGTGGCGCCGTTCGACACCACGGTGCTGGTGCTGGGCGAATCGGGCACCGGCAAGGAAGTCGCCGCGCGCGCCATCCACCAGCGCTCGGCCCGACGCGATGGGCCGTTCGTGGCGATCAACTGCGGTGCGATCCCGGCCGAACTGCTCGAAAGCGAGCTGTTCGGCCATGAGAAGGGCGCGTTCACCGGGGCACTGTCGGCGCGCAAGGGCCGCTTCGAGATGGCCGAGGGCGGCACACTGCTGCTCGACGAGATCGGCGACATGAGCCTGCCGATGCAGGTCAAGCTGCTGCGCGTGCTGCAGGAGCGGTGCTTTGAGCGCGTCGGCGGCAACCAGTCGATCCGCTGCGATGTCCGCGTGATCGCGGCGACCCACCGCGACCTCGAGGCACGGATCGGCGAGGGCCAGTTCCGCGAGGACTTGTTCTACCGCCTCAATGTGTTCCCGATCGAGATGCCGTCGCTGCGCGAACGGCGCGACGACCTGCCCGAGCTGATGGCCACGATCGCCGGCCAGCTGGCGCGCAACGGCCGCGGCGAGATCCGCTTCGCGGCCGACACGATCGAGGCCCTGGCCGGCTATGCCTGGCCGGGCAACGTGCGCGAGCTGAGCAACCTGGTCGAGCGCCTGGCGGTGCTCAATCCAGGCGGCATGGTGCGCGTGCAGGACCTGCCGCAACGCTACCGCGAGCATCTGATCGACACGCCTGCGGCGACGCTCGCGGCGCCGACGGCGGACGTCCAAGCGCCCGCTGCGACCGCGGACGCGGCCGAACCGACGCAGTTGCCCGAGGACGGGCTGGACCTGCGCGACCATATGGCACGGATCGAGCTGGGCCTGATCCGCGAGGCGCTCGAGCGCAGCGACGGCGTCGTCGCGCACGCCGCGCAGTTGCTGGGCCTGCGCCGCACCACGCTGGCCGAGAAGCTGCGCAAGTACGGCATCGAGCGCGAACTGGCCGCCTGAGCGGACGCCGCGCCCGCCACCCGGCAACCCGAGAACGCGCGCCGCCTTTGTCGGGCGGGCAAAACCGCGCATCGGGTGCGGCGCCAAGAGTCCGGCGCCACTGTCGCAAGGCACGCGGCACGCGACTTGCATCGTCCCGGCAGGCTTCCGACACCCCGCCCCCATGAGCCATTCGGTCAATTCGATCCTCTCGCAGATCCGCAGCTTCCAGGGCCAGATGCCGGCCATGGCGCAGGCGCGCGAGACGATCGCCGCCGATGCCGCGCGCTCGGATGCGATCCCGGTCCAGGGCCTGGGCGGCGCGCAGGCGCCGGGTGGCGTCGCAGGCGCGGCAAGCCCGAGCTTCGGCGCGACGCTGCGCAACGCGATCGAGGGCGTGAACGCGGCGCAGCAACGCAGCGGCGCGCTGGTACGCGCATTCGAGCTCGGCGAGCCGGGCGCGGATCTGGCCAAGGTGATGGTGGCCTCGCAGCAATCGCAGGTGGCATTCCGCGCCACGGTGGAAGTGCGCAACCGTCTGGTACAGGCGTACCAGGACGTCATGAACATGCCGCTGTGACGGCACCGGAGACCGACTGACCCATGGCGATCCCGCTTCCCAAGGATGTCTTCAACGCCGACAAGGCCGGCGGCAAGGCAGTCGAGGTGCTCGACCGGCTAGAGAAGATGCAGCTCGCCCGCCGCCTGGGCAAGATGCTGCTGCTGGCCGCGGCCATCGCCGGCGGCCTGATCGTGTTCTTCTGGTCGCAGACGCCCGGCTACGTGCCGCTGTACGCCGGCCTCGACGCCAAGGCCACGGCCGAAGCCACCGACCTGCTGCGTACCGCGCAGATCCCGTTCCGCATCGACCAGGCAACCGGCGCGATCTCGGTGCCCGAGCAGAACGTGCACGACGCCCGCTTGAAGCTCGCCGGCTCCGGGCTGACCGAGTCGGGTCGGCTGGGCTTTGAGTTGATGGAGCGCGACCCAGGCTTCGGGGTCAGCCAGTTCGTCGAGACCGCGCGCTACCAGCATGCGCTGGAGACCGAACTGGTGCGCACGATCGCAGCCCTGCGCCCGGTGCGCGACGCCCGCGTGCACTTGGCGATCCCCAAGCCCAGCGCCTTCACCCGCCAGCGCGAGGCCGCCAGTGCCTCGGTCGTGCTCGAGCTGCGCGGCGGTGCCAGTCTCGAGCGCGGACAGGTCGACGCGATCGTGCACCTGGTCGCCTCCAGCATCCCCGACCTCGCGCCCGAGCGCGTCACCATCGTCGACCAGAACGGCCGCCTGCTCAGCGACAGCCGCCAGGACCCGGACGCGGCGATGAGTGCGCAGCAGTTCGAGCAGGCGCGGCGCCAGGAGACCTCGTTCAACCAGCGCATCCGCGAGCTGCTCGAGCCGATGACCGGCGCCGGCCGGGTCAACGCCGAGGTCACCGTGGACATGGATTTCTCGGTCAGCGAAGAAGCGCGCGAGCTCTACAACGCCGAGCCGCCCAAGCTGCGCAGCGAGCAGACCAGCGAGAACAGCGCGCCCGCGGGTCCCCAGGGCATCCCTGGCGCGACCAGCAACCTGCCCGACACCGCCGCCAACCCGGCGCCAGTCGATGCGGCGGTCGCCGCGGCCGCAGGCAACACGGGCGAATCGTCGCGCAGCGCGACCCGCAACTACGAGCTCGACCGCACGCTCAGCCACACCCGCCAGCCTGGCGGCCGGATCCGCCGGGTCACCGCCGCGGTGCTGGTCGACCACGTGCCGCGCACCGGCGCCGACGGCGCGACCACGCTGCAGCCGTTGACCGCGGCCGAACTGCAGCGCATCGAGGCGCTGGTGCGCCAGGCGGTCGGCTTCGACGAGGCCCGCGGCGACGTGGTGTCGGTGATGAACGCGCCGTTCGTGCGCGAGACGCTCGACGACGTCGGCGCGGTGCCGTGGTGGCAGCAGCCGATGCTGCGCGACATCGCGCGGATCGCGCTCGGCGCGCTGGTCGTGCTGGCGCTGCTGTTCGGCGTGGTGCGCCCGGCGGTGCGCCAGATCACCGGGCCGTCGGCCAAGCCCCGGCGCGGCGCCGACCCCGAGACTGCCGAGGTCGTGCTGCTCGACGACGAGGCCGTGCCGGCGCTCGCCGACGACACCGCGCAGATCGGCGCACTGTCGGGCCCGGCGCACGCGCAGGCGGCGATCGCGTTGCCGTCCGATGCCTATGAAGACCGCCTGCGGCAGGCCCGCGAGGCGGTGAAGACCGATTCCAAGCGCGTGGCGCAGGTGGTGAAGGGATGGCTGGGCGATGAAGCGACCACCTGACATCGGCGAGATGACCGGCGTGCAGCGCGCCGCGGTGCTGCTGCTCTCGCTCGGCGAGGCCGACGCGGCCGAGGTGCTCAAGCACATGGGCGCCAAGGAAGTGCAGAAGCTCGGCCTGGCGATGGCGACCATGGGGCCGGTCAGCCGCGAGCAGGTCACCGGCGTGATGGACGACTTCCACGGCGCGCTGGAGCGGCAGACCTCGCTCGGCGTCGGCGCCGACGACTACATCCGCGCGGTGCTGGTCCAGGCGCTGGGCGCCGACAAGGCCGGCAGCCTGATCGACCGCATCCTGCTGGGGCGCAACACCACCGGGCTGGACACGCTCAAGTGGATGGACCCGCGCGCGATCGCCGACCTGGTGCGCCACGAGCATCCGCAGATCATCGCGATCGTGATGTCGCACCTCGACCCCGACCAGGCGGCCGATGCGCTCAAGCTGATGCCCGAGCGCACCCGCGCCGACGTGCTGCTGCGCATCGCCACGCTCGACGGCATCCCGCCCAATGCGCTCAACGAACTCAACGAGATCATGGAGCGGCAGTTCGCCGGCAACCAGAACCTCAAGTCGTCGGCCGTCGGCGGGGTCAAGGTCGCGGCGAACATCCTCAACTTCATGGAGTCGGGCCAGGACCAGGGGCTGCTGGGCGCGATCCGCAAGATCGACCCGCAGCTGTGCCAGCGCATCCAGGACCTGATGTTCGTGTTCGACGACCTGATCGAACTGGACGACCGCGAACTGCAGATCGTACTGCGCGAAGTCTCGGGCGACCGCCTGGGCATCGCGCTGCGCGGCGCCGATCCGCGTGTGCGCGAGAAGATCACCCGCAACATGTCGCAACGCGCGGCCGAGATCCTGATCGAGGATATGGAAGCCCGCGGGCCGGTCCGGCTGTCGGACGTGGAGTCGGCGCAGAAGGAGATCCTGACGATCGTGCGCCGGCTCGCCGATGAGGGCGCGCTGACGCTCGGTGGCGGCGGCAACGCCGAGGCGCTGGTATGAGCGGCGCGGTGCGCTGGCTGGCACCGGCGCTCGACGCAGCCCTCGTCCCTGCCCCCGCGGCCACCGAGGTCCCGGCCGAACTGCCGCGCCCGCCCTCGCTCGAAGAGATCCAGCGCATCCGCGACGACGCCCAGCGCGAAGGCCATGCCGAGGGCCTGGCCCAGGGCCGCGCCGAAGGCCTGGCGCAGGCGCAGGCGGAGATGCGCCGGCTGGCCGCGCAGATCGAGGGCATCCTCGACAACTTCTCGCGGCCGCTGGCGCGGCTGGAAAACGAAGTCGTCGCCGCGCTGGGCGAACTGGCCGTGCGCATCGCAGGCAGCCTGGTGGGCCGCGCCTACGAGGCCGAGCCGGCACTGCTGGCCGAACTGGTCGCCGACGCCGTCGATGCGGTCGGCGGCGCGGCGCGCGAGGTCGAGGTGCGCCTGCATCCCGATGACATCGCCTCGCTGACGCCGTTGCTGGCGTTGCCGGACGAGACCCGCCTGGTCGCCGATCCGGCGCTGGCGCGCGGCGACTTGCGCGTGCATGCGCCCAGCGTGCGCATCGATGGCAGTCTCGAGGCGCGGCTGCGCGGCGCGCTGGACACCGTGCTGCGCCGCGCCGGGACGCGCGGATGAGCGCCCCCCTGCCCCGCGCCGATCCCGCCGACTGGTTGGCCGCCCGCAACCTGCGCCTGGCCGCGCGCCTGGACAGCACCGGGCCGGACCCTGCGGCCGGACGCGGGCTGATCCGCGAAGGCATCCTGCGCCGCGCGGTCGGGCTGACGCTCGAGGCGGTCGGCTGCGAAGCGCCGATGGGCGCGACCTGCCGGGTCGAGGTCGCCGACGGGGGTTGGGTCGAGGCCGAGGTCGTCGGCTTCGCCGGCGAACGCACCTCGCTGATGCCCAGCGCCGAACTGCACGGCCTGCTGCCCAACGCCCGCGTCGTGCCGCTGCAGCGCCGCGGCGGCGTGGAGATCGGCGAGGGCCTGCTCGGCCGGGTGATCGACAGCGACGGCGTGCCGCTCGACGGCAAGGGCCCGATCCGTGCCGAGGGCACCGTCGGCATGGCCGGCGTGTCGATCAACCCGCTGGCACGCGAGCCGATCACCCAGCCGCTGGACGTGGGCGTGCGCGCGATCAACGCGCTGCTGCCGATCGGCCGCGGCCAGCGCGTGGGCCTGTTCGCCGGCTCGGGCGTGGGCAAGTCGACGCTGCTGGGCATGATGACCCGCTTCACCTCGGCCGATGTGATCGTCGTGGGCCTGATCGGCGAGCGTGGCCGTGAGGTACGCGATTTCGTCGAGACCACCCTGGGCGAGGATGGCCTGCGGCGTGCGGTCGTGGTCGCCGCGCCGGCCGACCGGCCGCCGCTGGCGCGTCTGCATGGCGCCTATCGCGCGACCGCGATCGCCGAGTGGTTCCGCGACCAGGGCCTCAACGTGCTGCTGCTGATGGACTCGCTGACCCGCTTTGCGCAGGCGCAGCGCGAGATCGGGCTGTCGGTGGGCGAGCCGCCGACCACGCGCGGCTATCCGCCGTCGGTGTTCGCCAAGCTGCCGGCCCTGGTCGAGCGCGCCGGCAATGGCGCCAAGGGCCGCGGCTCGATCACCGCGTTCTACACCGTGCTGACCGAAGGCGACGATCCGCAGGACCCGATCGCCGATGCCGCGCGCGCGATCCTCGACGGCCACATCCTGCTCTCGCGCCGGATCGCCGACGCCGGCCTGTACCCGGCGATCGACGTCGAATCGTCGGTCAGCCGCGTGGTCACCGAGATCGCCGACGTCGACTGGCGCGACCGGATCCGCGCGCTCAAGCGTCTGGTCAGCGCCTACAACGCCAACCGCGACCTCATCGCCATCGGCGCCTACCAGCGCGGCGGTGACCCGGCGGTCGACGAAGCGCTGGCGCGCTGGCCGGACATCGTCGCCTTCCTGGGCCAGGACATCGCCCGCGCTGCCGACCTGCAACACAGCCGACAGGCGCTCGAACGCCTGCTGCAACCCGAGGAACCCGCTGCATGAAACAGTCCCGACGCATCGATCCGTTGCTCAGCCGCGCCCAGGACCACGAAGACGCCGCGGCGCGCGTACTCGCCCAGCGCCAGTCATCGCTTGACGCGCACGAGGCCCGCCTGGCCGAGTTGCGGCGCTATGCCGACGAATACGCCCACAGCCAGCTCGCCGCGACCAGTCCGGCGCAACTTGCCAACCGCCGCGCTTTCCTGGATCGGCTGGAAAACGCCGTCGAGCAGCAGAGCCGCACCGTCGACCAGAGCCGGCAGACGGTCGAGCTCGAACGCGGCCGCCTGCTGCTGGCCAGCCGCGACAAGCAGGTACTCGAGCAACTGGCGGCCAGTTATCGCGCGCAGGAGCGCCAGGTCGACGAGCGCCGCTCACAGCGTGAGCTCGACGATCTGGGGGCGCGCCGCGTGCGCCTGGCCGCGAGCGAGGGCCAGGACGCATGACCCCACTGGCGGCGACCGCGACCCCCGGCATGGGCGCGCCGTCCGCGGCGGCGCGCAGCACCGGCGCGGCGTCGGGCCCCGCCGACGGCGAGGACGGGTTCGCCCGGGCCCTCGAACGGCGGCAGGCGCAACGCAGCACCGACGCCTCCGCGCAGCGGCGCACGCCGGAAGGGCGGCACGACGACCGCCCCTCCGCCGAGGTCGAGGCAGCGGCATCGCCCGACACCGCGCCGACCTCCGAAGACCACGATCCGGCCGCCGCGACCGGGACCGAGCCGGTGCCTGGCGATCCGATGCCGTGGCCGCCGGCCGGCCTGGTCGGGCTGCCGGGGTTCGCCGCGCTGCCGGTCGCCCACCCGCCCGCCGAGACAACCGCCCAGACGGCGCCGCAGGCCGCGGCGATCACCACGGCCGCCGCGACAACCGCGCCGCGCATGCCCATGCCCGCGCTCGCGCTCGCGCTGTCGCCCGATGCCGCCACCGGCGACGTCGACACGCTCGCCACCGTCGCCGTCGTCGCGACGCCCCCGGCCAGCGAGCCCGCGCCCGATACTGGCCAGCCCCCTGCGCCGATCGCATTCGCGCTGCCGGGCGCACCGGCCCCGGCCCCGGCCGTGCGTACGCCGCCGCCGCTGCTCGATGCCCCACTGCCGACGCCCGATGTCCATCGCGGAGACTTCGAGGACCGCCTGGGCGCCCAGCTCGAATGGATGGCGGGCCAGAAGATCGGCCATGCCCGCATTCGCGTCACGCCGCAGGACCTGGGCCCGGTCGAGGTGCGCCTGCAGCTCGACGGCGACCGCATCGCCGCCGACTTCATCAGCCCGCACGCACAGACCCGCGACGCCCTCGAACAGGGCCTGCCGCGGCTGCGGGATCTGCTCGGCGAACACGGTTTCCAGCTCGCGCATGCCGGCGTGGGCCACGACGGCGGCTCGGACGCACGCGACGGAATGTCGTCGCCGTCCGGCCGCGCGACATCCACCGCCCAGCACGACGCCGGCCCCGAAGCGCGGCCGGCGCCCGCACCGACGGCCCGGCGGATCGGTCTGCTCGACGCCTACGCATAGACGACGACGTCGATCCCGCGACGGCTTCCAGTCGCAGCGCGACGGGCGTCGCGCGCGTTTCGCGCCGCGCGACGCTGCGTCCACAGTGCCTCGGCCCGGCCACATCCGCCCAGCGTGACGGCCCACCGTCGCCAGAACGGCACGGCGATTGCATCCAAGCACAGGCATTCCCTTTTCGGACCCGCCCGTGGCCGCCGCTGCCGACCCGCAATCCAAGTCTCCTCCCAAGAAGCGGCGCAAGCTGCTGTTGTCGATCCTCGGCGGCCTGCTGCTGCTCGCACTGGCGGCGGCCGGCGGCGCCGCGGCACTGCACCTGCGCAACAATCCCGGGCCGCCCAAGCCCGTGCTGCCGGCACAGGCCCAGTACCTGCCGATGGCGCCGCCGTTCGTCGTCAACCTCGGCGACGAGAGCGAAGGACCGCGCTATCTGCAGGTCGAGGTGCAACTGGTCACGCGCGATCCACTCGATGTCGCCCAGCTCCAGCACCACGAGCCGGCGCTGCGCGCGCGGCTGCTGATGCTGTTCTCCCAGCAGACCGCCGGCACTGTCGCCACGCGCCAGGGCAAGGAGGCGCTGCGCGCGCAGGCGCTGTCGGAAGTGCAGACGCTGATGACCGAGGAAACCGGCAAGCCGCGCGCCGAAGCGCTGCTGTTCACCAGCTTCGTGACCCAGTGAGGCGAGCGGCATGAATTCCAACGACCTGCTATCGCAAGACGAGATCGACGCACTGCTGCACGGCGTCGACTCGGGCGCGGTGGACACCGAGCCGCAAGCCGATCCGGGCGAGGCGCGGACCTACGACTTCGCCAGCCAGGACCGCATCATCCGCGGGCGCATGCCGACGCTGGAGATGGTCAACGAACGCTTCGTGCGGCTGTGGCGGATCGGCCTGTTCAACCTGATCCGCCGTTCGGCCGACCTGTCGGTACGCGGTATCGACCTGATCAAGTTCGGCGACTACCTGCACCAGCTCTACGTGCCGACCAACCTCAATCTGATCAAGTTCAAGCCGCTGCGCGGTACCGGCCTGATCGTGTTCGAGCCCAAGCTGGTGTTCGCGGTCGTCGACAATTTCTTCGGCGGCGATGGCCGTTACCCCACCCGCATCGAAGGCCGGGAGTTCACCCCGACCGAGATGCGGGTGATCCAGCTGATGCTGCGCCAGACCTTCGCCGACATGGCCGAGGCCTGGGCGCCGGTGCTGGACGTGGAGTGCGAGTACATCAACTCGGAGATCAACCCGCACTTCGCCAACATCGTCACCCCGCGCGAGTACGTGGTCGTCAGCCGCTTCCATGTCGAACTCGAAGGCGGCGGTGGCGAGATCCACATCACGCTGCCTTATTCGATGCTCGAACCGATCCGCGAACTGCTCGATGCCGGCATCCAGAGCGACCGCGTCGACCGCGACGAAAGCTGGAACGTGTCGATGCGCGAGCAGCTGATGTCGGCCGAGGTCACGGTGTCGAGCATCCTGGCCAAGCGCACGATCGACCTGCGCCGCCTGACCCGGTTGAAGGTCGGCGACATCCTGCCGATCGAGCTGCCCGAGGACGTGCCGATCTGCGTGGAGGACATCCCGGTGTTCACCGGGCGCTTCGGCACCTCCGGCGGTTGCAACGTGGTGAAGATCACCGAGACACGACCACCCGGCACCCAGCCGCCCCGCCCCGCCCCCGTCCAGGACCTGCCCGCATGAACTCCCAGGATCCCGCCGCGCACGCGGCCGAACCGGCGCGCTTCGACGACCTGCGCTCCGAACGCGCCGACGATGCCGCCGATCTCAACCTCGATGTCATCCTCGACGTGCCGGTCGCGCTGTCGCTGGAAGTCGGCCGTACGCGCATGCCGATCCGCAATCTGCTGCAGCTCAACCGCGGTTCGGTGGTCGAGCTCGAGCGCGGTGCCGGCGAGCCGCTCGATGTCTACGTCAATGGCACGCTGATCGCCCATGGCGAAGTCGTCGTGATCAACGACCGGTTCGGCGTGCGCCTGACCGATGTCGTCAGCCCCAGCGAGCGGATCCGGAGACTGCGGTGATCGTTGCCGGCGCCTTTCCCGCCGCCGCGGCGACCGGTCGGGCCGCGGCCCTGTCGGCTTCGCCCCAGACGGCAGCGACGGCGTCACAGCCTCATGTCGACAGCGACGCGGACCATGGCACGGATGCCGTGCCCACCGCATCGGCGCCCCCCATCGAAGCTGCGGTCGTCACCCCGGCCGTCGCGACGCCGGTCGCCACGCTCGGCCCGCCGACGCCGATGCCGATCGGCAGCCATGCACCACAGGCCCCGGGCCTGGGCGGCGCCTTCGTGGCGTTGGTCCTGGTGCTCGGGCTGATCCTCGGCCTGGCCTGGCTGCTCAAGCGCCTGCCCGGCAGCGGCCTGCGCCAGGCCGACGGCCTGCGGGTGGTCGCCAGCATTCCGCTCGGCGGCAAGGAGCGCGCAGCGGTGCTGCAGGTCGGCGGCGAACAACTGCTGGTGGGCATTGGCGCCGGCGGCGTGCGCACGCTGCATGTGCTGCCCGCACCGCTGGCCGAGGCACCGCCGCTGGCGATGCCCACGCTCAAGTCGCTTCCCGATTTCAGACAGCTGCTCGCCCAGCGGCTGCGCAAGGATCCCTGACATGTTCCGCCCTTCCCGCTTGTTGGCGACCTTCGCCGGCGCGCTAGGCCTGCTGCTGCCGGTGCTGGCGCTCGCCACGCCTGCGCTCGCGCCGCAACTGCCCGCCTTGCCCGACGTGACCGTCGGCCAGATCGGCGATGCGCCGGTGAGCCTGCCGCTGCAGACCCTGTTGCTGATGACGGCGATCACGCTGATCCCGTCGATGCTGCTGGTGCTGACCGCCTTCACCCGCATCATCGTGGTGCTCGCACTGCTGCGCCAGGCACTGGGCACCGGGCAGACGCCGTCCAATCAGGTGCTCGTCGGCTTGGCGCTGTTCCTCACCGCGCTGGTGATGACGCCGGTCTGGGAGTCGGCATGGAACGCCGGCTTCGGGCCCTATCTCGACGGCCGCATCGATTTTCGCACCGCCTGGGAGCTCGGCACCGCGCCGCTGCGCGGCTTCATGCTGGCGCAGGTGCGCGAGACCGACCTGATGACCTTCGCCGGCCTCGCCGGGCATGGCACCTACGCCGGCCCCGACGCGGTACCGTTCCAGGTGCTGGTCGCCTCGTTCGTCACCAGCGAACTCAAGACCGCGTTCGAGATCGGATTTCTGATCTTCATCCCCTTCATCATCATCGACCTGGTCGTGGCCAGCGTGTTGATGTCGATGGGCATGATGATGCTCTCGCCGATGCTGGTCTCCGCGCCGTTCAAGATCCTGCTGTTCGTGCTCGTCGACGGCTGGGTGCTGACGGTCGGCACGTTGGCGGCGAGTTTCAACCTGCCATGACCCCCGAACTCGCCCTCACCGAGTTGCGTCGTGGCCTCGAAGTCGCCCTGTGGGTTGGTGGCCCGCTGCTGGCGACGGTGCTGGTCGTCGGCGTCGTGGTCGGCGTGTTGCAGGCCGCCACCCAGATCAACGAGCCGACGATCGCGTTCGTCGCCAAGGCCGTCGCGCTGACCGCCGCGTTGTTCGCACTCGGCGCGTTCCTGGTCGGCTATCTCGTCGACTACACGACGACGTTGTTCCACAGCATCCCGCACCTGATTGGGTGATCGCGGCGATGCGCCCAGGCCCCCGCTGATGGATGCCGCCACGCAGACGGCGATCGACGGCCAGGCGGCCTTCGGCATGATCGGTGCGTTGCTGTGGACCGCGCTGCGGGTGGGCGCGCTGCTGATGGCGATGCCGATGATCGGTACGCGCGCGCTTCCGGCGCGGATCCGGGTCATGGTCGCGCTGGCGATGAGCCTGGCGCTGGCGCCGATCCTGCCCGCGCCGCCGGCCTGGAGCGGCTTCGATGCCGCCACCGTGCTGTCGATTGGCCGCGAGCTCGCAGTCGGCGCGGCGATGGGGTTCATGCTGCGGCTGGTGTTCGAGGCCGGGGCGCTGGCCGGCGAACTGATCTCCCAGGGCACCGGCCTGTCGTTCGCACAGATGAGCGACCCGATGCGCGGGGTCAACTCCGGGATCATCAGCCAGTGGTTCTATCTCGCTTTCGGCCTGCTGTTCTTCACGGCCAACGGCCACCTCGCCCTGATCGCGCTGCTGGTGCGCAGCTACGAGGCGCTGCCGGTCGGTACCGCGCTGCCCGAGCTGGACGCCACACTGCGCGTGGCGCCCGAGTTCTTCGCGCTGGTGCTGCGCGGTGCGGTCTCGCTGGCGTTGCCGGTCATGGTCGCGATGCTCGCGGTCAATCTCGCCTTCGGCGTCCTGTCGCGCGCCGCACCGGCGCTCAATCCGATCCAGCTCGGGCTGCCGATCTCGGTGCTCGTGGGCCTGCTGCTGATCTCGGTGCTGGCCGGAGAACTCGGGCCGCCGATCCAGCGGCTCTTCGACATGGCCTTCGACGCTGCCGGACGCGTGCCGCTGGGGCGTTGAGGCGGCCGGTCCGGCGCGGCATATGACTTGCAGCGCCCTGTCGGGTACTTGCGACGCCGGCAACGATGGCCGAGAACGAAGACGGTCAGGAAAAGACCGAACAGCCAAGCGAAAAACGATTGCGCGATGCGCGCGAGAAGGGCAACGTCCCACGCTCGCGCGAACTGTCGACCGTGGCGGTGTTCGGCGCGGGCGTGTGCATGCTGCTGGCCACCGGCGGCGGCCTGTCGGCGCGGGCGCTCGACTGGATGCGCGCGGCACTGACGCCTGATCTGGCGATGCTCGAATCGCCGCAGAGGCTGTTCGGCCATGCCGGCCAGCTGATGCTCGGCTTTCTGTGGCTGCTGGCGCCTCTGCTGCTGGTGCTGCTGCTCGCCTGCCTGGTCGCGCCGGCGCTGATGGGCGGATTCAACGCCTCGACCAAAGGGCTGGTCCCCGACCTGAAGAAGCTCAACCCGTTGGCCGGCCTCAAGCGCATCTACGGGCCCGAGGGCGCGGCCGAACTGCTCAAATCGCTGTTGCGCGTGGCCCTGGTCGGCACCGCGGCCGCGCTGTTCCTGTGGCCGGGACTGCATCGTCTTCGCAGCATGCTCGACCAGCCGCTCGAGGCCGCGGCCGGCGCCGGGCTCGGCTTCGCCCTGTGGATGCTGATGGCCACCTCCGCAGCCTTGCTGCTGCTGGCCTTGCTCGACGCGCCGTACCAGAAATGGAACTGGCGGCGGAAGCTGAAGATGACGCGGCAGGAACTGCGCGAGGAGATGAAGGAAAGCGAGGGCCGACCGGAGGTCAAGGGCCGCATCCGCCAGATGCAGCAGCAGCTGTCGCAGCGGCGGATGATGGAAGACCTGCCTGGCGCCGATGTGATCGTGGTCAATCCCACGCATTACGCGGTCGCGCTCAAGTACGAGGGCGAGGCGATGCGCGCGCCCAAAGTGATCGCCAAGGGCGTCGACGAAATGGCGCTGCGCATCCGCGCCGTGGGCGAGCGGCACCGCATCGCGCTGGTCGCCGCGCCGCCGCTGGCACGGGTCTTGTATCGGGAGGCGCAGATCGGTCAGGAAATCCCCGTGAAGCTCTACGCCGCCGTCGCCCAGGTGCTGTCCTACGTGTATCAGCTGCGCAACTGGACGCCGGGCCAGCCCTATCCCGAGCTGTCGGCGGTGGAGGTCGATGAGGCCGCGTCCGGCGACGGAGCCCGGCCGTGAGCGCGGTGATGCAGTCCGGTCCCAAGCGCCTGTTCGACATGCTGCGTCACGGGCTGGGCGCGCCGCTGCTGGTGCTGGCATTGCTGGCGATGGTGGTGGTGCCGTTGCCGCCGTTCGCGCTCGACGTGCTCTTCAGCTTCAACATCGCGATCTCGCTGGTCGTGCTGCTGGCGGTCGTCTACGTCCAGCGCCCGCTGGACTTCAGCATCTTCCCGATCGTGCTGTTGATGACCACGATGCTGCGCCTGGCATTGAACGTGGCCTCCACGCGCGTGATCCTGCTGCACGGCCAGAACGGCCCGGGGGCGGCCGGCAACGTGATCGAATCGTTCGGCGAGTTCGTCGTCGGCGGCAACTTCGCGGTCGGCATCGTCGCGTTCGCGATCCTGACGATCATCAACTTCATGGTCATCACCAAGGGGGCGGGCCGGGTTTCGGAAGTCACCGCGCGCTTCATCCTCGATGCGATGCCCGGCAAGCAGATGGCGATCGACGCCGACCTCAATGCCGGCCTGCTGACGCGCGAGGACGCCAAGGCCCGACGCGAAGAAGTCCGGCAGGAGGCCGACTTCTACGGCGCAATGGACGGCGCCAGCAAGTTCATCCGCGGCGATGCGATCGCCGGCATCCTGATTCTGTTCGTGACGATCATCGGCGGCCTGGCGATCGGCATGCTCCAGCACGGCATGCCGTTCGGCGATGCGGCGGCGACCTACACCCTGCTGTCGATCGGCGACGGCCTGGTATCGCAGTTGCCGTCGCTGCTGGTGTCCTCGGCGGTCGCGCTGCTGGTCACCCGCGCCTCGCGTGCGCAGGACATGGGCGGCGCGGTGACCGGCCAGGTGTTCGGCCAGTACCGGGCGCTGGCGATCGCGGCGGTCATTCTGCTGGTGGTCGGGTTGGTGCCGGGCATGCCCAACCTCGCTTTCCTGACCCTGGCTGCGCTGGTCGGCTATGGCGCCTGGACGATGCGCAAGCGCAGCCTGGCGGCCGAGCGTGCTGCGGCGGCGCCGGACGCCGCGCTGCCCGCGCCCGAACAGGCCGCCAATGCCGAGCTGGGCTGGGACGACCTGCGCCCGGTCGATCCGCTCGGCCTGGAAGTCGGTTATCGCCTCATCCCGCTGGTCGACAAGGCCCAGGGCGGCGAACTGATGGCGCGGATCAAGGCCGTGCGTCGCAAGCTCACGCAGGACATCGGCTTTCTGATTCCGCCGGTGCACATCCGCGACAACCTCGAACTGTCGCCCACCGCCTATCGGCTGCTGGTCCACGGCGTGCCGGTGGCGACCGCCGAGGTGCATCCCGACCGCCTGCTGGCGCTCGACCCGGGCGGCGCGCTGCAACCGATCGAGGGCATTCCGGGCAAGGACCCGGCGTTCGGGCTCGACGCGCTGTGGATCCTGCCGATCCAGCGCGCCCAGGCCGAGGCCTCGGGCTACACCGTGGTCGATCCAGCGACCGTGGTCGCGACCCACCTTTCGCATCTGGTCCGCGAACAGGCGCCCGAATTGCTCGGGCACGAGGAAGTCCAGCAGTTGCTGGCCACCCTGGCGCGCAGCGCACCCAAGCTCGCCGAGGACCTCACGCCCAAGGCGCTGCCGCTGGCGGTGGTGGTCCGGGTGCTGCAGAACCTGCTCGTCGAGCGCATTCCGGTGCGGCAGTTGCGCCGCATCGCCGAGGCGCTGGTCGAGCACGCCGCGCACACCCAGGACCCCGGCCAGCTGACGGCCGCGGTCCGCAACGCGCTGGGCCGCTTCATCGTCCAGGAGATCGCCGGCCCGGCGCCCGAGTTGCCGGTCTACACGCTGGCACCGGCGCTGGAACGCGTCTTGCAGGATTCCGCGCAAGGGACCGGGGCCGCGCTGGAGCCGGGCCTGGCCGAACGCCTGCAGCAGAGCCTGGCCGACTGCGCCGGCCAGCAGGAGGCCAGGAACGAGCCGGCGGTGGTGCTGGTCCCCGGGCAGGTCCGCGCCGCGCTCGCGCGCCTGGTCCGGCACAGCGTCCCGACCCTGTCGGTGCTGGCCTACACCGAAGTCCCCGAAGACAAGCGGCTCAAGTTGCTGGGGACGATCAGTTGAAGCGCGGGACTTGGTTGTAGGGACTGGGGCATCGTCAACGCGGTGCCCCGCCACGGAGAACGCACGATGCACACACGACAGCCCAGCGCCCCCCAAGGCCGCCCCGAGCGAAGCGATCCCTTCGCCTGCGCCAGGCCGCATGCCCCCTTCTCCATTTCCGGCCCCCGCCCATGAACATCCGCCGTTTCGTCGCCGCCGACATGCGCAGCGCCTTGCAGATGGTGCGGGCCGCGCACGGACCCGACGCCGTGATCCTGTCCAATCGCCGCACCGACGAGGGTGTGGAGATCGTGGCGGCCAGCAACTACGACGAGAGTGTGGTCCAGCGCGCCCTCGATGAGGCGCAGCGGCGCGAGGCACCGACGGCTCCGCCGCCGACCGAGCCGCCGCAACCGCAGGCGGCCCAGACCCGGAACGACTCGCCCGCCGAACGCTGGCTGCGTGCGCTGGCGCCGAGCGAGGCGGCGGCATCGCCGCAGGCGGTGCCCAGCACGCCCCCTGCCGCCCCACCCTCCGCGCCGATTGCCGAGGCCTTGCAGGCCGAGGTCGCGGACGCCGGCGCCGGATTTCCGTCGTTTGCCGAACTGCTCGGACGCCGTCGAGTGCCCGCAACGAGAGTGGACGCAGAAGACGACGGGATTCCGTCGCAGCCCCCCGTTATGCCGACCGCGCCCTCGCCGGAGGCGGCCGTGCCCCTCGCACACACCGCGATGCCGAGCACCCCGCCGCCCGCACTTGTCGCCGTGCCCGCACCGCCGGCGCCGGCCAGCGACGGCGAGCTGGCGCAGATGCGCGAAGAACTGGTGCAGATGCGACAGATGATCGAGCGCGAGATGGCGCGCCTGACCGACGAGCGCCTGCGCGGGTCCCCGGCCCGCGGCCAGGTCATGGAGCTGATGGACGACTACGGCTTCGATGCCGGCATCACCCGCGACATCGCCCTCCAGGTGCCGGCCGACACCCCGGCCCACCGCGTCCGCGGCCTGATGCTGGCCCTGCTGTCCAAGCGCCTGCCGATCTGTCCGATCGACCCGCTGGAGGAGGCTGGCGTCATCGCACTGGTCGGCCCGACCGGCGCCGGCAAGACCACGACCATCGCCAAGCTCGCCGCGCGCTACGTCGCCCGCCACCAGGCCCGCGATGTCGCACTGGTGACCACCGACACGGTGCGGGTGGGCGGCCGCGAACAGCTGCACAGCTATGGCCGGCAGCTCGGCATCGCGGTCCACGAAGCCGACAGCGAGACCGGCCTGGTCCAGCTGCTGCAGCGCCTGCGCGACTACCGCCTGGTGCTGGTCGACACCGCCGGGTTGAGCCAACGCGACCGCGCCCTGGCCGGCCAGCTGCACTGGCTGCGCGCCGCCCGCCAGATCCGCACCCTGCTGGTGCTGCCGGCCAACACCCATTTCGCCGACCTCGACGAGGTCGTCCGCCGCTTCGAGGGCGCCCGCCCGCAGGGCGCGGTGCTGACCAAGCTCGACGAGACCGGGCGCCTGGGCAGCGTGCTGTCGGTCGCCGTCGACCACGCCCTGCCGCTGACCTGGATCGCCGACGGCCAGCGCATTCCCGACGATCTGCATCGCGCCAATGCCGCCCATCTCGCATTGCGGCTTGAAGATCTCCGCCGCGATGCCGATAAGCCGATTGTCCCCACGCACGATCTCCACGACCCCGACGCCCAGAAGCCCCACCATGCCGTCGCCTGACCTGCCCGCTCCCGCCCCGTTTGCGCCCGTCCGCACCCTCGCCGTCACCGGCGGCAAGGGCGGCGTGGGCAAGACCAACGTGTCGGCCAACCTCGCCATTGCACTGGCCGGCATGGGCCAGCGCACGATGCTGCTCGACGCCGACCTGGGCCTGGCCAATCTCGATGTGCTGCTGGGTCTGTCGCCCCGCTTCACGCTGGCCGACCTCGTCGCCGGGCGCTGCACGCTCGACGAGGCGATCATCGAAGGCCCGGCGGGCGTGCTGATCGTGCCCGCCGCCTCCGGCCGCCGGCACATGGCAGAACTGCGCCCGATCGAGCACGCCGGGCTGGTCAACGTCTTCAATGACCTGCAGCGCGAGCTCGATGTGCTGGTGATCGATACCGCTGCCGGCATTACCGATTCGGTGCTGACCTTCTGCCAGGCCGCGCAGGATGCGGTGGTCGTGGTCTGCGACGAACCGGCCTCGCTCACCGACGCCTATGCGCTGATCAAGGTGCTCGCGCGCGAGCGCGGCCTGGACCGGGTCCAGGTCGTGGCCAACATGGTGCGCAGCCCGCAGGAAGGCCGCGCGCTGTACGACAAGCTGGTGCGCGTGTGCGAGCGGTTCATCGGCGACGTCTCGCTGAACTACCTGGGCGCGGTGCCGCAATGCGAATGGCTGCGCGCCGCAGTCCAGCGCCAGCAGGCGGTGGTGCGCGCCTACCCGGGCAGCCCGTCGTCGCAGGCGCTGGTGGACATGGCACGTCGCGTCGCGCGCTGGCAGGCGCCGACCGCGCCGCGCGGCCACGTCGAGTTCTTCGTCGATCGCCTGCTGCGCCAGGGAGCGGCGGCATGAACGCCGCTGCCCGCCAGTACCAGGCTGTCCAGCGCACCAGCGCACCGGACCCGGTCGTGGTGCACGCCGAACTGGTCCGCCGCATCGCCCACCACATCGCCGCCCGGCTGCCCGCCAGCGTGGAGATCGACGATCTGATCCAGGCCGGCATGATCGGGCTGCTCGAGGCTTCGCGCAGCTACGACGCCGAACAGGGCGCCTCGTTCGAGACCTATGCCTCGATCCGCATCCGCGGCGCGATGATCGACGAGATCCGCCGCGGCGATTGGGTGCCCCGCTCGGTCCATCGCCGCGCCCGCGAGGCCGCTGCCGCGATCCGCGAGATCGAGCAGGCCAGCGGCCGCGCCGCCAGCGCGCAGGAGGTGGCGGCCAAGCTGCAGATGCCGCTCGCCGACTACCAACGCCTGCTCGAAGATGCCGCCCGCGGCCAGGTGTTGAGCCTGGACTCGCACGTCGAGGACCACGGTGAGGTCGAGCCGGCCAACCGCGACGGCGGACCGACGCCGCAGGAGCAACTGGTGCGCAGCGAGTTCGGCCGGGAACTGGCCGCGGCGATCAAACTGTTGCCCGAGCGCGAGCAACTGGTGCTGTCGCTGTACTACGAACAGGAACTCAACCTCAAGGAAATCGGCGCGGTGCTGGGCGTGAGCGAATCGCGCGTGTGCCAGATCCACGGCCAGGCCGTGGTGCGCCTGCGCGGCCGCCTGTCCGCCTTCGAACTTGCAGACACCGGCATCGGCAACGCCGACTGATGCCCCACCCGTGGAGCCCGCTTTGAACAAGAACATCCGTATCCTCGTGGTCGACGACTTCTCGACGATGCGCCGCATCGTCAAGAACCTGTTGTCGGACCTGGGCTTCAACAACACCGTCGAAGCCGAGGACGGCAACAGCGCGATGGCTGTGCTGCGCCAGGATGCGGTCGACCTGGTCATCACCGACTGGAACATGCCCGGCATGACCGGCATCGAATTGCTGCGCACGATCCGCGCCGACCCCAAGTTCCGCGCATTGCCGGTGATGATGGTCACCGCCGAGGCCAAGCGCGAGCAGATCATCGAGGCCGCGCAGAGCGGCGTGAACGGCTACATCATCAAGCCGTTCACCGCGCAGACGCTGTCGGAGAAGCTGGGCAAGATCTTCGAGCGCCTGGGGAGCGCGGCGTGACCGCGACCGCCGCGGCGACCACCGACCGCAGTCAGCTCGCCGGGCTGCTGCACGACGCACTCGAAGCGCTCGAACGCGGCGACGAGGCCGGCTGGCGCCGCCAGGTCGACGCGCTCGCCGCCGCCCGCGCACGCACCCTGGTCGACGGCCTGGGGCGGTTGGCGCGCGAACTGGCGCAGGCGCTCGACACCCTGCCGGCCGCGCCCGCGCAGGGGGGACTGGATGATGCCTGCGCTCGTCTCGACCACGTGGTGACGATGACCGAGCAGGCCACGCACCGCACGCTCGATCTGATCGACGACAGCCGCGCGCACGTCGCCCAGTTGCGCGCCGGCACGCTCGACGCTGCGCAGACCGCGACCATCGACGCGCTGCGCGATAACCTGCGTGAGATGGCATTGGCGCAAAGCCACCAGGACCTGGGCGGGCAGATCATCCGGCGCGTGGCCGGCATCGTGCGCGGTGTGCACGAGGGCTTGGGCGCACTTGGGCTGCCGCCCGCCGACGGCGAGCAGGACCGCCTGCGAGCCGCCGGCCCGGCGGTCGCTGGGCTCGACAGCGGCACCGTCGGCCAGGACGACGCCGACGACCTGCTCTCGCGCCTGGGACTGTGAGCGATGCAGTTCTCGCCCGACATCGCCGCCGATTTCGTGCTCGAAGCGCGCGAGCTGCTCGTCGATCTGGGCGGGCAACTGGTCGAGCTGGAGCAGACGCCTGACGACCGCGAACAGCTCAACGCGGTCTTCCGGGCCTTCCACACCCTCAAGGGCGGCGCCGGCTTCCTCGGTGCGACCGCGCTGGTGGAGCTGTGCCATGCCGCGGAGGAAACGCTGGGTGCCGCACGCTCGGGCGCAGCGACCCTGCTGCCGCGGCACTTCGACGCCGCGCAGCAGTCGCTCGACTGGCTGCAGGCGATGGTGGATGCGGTCGAGAGCGGCGACGACGTGCCGCACGCCCCGCCCGAGCTGATCGCCGGTTTCGCGCTCGACACCGCCGCACCCGCGGCGCCCGCCCCGGCCGCCCGCGTGGCCCCGGCCGCCGCCGCGCCGGCCACGGCAGGCAGCGGGATGATCGACGACGACGAGTTCGAGGCGCTGCTCGACCAGTTGCACGGCAGCGCCGCGCCTGGCGCATCGGCGTCCGCACCCGCGCCAGGCCCGAACGACCCGATCGACGACGCTGAGTTCGAAGCGCTGCTCGATCAGTTGCACGGCAAGGCCGCCCCGGGCGCTGCGCCGGTCGCCGCCGCACCGGCCGCGGACGGCGACACCATCGACGACGACGAATTCGAAGCGCTGCTCGACCAGTTGCATGGCGCGCACGCGCCCGGTACGGCGCCAGCCCCCGCAGCCGCCGCGGTGGCGGCGCCGCCCCCTGCCGCCGCGCCTGCGCCGCGCGCCGCGCCACCGGCGCCGCCCAAGCCGGGCACCACGCAGGCACCCGCCGAACGCGAGCAGACCGTCCGCGTCGACACCCGCCGGCTCGACGCGATCGTCGATCTGGTCGGCGAACTGGTGCTGGCCCGCAACCGCCTCAAGACCTTGCGCGCGCGCCTGCGCGACGAGGATCTCGACCGCGCGGTCGCCACCCTCGACAACGCCACCGCACGCCTGCAGGGCGCGGTCATGCGCACGCGCATGCAACCGGTCGGCAAAGTGTTCTCGCGGTTTCCGAAGGTCGCCCGCGATGTCGCCCGCGCGCTCGACAAGGAAGTGGACCTGGAGCTGGTCGGCGCCGACACCGAGCTCGACCGCAACCTCGTCGAGGCGCTGGCCGACCCGCTGATCCACCTGGTCCGCAACGCGATCGACCATGGCGTGGAGACGCCCGAGCTGCGCGAGGCGACCGGCAAGCCGCGCGCCGGCAAGGTCCGGCTGATCGCCCAGCAGCAGGGCGATTACGTCGGCATCGAGGTCCAGGACGACGGCGCCGGCATCGACCCCGAGCGCCTGCGCGCCAAGGCCCGCGAAAAAGGCCTGATCGACGCCGAGTCGGCCGCGCGCCTCAACGCCGAGGAATGCCTGCACCTGATCTTCCTGGCCGGCCTGTCGACCCGCAGCGAGGTCAGCGACATCTCCGGCCGCGGCGTCGGCATGGACGTGGTGCAGTCGCGGATCCGCGAGCTCGGCGGGCAGATCCAGGTGCAGTCCGAACTCGGCCGCGGCAGCCGCTTCACGCTGCGGGTGCCGCTGACGCTGGCGATCCTGCCGACGCTGCTTGTGCACGCGGCCGGCGACGCCTACGCCCTGCCGCTGGCCCGTGTGCAGGAGGTACTGCATGCACCGGCGCGCACGGTCAACTGGTTCGATGGCCGCGCCGCACTCGACCGTCGCTCGCACACGCTCTCGCTGCTCGATCTGCGGCACTGGCTCGACCGGCCTGCGCTGGAAGCCGCCTTGCTGACCATCGTGGTGTTGCAGCGGGGCGACAGTCGCTTCGGCCTGGTCGTCGACGAAGTGCGCGGGCGCGAAGAGGTGGTCATCAAGCCGCTGCCGCGCGCGTTGCGCGGCCTGCCTGGCTACGCCGGTGCGACGCTGATCGGCGATGGACGGCTCGCGCTGATCCTCGACGTGGACGCGCTGCGCGGCCCCTGACCCCCCGCGCGCCGCTCAAGTCGCCGCGGCCGGCGCCGATATCGCGATCATGGACCTTTTCAGCGTCGTCGGACTCGTGCTCGCCCTTGCCGCCCTGGTGGGCGGCAGCATCCTCAAGGGTGCCGGGCTCGGCGCGCTGTGGTCGCCGGCCGCGTTCGTGATCGTGATCGTCGGCACGCTGGCCTCGATCCTGCTGCACACACCGCCGAGCGTGTTCAAGCGTGCGATGCGGATCCTGCGCTGGACGATCCGTCCACCCACCGCCGACCGCGGCGCGCTGATCGCGCAACTGCTCGAATGGAGCAACGTCTCGCGCAAGCAGGGGCTGCTGGGCCTGGAGGCCTATGTCGAGTCGCAGAGCGACCCGTTCCTGCGCAAGGGGCTGCAGATGCTGGTGGACGGCGTCGAACCGGAAGCCATCCGGCACATGCTCGAGATCGAGCTGCACGGCGAGGAACAGCAGGACCTGGCCGCGGCGAAGGTGTTCGAGAGCATGGGCATCTACGCGCCCACGCTCGGCATCGTCGGCGCGGTGCTGGGGCTGATCGCGGTGATGAAGAACCTCGCCGACCCGTCCAAGCTCGGCCACGGCATCGCCGCCGCTTTCACCGCCACCATCTACGGCATAGCCTCGGCCAACCTGTTCTTCCTGCCGGTCGCCTCCAAACTCAAGAGCGTGATCGGCCGCCGCAGCGGCGAGCGCGAGCTGGCGATCGAGGGCCTGATCGCGATCGCCCAGGGCGAGAATCCGCGCAACATCGAGGCCCGTCTGGCCGGCTTTTTGCACTGAGCCGGCGACGATGGCACGACGCGTCCACCACGAGGAACACGCCAACCACGAGGCCTGGGCGATCCCCTACGCCGACCTGATGACGCTGCTGCTGGCGTTCTTCGTGGTCATGTATGCGGTGTCCTCGCTCAACGAGGGCAAGTACCGGGTAATGGCCAGTTCGCTGGCGAATGCCTTCAGCGGCACGCCGCGGACGATCGACCCGATCCAGGTCGGCGACAACGTCTACCGCGATGCCAGCCTCAAGGCCCCGGTGCCGATTCCCGGCGGTGCGCGGCGCGGACCGGGCAGCGCCTCGCCGGTGCTCGATTCACCACTGCAGCCGATGCTCGAATCGAAGATGCGCAGCGACCGCATCGACGACGGCGCCGACCGCGCGGCACGTGCCGCCTCGCGCCAGCAACTGGCGCGCATCGCGCTGCAGCTCGAGGACGCACTGTCGGAGATGGTGCATGCGCGGCTGATCACCGTGCGCCGCGCGGATCTTTGGCTGGAGGTGGAGATCAACAGCGACATCCTGTTCCCCAGCGGCTCGGCGACGCTCGACTTCGGCGCGCAATCCCTGCTCGGGCGGCTGGCCGCGGTGCTGCGCGGGCTGCCCAATCCGATCCGGATCGAGGGCTACACCGACGACCGTCCGATCCGCACCGCGCAGTTCCCGTCGAACTGGGAGCTGTCGGCCGCACGCGCGGCCAGCGTGGTGCACCTGTTCGTGCGCGAGGGCCTGGCGCCCGAGCGGCTGGTGATGGTCGGCTACGGCGAACAGCGCCCCAAGGCCGACAACGCCAGCGAAGCCGGCCGCAACGCCAATAGGCGCGTGGTGCTGATGGTGCTGGCCGAGCCGGAGTCGACCCAGGGCCAGCCGATCGGCGGGCCGTCGCCCGCGCAGCCGATTGCGATCGATGCCATCCCCGCGGTCGCCGCCGACCACGCTCCCGATTCCCTGCCCCCCCATCCCCGAGGAGAGACCTGATGCGCGTCTGGGCGATCGCCAACCAGAAAGGCGGCGTCGGCAAGACCACGACCACCCTGGCCCTCGGCCGCGCGATGGTCGCGCGCGGACTGCGCGTGCTGCTGGTCGATCTCGACCCGCATGCCTCGCTCACCCGCGCGTTCGGCATCCCGACCGACCCACCGCCTGCCGGCGTGGCCGACCTGTTCGCCACCCCGCCCTCGAGCCTGGCTTCGCTGATGCGCGCCTCGCCGACCGAGGGCCTGGACTACGTCTGCGCGCAGACCGCGCTGGCAACGCTCGAACGCCGCAGCGCGACCCAGCCGGGCCTGGGCCTGGCGCTGTCGCAGGCGATCACCCGGCACACCGGCGGCCACGATGCGATCCTGCTCGACTGCCCGCCGACGCTCGGCCTGTTGATGGTCAACGCCCTGGCGGCGGCCGACCGGGTGATCGTGCCCACGCAATGCGAACCGTTGGCGCTCTACGGCCTGGCCGGCATGGTGCGCACGGCCGAGATGGTCGAACGCTCCCGGCAACGCCCGCTGCCGGTCTCGGTGGTGCCGACCATGTACGACCGCCGCACCCGCATCGGACGCGAGACCCTGGCGCAGTTGCAGGACGAGTACGCGGGCAAGATCTGGGACGAGGCGGTGCCGGTCGACACCCAGCTCAGCAACGCCGACGCACTCGCCCAGCAGGTGGTCAACGGCCATCCGCCGGGCCGCGCATTCTCGGCCTACGGCCGCGCGCTCGACTGGCTGCTGGCCGAAGACCAGGCGCTGGAGCACGCAGCATGAACGCCGCCGAGGTCGTCGACGACTACCTCGGCGTGCTGCTGTCGGCCGCGCCGGCCCCGGCGGCCTCCGCGGCAGCGCCCGTGCCCGCTGCGCCGAGCCCGACGCCGGCGCAGACGCCAGTACTGCCGCCCCCACCGGCGCCCCCCGCAGCGCGGCCACGTCCAGCAGTGCCTGCGCCGGCAGCGCGCGCGCAGCCGGCAGCCGCCGCAACGACCGCCCCCGCCCCCGCCCCAGCCCCAGCCCCGCCGCGCGTCGCGAGCGCAGCGGCCCGCGCCGACCTCCCAGCGCCACGACGCAGCAGCGAGCGCCAGGCCCGTTGGCTGCGGCTGCGCTGCGGCGGCCAGGTCTACGGCCTGGAGCTGCTGAAGATCCGCGAGGTCGTGCTGCCGGCCCCGCTGCTGCCGGTGCGCGGCGCCTCGCCGTGCCTGGCCGGGTTGATGAACCTGCGCGGCCAGGTCGTGCCGGTGATCGACCTGGGCCTGCAACTGGGCGACGCGGCGGTCGAGGACACGCCGGCGACGCGGATCGTCGTGCTCGAGGAGCACGGCGACACGCTCGGCCTGCGCGTGTCCACGGTCGAGGACGTGGCCGTGGTGTCCGATGCTCAGATCGAAGGCGCGCACACCTCCCGCCTCGCCCCGGTCGGCGATCACCGCATCCGCGGCATTGCGCGGCTCGGCGGCGCGGTCAAGTTGTTGCTCGACGCCTCCCGACTTCTGCCGATGCCGCTCTACACCACCCGTTGAGCCTCGCGCGCGGCGATCGAGACGCGCCTGAAACGCTTCGCTTCGGATGGAAAGCCGCACGCCGGCCGGTGGCCGTCCGAAGTAGACGCTTCCGGTTACCGCATGCGAAAAGGCATCACGCTAAAGCTCGCCCCATCGCTGCCGCTAACCCGTCGTAACCCCTTACTTTGCGGAGACGCGATGACCACCGTGGACCTGGGCGAGGATCTCGGCATCGAGACCAGCGCCGCCCTCAAGGCACGGCTCGAGCCCCACCTGGCCCAGGACCAGGACGTGCTGCTGGACGGCGCCCAAGTGCGACGCGTGCACACCGCCGGCCTGCAGGTGCTGTGTGCGTTCTTCGCCAGCCGCAACGCCGCGGGCCGGCGCACCGCACTGCGCGACAGCAGCGCCGCGCTGCTCGACGCCATCCGGCTGCTGGGAATCGGCCACTCGCTGGGACTGCCCGGCACCCCCCGTCACAATTCAAACGCAAGCACAGTGGAGAACGCCGCATGAGCGCACGCATTCTGGTAGTGGACGATTCGGCCTCGATGCGCCAGATGGTCTCCTTCGCCCTGACCTCGGCCGGCTTCTCGGTCGAAGAAGCCGAAGATGGCCAGGTCGCTCTGGGACGCGCGCAGGGCCAGCGGTTCAACGCCGTGGTGACCGACGTCAACATGCCCAACATGGACGGCATCGCCCTGATCCGCGCCCTGCGCGGCCTGCCCGACTACAAGTTCGTGCCGATGCTGATGCTCACCACCGAGTCGGCCACCGACAAGAAGGCCGAAGGCAAGGCCGCCGGTGCGACCGGCTGGCTGGTCAAGCCGTTCAACCCCGACCAGCTCGTCGCCACCGTCCAGAAAGTCCTGGGCTGACGCCCGCCTTCCGCCTCGAAATCCAGGTCAGCCCATGAACATGGACATGCAGCGCTTTCACGCCACGTTCTTCGAAGAAAGCCGGGAAGGCCTGGAGGCGATGGAAGCCGGGCTGCTGCAACTCGAGCAGGGCGACCAGGACCCGGAGCTGGTGAACTCGATCTTCCGCGCGGCGCACTCGATCAAGGGCGGCGCCGCGACGTTCGGATTCGACGCCGTCGCCGCCCTCACCCACGTGCTCGAAACGCTGCTCGACGAACTGCGCGCCGGCAAGCGCAGCGTCGATGCCGCGGCGACCGACGCGATGCTGGCCTCGGTCGATGTGCTGCGCGCCCTGCTGGCCGAAGCCGAGACCGGCCAGCCCGCCGACCCGGCCGCCGCGGTCGCCGTGCAGGCCCGACTCGAGGCCGTGCTGTCGGGCGCCGCGGCGCCGGCGCCGGTCGCGGCCACCGCATCGGCCACGCCCGCGGTCGAGCCCACCGCCGCGCCGACCGGCTGGCAGATCGGGTTCACGCCTGCGCCGTCGATGTTCATGAGCGGCAACGACCCGTTGCGCATCATCCGCGAGCTCGACCAGTTGGCGCCGCTCGACGTCGCCTGCCGGATGGAACGCCTGCCCGGCTTCGGCCAACTCGATCCGCTCGAGGCGTACCTGGCCTGGGATCTGGGCCTGATCGGCGCGGTGCCGCGCAGCGCCGTCGACGACGTGTTCGCCTGGGTCGAGGACGACTGCACGCTCGACATCCGCCCGATGGCGGCCGCCGCTGCCGCGACGCCCGTGGCGCCCACCTCCGCGCCCGGCCCGGAGCCGACGCCCACCACCCCGGCGGGTTCGAGCGCCACCGGCACGGCTGCCCCGACCGCGAGCGCCCACGAGCCCGAGAGCTCGATCCGGGTCAGCACCGACAAGATCGACGGCCTGATCAACCTGGTCGGCGAACTGGTGATCACCCAGGCGATGCTCAAACAGGTGTCCGCCGCCCTCGACCCGGCGTTGAGCGAACGCCTGTTCGCCGGGCTCGACCTGCTCGAACGCAACACCCGCGACCTGCAGGAAGCGGTCATCGGCGTGCGCATGCTGCCGGTCGATGCGGTGTTCCGGCGCTTCCCGCGCCTGGTGCGCGACCTGTCCACGCGACTGGGCAAGCAGGTGCGCCTGCGCACCCTGGGCGAAGGCACCGAGCTCGACAAGGGCCTGATCGAGAAGATCGCCGACCCCCTGGTGCACCTGGTTCGCAACGCGATCGACCACGGTCTGGAGCTGCCCGACGCGCGCCGCGCCGCCGGTAAGGACGAGGCCGGCACGATCACGCTTGCCGCCTCGCACCAGGGCGGCCATATCGTCATCGAGGTCGCCGACGACGGCCGCGGTCTGGACCGCGAACGGATCCTGGCCAAGGCCGCCGAGCGCGGCCTGGCCGTGCCCGAGTCACCGACCGACGCGCAGGTCTGGGACCTGATCTTCCAGGCCGGCTTCTCGACTGCCGATGCGGTGACCGACCTGTCGGGGCGCGGCGTCGGCATGGACGTGGTCCGGCGTAACATCCAGGCGCTCGGCGGCGAGGTCCAGCTCGAGAGCCGCACCGGTCACGGCACACGGGTGGTGATCCGCCTGCCGCTGACCCTCGCCATCCTCGACGGCATGAGCGTGGCCGTCGGCGAGGAGACCCTGATCCTGCCGCTGACCTACGTGATCGAAGCGCTGCAGCCGCAGGCCGAGGACATCCGCAGCCTCGCTGGCGAGGGCCGCGTCCTGCGCGTGCGCGGCGAGTATCTGCCGCTGGTCTCGCTCAACACGCACTATCGCTACGGCCAGCCGCAAGGCGTCGATCCGCTGGTGGTCGTGGTCGAGGGCGACGGCCAGAAGCTGGCGCTCGAGGTCGACGAACTGATCGGCCAGCAGCAGGTCGTGGTCAAGAACCTGGAAAACAACTATCGCCGTGTCGATGGCATCTCCGGTGCCACGATCCTCGGCGATGGCCGGGTCGCGCTGATCGTCGATGTCGGCGGACTGGCCCGGTCGCTGCGCCTGCCGCAGGCGGCCTGACGCCAGCGCATCTGCGGCCCACATCCGCTGCGCGAACAGCGCCCGCCCCACCTCACTTCACATCATGTGCACATTCATTTCCGCGACGTGAATCACACCTGCAGCACTTGCAGAAAATAGTGGTTTCGCCCGTCAAGTCGCTCTGTTTCCGGCCGCTAGTCGTGACGCGAAGGACGCGCTCCAGGTGATGACCAACACCTGCCCGCGTCCTTTGTCGTATCCGGAGATCTCCAATGAGATGGTTGAACAACCTGTCGATCGCCCGAAAACTGGCGGTCGCTTTCACTGTGATCGTGCTGTTGTCGGCGGGACTGGGGGCCTTCGCCCTGAGCCGGCTGGGCGGCATCAATGCCGAACTGCAGAAGGTCAGCCTCGATGACATGCCGGCCGTGCAGTACCTGGGCGAGATCCGTTCGCAACTGGGCGAGTACCGGATGTACGAACTGGCGCAGCTTGGGCGCCTCGACGACCTCGAGGCCGTGCGCGACTACGATCAACGCCTGGCCGGAATCGAGCAGATCATCGCCGAGCAGCGCGGGCTGTACGAAGGCCTGCCGCTTGCCGACGAGGAGCGTCGGATGTACGGCGAGATGACCGCACGACTGGCGGCCTACTTCGAGGCCCGTCGCGAAATCGAGCAGGCGCTGGCCGCTGGCGACGGCGCGGCCGCGCAGGCGGTGTCGGATGCGAAGTCGCGGCCGCTGCGCCGCGACCTGTTCGAGTCGATGGCCGCGCTGGCCCAGTTCAACGACCGGCGTCTGACCGACGACATCGCCCAGGCCAATGCGGTGTATCGCAGCAGTCTGCTTGCGATGATCGCCGGCATCGCGGTTCTCGTGCTGCTGGCCGCGGCGATGGCGATCGCGATCTCGCGGACGCTGTCACGATCGGTCGGCAGCGCGGTCAAGGTCGCCAATGACGTGTCGGACGGCCGGCTCGATACGCAGATCGTCGTCGACCGGCACGACGAGGTCGGGCAACTGCTCGCCGCGATGCAGCGGATGCAGGGCCAGTTACGCGCGGTCATCGATGCGCAGCGCGGAATGGCCCGTGCGCACGACGCGGGCGCGATCAGCCATCGCATGGACGAGCGCGCGTTCCCTGGCGACTACGGCCTGATGGTGCGTGAAACCAACGCGCTGGTCGGCTCCCATGTGGACGCCAAGATGGATTTGATCGCGGTCATGCGCCAGTACGCGATCGGCGACCTGACGCCGGACCTGGTGCAGTATCCGGGCGAGAAGGCCGTGCTGACCGAGACCATGGCTGCGGTGAAGGCCAACCTCGGCGCGATCAACGCCGAGGTCAAGGCGCTGGCAGGCGCCGCCGCACGTGGCGACTTCTCGGTCCGCGGCGACGCAGCGCGGTTCCAGCACGACTTCCGCGGCATGATCGAGGACCTCAACCGGCTGATGGAGGCCGCCGACGGCAATCTCGACCAGCTCTCGCGCCTGCTGCAGTCGATCGCGGCCGGCGACCTGACCGCGCGCATGGACGGCGATTTCCACGGCGTGTTCGCTCGCATGCGCGACGACGCCAATGCCACCGTCGCCCAGCTCACCGCGATCGTCGCCCGCATCCAGGACGCCTCGGCCGCGATCGGCACCGCTTCGACCGAGATCGCCTCGGGC